>DAINQO010000299.1:0-3783 GCA_036742625.1 Microvirga sp.
CGACCCGGGACCCAGCGCAAGACTCCGCCGCGAAGCGGCGCCGAACTCATTTCGCAGAGGTCTCCGGACGGGAGACGGCTCGCGCTCTCACCCTCGCTTCAGCTCCGTGCGCACGAGGTGGGCGCCGGCGGCGAGCGATGCGAGCTTGCCATAGGCGATCTCGCGGCGCATCGGCGCCATGCCGCAGTTGGTGCAGGGGTAGAGCTTCTCGGGCGCGACGAACTTCAGCGCCGCGCGAATGGTCTCGGCGACCTCCTCCGGCGTCTCGACGCTGTCGGAGGCGACGTCGATCGCGCCGACGAGCACGTCCTTGCCGTCGAGCAGGCGGATGAGGTCGATCGGCACATGCGAGTTGCGGCACTCGAGCGAGACCTGGTCGATCGAGCTCCTGGCGATCAGCGGGAAGGTCTCCTCGTATTGCCGCCACTCGGAGCCGAGCGTCTCCTTCCAGTCGATGTTCGCCTTGATGCCGTAGCCGTAGCAGATGTGCACGGCGGTCTTGCAGCGCAGGCCCTGGCGGGCGGCCTCGAGCGCGGCGATGCCCCAGTCGGCGACCTCGCGCATGTAGACGTTGAAGGCGGGCTCGTCGAACTGCACCACGTCGATGCCGATCGCCTCGAGTTCGCGCGCCTCCTCGTTCAGCGCCGCCGCGAAGGCGAAGGCGAGGTCGCGCCGGCTGCCGTAATGCTCGTCGGCGATGGTGTCGACGATCGTCATCGGGCCGGGCAGCGTGAACTTGAGCTTGCGGCCGGCATGCGCCCGCGCCGCCTGCGCCTCGGCGCGGTGGACGGGGCCCTTGCGGCGGATCGGGCCGACGACGGTCGGCACCTCGGCCTTGTAGCGGTCGGCGCGGATGCCGATCACGGTCTTCTTGCCGAAGTCGATGCCGTCGAGATTGGCGAGGAAGCCGTGGACGAAGTGCACGCGGGCCTGCTCGCCGTCGCTGACGATGTCGAGCCCGGCATCCTCCTGCATCTTCACGGCGAGGATGGTGGCGTCGAGCTTCGCCTGCTCGAGGTCGGCGCCTGAGAGCTTCCACGGCGCCCACAGCCGTTCGGGCTCGGCGAGCCAGGTCGGCTTCGGCAGGCTGCCGGCGAGCGTCGTCTGCAGCATCGGATTCTCCCTCCTGTCGTCTTAGCGAGAGAGTGCGGCGCCGGCCCCTAAGTCAAGCTAAGCGCCCGCCGGAGCTTGGCTTTGAGACGCCCGAGAAGGGCCGACTGTGTTCTCGCTGCACTAGGCCCGAATCGCTCCGGCCCCTAGGCAGCGGGCATGTCGATTCAACCGAAACACTGCCGTCAGGTGCCGATGATCTCGCGCCGTGCCTTCTTCGCCGCCCTCGCCGGGGCGCCGCTTGCCGCCTGCAACACAACGCAACTGGCCGGCTTGCCGACCGACGGCCAATACGCCGGCTGGTACATCGGCACGCGGGAGGACCATCCCTTCCCGATCCCGCTCGTCGACCGCAACCGCATGCGGCCGGAACAGCGTCCGCAGACCGTAGCCTATCACGGCCCGGAGCGGCCCGGCACCGTCGTCGTCGACATCGACCAGCGCTTCCTCTACCTCGTCCAGGGCGACGGCACCGCGATGCGCTACGCGGTCGGGGTCGGGCGGCAGGGCTTTTCCTGGAAGGGCGTCGCCTACGTCGGCCGGAAGGCGGCGTGGCCGGATTGGCATCCGACCACCACGATGGTGAAGCTCAAGCCGAATCTCCAGCGCTACGCCGAGGGCGGGCTCGGCAACCCGCTCGGGGCGCGCGCGCTCTATCTCTACCAGGGCAACCACGACATCCTGTTCCGCATCCACGGCACGAACGAACCCTGGACCATCGGCGAGCAGGTCTCCTCGGGCTGCATCCGCATGCTCAGCGAAGACGTGGTCGACCTCTACAACCGCGTTCCGGTCGGCGCGACCGTGCTCGTCCGGCGCAACGGCCGCTACCGGGTCTGATCGGCGCCGAGCCGCCGCGGGCCGATGCCCGCCCGCGCCACGACGAGATCGATCGCCAGCGCCGCCGCCAGCGCCGCCGCCGCGATCCCGAACAAGAGGGCGTAGCCCCCGGTGTGCGCAAAAATAAACGAGAACGCGTAGGCGGCGGCCGCCTGGCCGGCCGCGTAGGCAAGGGTGGCAAGGGTCCAGCCGCTCTGGGCCTGCGGTTCGCCGCGGGCAAGCTCGCGCACCCGGCCGAGGATCAGCGCGACGTTCCCGGGCAGGAAGGCGCCGACGATGACGCTCGTCACGCCGACCATCACCGGATCGGCGGCGATGGCGAGCCAGCCGACGCAGAGCGCCTTGATCGCGAAGGCGAGGCGCAGCGCCGGCCCGAAGCCGATGCGGTCGCCGAGCATGCCCGCGAGCATCGGGCCGGCAAGCGCGCCAAGACCGAACAGCACCCAATGCCACGCGCCGACAGCGACCCCCCACCCGAGGCCGCGGGCGATGAAGTCGACCAGGAACACCATGTGCGGCACCGAGCCGACAGCGTCCAAGGCGTATTCGAGGTAGAGCGCCCTGAGCTTCGGGTCGGGCGCGGGCGCCGGCCGCGCCGGCGCCGGCGCCGGCATGCCGTCGCCGCGCGGCCAGCCGCTCCAGGCAGCGAGGGTGAGCAGGAGCGACAGCGTGCCGAGACCGATCCAGGTCTGCGGCAATCCGCCTTGCAGCAACAGCGGCACCAGCGTGCCGGAGGCCGCGATCCCGAGCCCGACGCCGGTGAAGATCACCCCGGCCGCGAACCCGCGCCGCTGCGCCGGAACGCACGGCAGGACCGCCGGCGGGGCGATCACCATCAGGACCGCCCCGGCAAGGCCGGAGCCGAAGCGCCAGACGATGAACCAGGAGAAGGCCAGAGGCGCGGCGCAGGCGAAGAACGAGGCCGCGGCGAAGAGCATCATCCCGCGCAGCAGGATCGGGATCGGGATCCGTGCGGCGAGCGCGCGTCCGGCAAGCGCCCCGGCGAGATAGCCGGCGAGGTTCGCGGCGCCGAGATAGGCCGCCTGCGCGGGCGTGAACCACCCGGCCTCGACGAGGGCCGGGATGAGGGGCGTGTAGGCGAACCGCGCAAGGCCGATCCCGACGAGGATCGCGCACAGCGCCGACGCGGTCGCGTGCCAGCCGGCGTGGCTCACGCGGCGGGCGGGTTGCGATTCACTCATGCGGCGCGGAGGCTAAGGGGCTTCGGGCGACGGCGGCATCAGTATTCCGCGATGGAGGTCATCGCCGGCAGCGAACGCTATCCAGCCCGGTGGCGCCAGCGCCCGCGGGGCTTTGAATCGGCGGTTATGCTTAATCGTTGGTGTGGTGAAAGAACCTCTTGCGGGAAATCTGGAGCACGCATAACGTGTGTCCATTGCGGCTCGTCAAGTCCGCTTGACGGCCAGCGCACCAACCAAGTGTCGCAACGGTAGCAAGAGGTTAACCATTGACGTTAAATCTGCTTCCAAATCCTCAATAGTCCGGTAACCTTCTTGGCGGACGCGAAGGCGCCAAAGCGCCATTGTCTGCCGAGCTCAGTGGCGGGGGCTTCATTGAACGACCTTTCCAGAGCCGGTTTCCGGCAGAGTTCGCGCGTCTCTTTGACCGAAATCGCCGCCGCCGCCGATGGTTCAGGCAAAGCGCCGCGGACCGACATCGGCACCCTCGTCATCCATTGGACGGTCACGATCGCCTGCATCATCACCCTGGTGACGGGGTTGAGGCTGGCGTCGGATCAGGAGTTCTCGCTCGTCTGGCGCGCCATCGCTCCGATCCTGCCGCAGGGCGAGATCTGGAGCTGGCACATCATCT
>DAINQO010000300.1:0-3774 GCA_036742625.1 Microvirga sp.
TCGCGTTGATGACGCCCTTGTCGGACAGGATCGTGATCCAGGCGAAGGTGCGCACGACGATGCCGGTCAGCATCGGCGCGATCACCGCCATGAGGAGGAGCGCGTGGCCGCCGCGCGAGCGCATCCGCGCGAGCCAATGCGCCAGCGGATACCCTAGGAGAAGCGCCGCCGCCGTCGTCACGGCGC
This sequence comes from Microvirga sp., assembly GCA_036742625.1. Lineage (GTDB taxonomy): Bacteria > Pseudomonadota > Alphaproteobacteria > Rhizobiales > Beijerinckiaceae > JAJKJG01. The sequence goes on from DAINQO010000300.1 coordinate 187, forward strand.
CGATCTTCAGGGTCGAGGCGAGCGACTCGACGTAGAGCGAATCGTCGAGGATGCGGGCGTAGTGCCGCGCCGTGACAGTGACGTTCGGGCGCTGCATCGGGTTGCCGGTGAGCGCGCTGAACAGCGCCATGACGCCGAACGGCAACAGGAAGAAGAGGACGAAAAACAGCCCGGCCGGCGCCGCGAGCCATGCCACGGGGGAGACCTTGGCGCGCGCCGCTTCAGCCAAGCGAGCCCCCTACCCGTTGACCGCGACGGCAATGGCGTGGCCAAGCCATACCGCCGCAAGGCACAGCACCACCGACAGCCCGATGTTCATCCCCAATCCGATCCACTCACCGGCGCGGGCAAGCACCAGCGACTGCAGGCTGAAGGCGGAGAAGGTGGTGTAGCCGCCGCACAGCCCGACCATCACGAAGAGTCGCGCCTCGGACGAGGCGGCGACGCGCCCGTCGGGCGCCGTCAGCGTCGCGAACAGGCCGATGACGAAGGAGCCGGCGACGTTGACGATGATCGTCCCCCACGGGAAGCTTTCGCCCCACAGCCGCGCCGCGACGCCCGAGCACCAATGGCGCGCGACCCCGCCGAGCGCGCTGCCGAGCGCCACCCACAGATAGGTCATGCCGGGCACTCCGCGCCGTTCGTGGCCGCGACGCATAGCGCGCCGTGCCCCGCGCCTTCAAGATCGCCGCGCCATCCCGCCCTTTGGCCTTCCATGATGGCGATGCATGTTGCTAAGGTCGGCGCCAACGGACGCGGGCGGCATGGGGCGAAGCGCGCGTCGACGGGAGGTCCACGATGCGAGGTCTTTCGACCCTTGTTGCGGCTGCGATCGTCATCGGCGTCGCCGGCTCGGCGAGCGACGCCGCGGCCCAGATCAGGCTGCGCTACGCCCATGTCGGCGTCGCAAACGCACCGCAGACGCTCTATGCCGACGAGGTCGCGAAGACGGTCAAGGAGCGCACCAACGGCCGGGTCGAGATCCAGGTGTTCCCGAACTCCCAGCTCGGCGGCGTCGGCGAGATGGTCGACGGAATCAAGGCCGGCTCGATCGCCATGGGCCACCACGACTTCGCCTCGCTCGGCAAGATCCTGCCGATCGTCGCCGTGTTCAACACGCCCTTCGTGTATCGCGACGCCGAGCACGCCATGGTCGCGACCGACCCGCGCACGTCGGCGCCGCTCCAGGACATCAACAAGCAGCTCGTCGACAAGGGCGGCATACGCATCATCGGCAGCTCGTACCAGGGCGCGCGCCATCTCACCTCGAAGGAGAAGGTGCTGTCGCCGAAGGACATGCAGGGCAAGAAGTACCGCGGCGTGCCGATCAAGCTGTGGTCGTCGATGCTGACCGGTATGGGCGCCGTCGCGACGCCGGTCGAGGTCTCGGAGCTCGCGACCGCGCTCGCCACCGGGCTCGTCATCGGCCAGGAGAACCCGCTGCCGAACATCTACAACCTCAAGCTCTACGAGGTGCAGAAATACGTCATGCTGACCGGCCACATGCAGTCGGTGCTCTCGACCTTCATCAACGAGAAGGCCTGGCAGGCGATCCCGGAGGCCGACCGCAAGATCATCGAGGAGGTGATGACCGAGGTCGGCCGCAAGACGCTCGCCTGGGACAAGGAGACGGCGGCGAAGTACCGCTCCGACCTCGAAGGCAAGGGCATGGTCTTCGTCGAGGAGAAGGACGGGCTCGACATCGCCGCCTTCCGCACCGCGGTGCTGGCGCAGGTGGCGAAGGACTTCCCCGACTGGACGAGCCACATCGAGCAGATCCGCGCGGTGAAATGACGCCGTAGCGGCCGCGGGGCGCGGGTGATGGCGGCGCTTTTGCCCTTGCGGGCGCTCGTGCGCTGGCTCTGCCTCGCGCTCCTTGCCGGGCTGATCGTCACGCCGCTGGCGCAGATCGTCATGCGCGGCGTCTTCAACGTGCCGATGTCCGGTGCCGAGGAGATGGCGCGCTACTTCCTCATCTGCCTGACCTTCCTCGGCGGCTCCTACGTCACCGCCGAGGGCGGGCAGGTCAAGATGGAGGAGTTCCAGGCCCTCATCCCGCCGCGCCCGCGCTGGCTGCTGCAGCTTGCGATCGAGGTCGCCGGCATCCTCCTGTTCGGGCTGATCCTCGCCGCCTCCCTGGTCTCGATCCGCAACAACCTCGACAACCAGACCGCGACCCTCGAGATGCCGTTCTGGCTGTTCATGGGGCCGCTCGCGGCGGGCTCGGCTCTCCTCGTCGTCGAGACCGCGGCGATGCTCGCCCACACCTGGGCGCGCGGCCGGCCCGAGCCGAAGCAGACCGTCCTGACATAGGTGCCGGATGAGCGGATTCATCGTCGTCCTCGCCTTCCTGGCACTGTTCGTGCTCGGCTTTCCCGTCGTGCTGGCGATCGGCATCCCGTGCGCCGTCTACATGCTCACAAATGACCTGCCGCTCGAGCTCATCGCCCAGCGCACGCTCTACGCGCTCGACTCGTTTCCGCTCGTCGCCGTGCCGGTGTTCCTGTTCGTCGGCAGCCTGATGAACAGCGCCGGCATCTCGCGCTACATCTACGCCTTCGCCGACACCGCCTGCGGCCGCCTTCCCGGCGGGCTTGCGCAGGTCAACATCTTCGGCAGCCTGATCTTTGCCGGCATGTCGGGCTCGGCGCTCGCCGACATCGGCGGCATCGGCCGCATCGAGATCGACGCCATGCGCCAGAAGGGCTTCAACGCTCCCTTCGCCGCCGCCGTCACCTCGGCCTCGGCGATCGTCGGGCCGATCTTCCCGCCGAGCATCCCGCTCATCATCTACGGCACCGTCACCGGCGTCTCGGTGATCCAGCTCCTCCTCGGCGGCATCCTGCCCGGCCTCCTCTGCGTCGCCGCCCTGATGCTGATGACCGGCTGGCTGGCGCTGCGCCGCGGCTATCCCCGCGCCGCGCGCTGGCCGACATTCGCGGAGCTGTGGCGCGACATGGCGCCGGCGCTGCCGGCGATCCTCGCGCCGGCGATCCTCATCGTCGGCATGCTCGTCGGCTTCTTCACCCCGACCGAGATCGCCTCGGTGACGGTCGCCTACACGGTCCTGATCAGCGCGCTGTTCTACCGCGAGCTCACCGCCAAGGGCGTCCTCGACGCCGCCTACGAGACGATCCGCGCCTCGGCCGGCATCCTCCTCATCGTCGCCGTCGCGGCGCTGTTCGGCTGGATCCTGTCGGTCGAGCAGGTGCCGCAGGCCATGACCGAGGCGATGCTCTCCGTCTCGACGAACCCCTACGTTCTCCTCCTCATCGTCAACCTGCTGCTGCTCGTCGTCGGCATGTTCCTCGATTCGACGACGGCGATCCTCGTCATCGCACCGATCATCGCGAAGCCCCTCGTCGCCGCCGGCGTCGACCCGGTGCATCTCGGCATGGTCGTGGTGTTCAACCTCATGATCGGCCTGCTGACGCCGCCGATGGGCCTCGCCCTGTTCCTCGTCGCCGACATAGCCAAGGTGTCGATGCGCGACGTGCTGCGCGAGATGGGCCCTTATTACGTCCCCCTCCTCGCCACCCTCCTCCTCATCACCTTCGTCCCGGCGATCACCACCTGGATCCCGAGGCT
>DAINQO010000301.1:0-3745 GCA_036742625.1 Microvirga sp.
GGCGCGGCTGAGCGCTCTCCTATTTCTCCTTCAGCGCCTCCGCCATCAGCTTGACGTGGTCCTCGAAGGCGTCGAGCAGGACCTTGTAGTGGTCCTTGGTGATCCCGCCCGAGAACGCGATGTCGGTCTCGACGATGATGTCCTTGTCCTTGTCGACATAGGCCCGGACGAAGCTGCGGTCGTTCATGAACTTGTTGGTGATGCGCAGGCTCTTCGCCTCATCGTCCTTCTTCGCCGGCGTGAAATAGGTGCCGATCGTGCTGCTCTTGCAGACCTCGCCGTCGGAACAGAGGAACAGCAGGATCGCGACGTCCTTGCCGCCGATGCGGGTCCGCACGAACCTCTTGCCGGCGTTGTTCTTGGCGATCTCGGCCCGGTAGCCGATATCCTGGATGATCTTGGCGAGGTCGTCCGGCGTCGCGCTCAGGAACACCTCGCGCTGCGCGGTCTCGGCAAAACAGCCGGTCGCGCTTGCAAAGAGCGCCGACAAGGCAAGTGCCAGCTTCAGGCGGTTCATGCGGCGTGTGCTCCTCTGGCCGATTTCCCGGGCGGGCCATGGCATCCGGTTCGCCCGATTGCAAGAGGGGTTCACCCCGATGGCACGGCAGCGTCCTGGCGGGCGTAGATCCGCCACGACTGGGTCTCGCGGACGAGCGCGAAATGGCTCGCCAGATAGGGCGCGTAGAGCTCGAGATAGGCTTTGAGGCCGACCTGATCGAGCGGCCATTTCGGCTCCATGACGATTCGGGCATCCTGCAGCACGGTTTCGGCCGGCAAGTGGTGCGCCCTGTCGAAGGTGCGCTCGTAATCGCTGACGGAATAGTCGCCGCGGGGAGGGGGCAGGCCGAGACCGGCCGTGAAGGCGTTGACGAAATCGAGCACCGTGACGTGGCTCGCCTTCGCACCGAGGGCCGACAGCGCCCGGGCGCCGTCGTCGAGCGTCTCAACGTATTTCGTCGTGTAGGTCGCGTCGTGCACCGTCCCGGTGTCGGCGAGGACGATGCGGTCAAGGCGCGGCAGGGCGAAGCGATGCGCCGGCTTCGTGCTCGCGAGCGCCACATGGGTGGCGAGCGCGATCGTTCGTCCGATCGCCATCGGCACCAGGAGAACGAGGAGCATGACGCAGGCGGCGGCGAGGACGGCGCGCGCGCCGGGCCCGTCCGCGGCCGCGCTCCGCCGCGCCACGGCCTCGGCCGCGACGACGGCGCCCGCCGCGAGCGTCACGATGCCGGCGCCCTGGAAATTCTGGTTCAGGATGATGAGGCCGGCGGCCCCGCAGAACCCGAGGAACAGCAGCAGGCGCCAATCCCGCAGCGCGACGGCGGCGGCCGCCACGACGATCGCGAACGCTGTCCAGTCGAGGAGATTGCCGGCGATGGAGCTCAAGATGTTGTCGATCCCGCCGCGCACGGCGCCGCTGGCGTGCAGCGCTTGAGCGAGATCGACCGCATAAGCGCTCGGCAGCCGCCAAATCGCCTCGAGAGCCAGCGTGACCGCCGCGGTCGCGGCAAGCGCGAGCGCCGCCCAGGGCCGCCGCGCATGGTCGAGCAGCAGGCAGGCAAGAAAGCCGACCGCGACAAGGCCGAAGCTCGCCTTCGTGTAGAGCATGAGGAGGGTCAGCACCGCCGCGCAGATGCCGTCCGCGGCAACGCGCCGGCCGATCCGCGGCGGCAGGAAAAGAATGAGCAGCAAGGACAGCGCCGCCCAGCCGATGCGGTTGAAGAACATGGCGAAGGAGAGCGCGCCCGGGCTCTCGCCGAGGTTCGCCGGCGCCGCCAGAACGAGCGACAGGTAGACCGCCATCGGCAGCGCGAAAGCCGGCCGCAGGCGCGATGTCAGCACATAGGCCATCACCGGCGCCAGGGCGAGGATGAGCAGGCCGACGCCGGTCGGCATCGCCGCGCCAAGGCTGCCCGTGAGCCAGAGGCCGATCGCCGGCAGCCCGTTCGTGACCGCGCCCATCGGCGTGTGGAAGTCGCGATGCGGCACCTGTCCGGACACGATCCGATGCGCGCCGTCGAGGAACATCATCAGGTCGTTGAGGTAGCGGGCCGAGACGGTCTGGCCGGGCGCGGCGAGGAGCAAGGCCGCGACGATGGCAATCGCGACGATCCCATACGCCGTCGCGCGCGGCGAGCCCCAACCCAGCGCCTCGCGCCAGTTCCCACGCAACATCGACCGCACGCTCCGACCCACCGCCCTACTACGACGAGCGCACCTGAACCGTCGATGACTTGGCGGCGATGAGGCCCGAGCTCTCGGCTGGCCCAAGGCGCCGGGCCGCTCACCAGCGGGCGGCGACCTCGACCCTCGCCTTGACGAACGCCGTCGGGAGGATGCGGGCGGCGCCCGCCATCGCGGTTGCGACCGGCATCGGCACGGCCGGCGCGAGCGGCCTCGCCTCGAACACCGAGGGCTCGGCCGGGATCGGCTGCGCGCCGGGGGCGGCCGGCGCCGGGGCCGGCGCCGCGGCGACCCGCGTCAACGGCTTCGCCCGCGCCGGCACGATGACGATTTCGCGCCCGGCGAGGGCGAGCGCCTCGGGCCGGCTGACCGCCCCGAGCGACGGCGCGCCTTGGCGCACCAGCGCCGCGAAGGACGGGTGCTGCCCGCCGTCGGCGTAGGTCGTCCGCACGACGGCGCCGCCGCCCTCGGCGGCGAGCGCGGCGACGCGGGCCTGCTCCGCTGCCAGCCGGGCGGCGGCGAGCGCCTCCTTCGCCGGGTCGCCGAAGGGACGGAACACGTAGCGGCCGCCGGCGACGCCGACCGCCGGCTCCTCGCCCGTCGCTTCGAAGCGGTCCGAGCCTTCCTTGAGCTGGCGCCAGAAATCGATGTTGCGATCGAGGCGGTGCCTGGCGAGGTTCTGGGCCGTCATGCGGAACGGGAAGGCCTGGACCTGGAAGGCCTGCTGGCCACCGGCGAAAGCCTCGCGGGCGAGGGCGTAGATCTCCTCGATCTGCTGGTCGGTCATGGCGTAGCAGCCCGCCGACGAGCAGATGCCGTGCACCATCAGATACGCGCCGGTCGCGCCGTGCGCCCGGTCGTAGGCGTTCGGGAACCCGAGATCGAACGACAGGTGATAGGCCGAGTTCGGGTTCATCTGGTTCGGCGTGACGGCGTAGAACCCTTCCGGGGCCTGGCGGTCGCCCTGCCTCAGCTTGGGGCCGAGCTGCCCGGACCAGCGGCAGATCGGGAAGCTCTTGAGGAGCGCGAAACGCCCGTCCTTGCCCTTCTTCCAGACCTCGAGCTCGGCTTCCTTCTTGTAGGTGCGGATCAGGATCGGGGCGGCGGGCGTCATGGCGCGCGCCTTCATCAGGGCGAGCGTCGCGCCAGGGATCGGCGCCAGCTCCTTGGCGACGCCGTCGGCGGCGAGCGCCGCCCCGCCCGCGAGCGCGGCCGCGGCACAGAGCGCCACGACTCTCGACCAGAAAACCATCCCCACCCCGGAGCGAATCTTTGACGGAGCCGCGGTTTGCGGTCCGATGCTCACCAAAAGGTTGTCTCGCAGCCGATTGCGGCAGGATGGCGGCTCGCGGGCGAGGCTTCCCGGCATCGCGGATCTCAGCCATGGTCCGGGCGCCGCCGGACGACGCGGCCCGAACGCTCGGCGATGATCGAGATCTCCTGCTTCTACACCCTGTCCTCGCCCTGGGCGTATCTTGCCGGCCCGCGGCTGCAGGACATCGTGCGGCGCCACCGCGCCCAGCTTCTGCTGAAGCCCTTCGACTTCCAGGACGTGGTGCCG
>DAINQO010000302.1:0-3745 GCA_036742625.1 Microvirga sp.
ACCAGCGGACCGCGTTCGCTCATGCTCGAGGCGCGTCGTCGTGGAGGAGTTCGGTCACCCGCCGTTGACTCCTGCTCGAGGCTTTGCCTTGTGCTGCCCGCCGTAGCTCAGCGAGTCCTCGGTAACGGGCGGGGCTGCGCGACACCGCCGCCGACGTGCTTCCCATGTCGAGAGTCACCGGCCTCCCGTAAACCGGCGCGCTGTTGGTAGGAGCTGCTAAGCTGCGAAGCCCTTATTTTTAGCTTGCTCGGGCAAGTTGGAGGGCGGCAATTTGCGTAGCCCAGAAACGGCTGGCCAACGATTGCGCCCCTTCGAGATTGGAGTGGGCGTTGCCGTTCGGCTTTCTCCGCCGAGAGGAGGGCCGCTGAGACCTGCGGTTCAACGATCGGCGCGCCCGCTTAAGTTTTGGCGGACCGGATCCGGAGATGGTTGGGCGCCGGTATTCCGGCATCGGCTGGTTGGACCGCGTTGCGATCAGCAAATCGCCTCGTGTGGCTCTGCGATGGCGAACTGTCGGATCAGGGGCCAGAAATCGGCGGACATGATGGCCCGGGACATTCGTTGTCGCCTTCGCGACCTTGCGGGATTTCGAGCCGCGCTTCCCGGAGCTCGCGGTTTTCAACGCGCGGTTCGCGGCTGCCGACCGGAGGTTTGTGCGGCGCTTGGCGGCGTGTTCCGCGCGCTCGTCGCTCTCGTCGAAAGCGCCAGCTCGCGGATCGTCCACTAACCGAAGGCGGCCGCGGCCTCGACCGAGACGCCCGGTGGCAGGCGGTGGTGCCTATAGGCGTCGACCGCGACGGCGGGATTGATGCCGAGCCGCTCGGCAACGAGCTTCCACGGCGCATCCGAGAGCGCCGCGGCCTTCTCCCAAAGCGCCTTCGCGGCATGATCGGCGGCCTTGGCGCGCCTTTCCCTCGCCGAAGGCCGAGGCGCCGGCGACTCGCCGTGATCGGCGCCGTTGTCGGCGGGCGGCTTGCGCGGCCGACCGCGGGGCCTCGGCTTGCGCGGCCGGCCCGGTGGTCGGCGCTTGGCCGGCTCGGCGGCGAGCATCTCGAAAATGATCTCGGCCAGGGTTGCGCGCGGGACGGCGTCAATCAGGCGGCGCAGCGGATCCATGTGCTAGGCTCAGCGAAAATAGCCGGCCGGAGCCGGCTTTAGTTTCCGGAACGCCGAACGCGCCTGAAACCTAGCAGAGGCGCGCGCTATCATGAAACCCGACGAGTTTGAGCAAATCCTCGCGGCCCTGCAGCTCGAGCTGCGCCCGGCCGAGATCGCCCGGCATCTTGGGATTTCGCGGCCGTATTGTTATCGGCTTCGCGCAGGCGGGACCCGCCGGCTGACCCATGATGTCGTTGTTCGCGCCGAGCGGCTGCAGCGCTCGCTCACGCCGGCCGCGGCGCCGAACGTCGGCATCGTGAAAAAGGGCTAACGGCGGGCGCGCAAAGGGCGGTACTGGCCGCTGCTGGTTACACCGATGTGATTCCGCTGGTGTGCACCCCCGACTGAAACCACGAACCGGCGTTCAGGATTTGGTCGAGGAGTTCCGTTCCAGCCTTCTTTGCGCCCTCCTTGAGGCCCGCGGTAGTGATGTCAGCCATCCACTTCTTTGCGCGGTCGCCCAGGGTCTCCGAGGGGTCTGCGAGAGTGGACTTCTTGAGCGCGAGCAAACCTTTGTCTTTCAACACCAGCCGCCAGCCGCCTGCGTTTAAGGGGGTCATCGGTAGCAGGTAGTCGTTCTGTGCGAGGAAATAGAACGTGTAGGCGACTTCCACCGACGCGTTCTCACGGTCCTCGCTCTCGCGCGCCTCGTCTTCGCCGGGCATTGGCGCGATCACGTCGAGTATCTCCGCGCGCTGGACCGTGACCGGGATCGGGTGCTCATCATACGCTTTGCCCAGAAAGTAGAGCGCAGCAAGGTTGAAGCGTTCGAGGTTCTTGGCCAAGCCAGTAAATCCTATTTGTCGTCCTGCGACTAGACGAATTCCCCCTGCTGGAAAAGGGGATGCTCCTAGGGGCCTGACCAGGAACTACACAGCCATCCACGAAAACCTCCGAAGCCGCCGCGGCCGCGCCTGTAAAAGGTGTGGGAACTCCGGTTGCCCGCGCCGCGTGCGGCCTGTCACGCCCCTTTTGTTACCCCGGATGTTACCCGAGCGCGGTTTCTGAGCGCTTTCCCTTGAGGATGACGAGATAGGGCGGCAGGTCGTCGGCGCGGTGGTGATGCAGCTCCGCGCCGCAGGCGGGGCAAGCGTCCCGGACCTTGAGAAACCGACCGAACAGGCGGCCCGCCCCGCAGGCCGGGCAGCGGCCGAGGGCCCCGCGCCGGGTCGCCTCGAGGGCGCCGATATCCCTGGGACTGATGGCTCGTCCGCCGGGTTCCATGCGTTCCTTCAGGGCCGCGGCGCCGGCTCGCGCCTGGACTTCAAGCGCGGCGTCGTGCGGCGGTTCTGCGTCCGGGCGGCAGGCCGGGCGCCGCCGCGACGCTGCGGCCGCTTGCCGTGCCCTTCGGAGACGAGCTCGAACCGGAGCGCGCCCGCGACCGGCGCTGCCTCGACGAGCTTTGCCTCGACGCGGTCGCCGAGCCGGTAGGTCTCGCCGGTGCGATCCCCGATCATGGCGTGGCGCTTTTCGTCGTAGCGGTAGTAGTCCGCCCCGATCGTCGCAGCCGGCACGAAGCCGTCGGCGCCGGTCTCGGCGAGCTTGATGAACAGTCCCGGCCGCGTGACGCCGGAGATCCGGCCCTCGAAGGTCGCGCCGATCCGGTCGGCGAGGTGATGGGCGATGAGCCGGTCGACCGTCTCGCGCTCCGCCGCCATCGCCCGGCGCTCGGCGACCGAGATGCGCGCCCCGATCTCCGCGAGTTCGTCGAGGCTGATGTTCGCCGGCAGTCCGTCGTTTCCGAGCTTCAACGCCCTGATCAGGGCGCGATGAACGATGAGATCGGCGTAGCGCCGGATCGGCGAGGTAAAATGCGCGTAGCGGCGCAGATTCAGGCCGAAATGACCGTAGTTCTCGGCCGAGTACTCGGCCTGGGCCTGCGAGCGCAGCACGACTTCGTTGATGAAGGCCTGGTGCTCGGTGCCCTCGACATTCGCGAGGATGCGGTTGAACAGCGCCGGCTTCAGCGCCCCCTCCTTGGGCAGCTTGATGCCGATCGACGCCAGCACTTCGCCTAGCGCCCGCATCTTCTCGAGCGAGGGCTCGTCATGGGCGCGGTAGATCAGCGGCGAGCCGGCCTTCTCGAGGCTCTCGGCGGCCGCGACATTGGCGAGGATCATGAACTCCTCGATCAGCCGATGCGCGTCGAGGCGCTCCGGCACCAGCACCCGGTCGACGGTGCCGTCGGCCTTGAGGAGGATCTTGCGCTCGGGCAGGTCGAGATCGAGCGGCGCCCGGACCCGCCGGGCCTTCTTGATAATCTCGTAGGCTGCCCAGAGCGGGCGCAGCACCGGGTCGAGCAGCGGGCCCGTCTCGTCGTCCGGCCGGCCGTCGATCGCCGCCTGGGCCTGACCGTAGGACAGCTTCGCGGCCGAGCGCATCATCACCCGGTGGAAGCGGTGGCGCTTCTTGCGCCCGTCGGCGCCGATGATCATGCGCACCGCGAGCGCCGGGCGATCCTCCCGCGGGCGCAGCGAGCAGAGATCGTTCGAGATGCGCTCCGGAAGCATCGGCACGACCCGGTCCGGGAAGTAGACCGAGTTGCCGCGCTCGAGCGCCTCGCGGTCCATCGCCGAGCCGGGCCGGA
>DAINQO010000303.1:0-1597 GCA_036742625.1 Microvirga sp.
CGGCTCATGCCCTTGTCGGCCCAATTCGGCATCACGCGCCACGGCGTCAGGACTTGCAGGCGCTCGCCTTCGAGCTTGAAGGAACGGACCTGCTCGGTGCCGACCCACTCCGGATTCCAGGCCACCTCGACGCTCGTCGTCCACTTGTCGCCATCGAGCCGGTAGGTGCCGGTGTAGGCGACGAGCGTGCTCAAGAGGTCGGCGCGCTCGCGATCGGTCTTCCCAGGCTTGCGGGCCTCTCCGGTCAAGACGAAGAAGACGCGTCCCTCCGGAAGGAAGGCGGCGTAGCCGGTGGGGCTCTGGCCCATCACCGGTCCCCTCTCGCCGCTGGCCTGGGCCTCGACCTCGTAGGAGACGAGCTTCCAAGTGCCGACGACACTCCCCTGATCGCCCGCGAGGCTCGGTTGCGCGAAGGCGAAACTCAGGACAAGGGCCGCTAACGACCTGCGCATCGAGGTCTCCCGTAAAGGGGCCGCTCCCGCAGCAGCCGAGGAGGACGCTTCGGCTGCCGCGACCAGCCGGCTTATGGCCACGCGGCCACCGTTCGACACAGTGTCGCGAACCAGGCCAACAGGCAAATCGGAAACGGCTCAGGCGGCGCGCTCAGCCGCCGCGCTCTGGCGCCGGCGCGAGCTCGACGAGGTTCTCGACCGGCTCGCCGCGCCAGAACCGCGCGAGGTTGTCGAAGATGAAGCCCTGCTTCTCCATGAAGGCGTCGCGGGTGCCGGCCGAGATGTGCGGCGTCAGCACCACGTTCGCCATCGCGTAGAACGGGTGCTCGGCCCCCGGCGGCTCGGGCTCGAAGACGTCGAGCGCCGCGCCGGCAAGGCGGCCCGTCTGCAGCGCGGCGACGAGGGCCTCTTCGTCGACGAGACCGCCGCGGGCGGTGTTGACGAGGTATGCGCCGGGCTTCATGCGCGCGAGCGTCGCCGCGCCGATGATGCGCCGGGTCTTAGGGGTCAGCGGCAGGTGCAGCGAGACGATGTCGGCCTCGGCCAGGATCTCGTCGAAGCCGCGGCGCTCGAGCTCGAGCGCACGCTCGACCTCGGCCGGCAGCGCCACGGGGTCGAAATAGATCAGCGTCACGCCGAAGGATTTCAGCCGCTCGGCGACGGCGCTGCCGATGCGGCCCATGCCGAGGAGCCCGACGGTGCGGCCGCGCAGCTCGCGGCTGACCGGCCGCAGCGCGTTGACGTGGAAGCGGCCCTGCCGCAGCTCCGCGTCGGCGAAGGGCAGCCGCCGCAGCATGGCAAGGATCAGCATCACGGTGTGCTCGGCGACGCCGATGGTCGTGCCGCCCGGCGTGATGGCGAGCGGGATGCGGCGCTCGGCCAACGCCGCGGTGTCGATGGTGTCGTGGTAGCCGACGCCCTGGTGGTGCACGAAGGCGAGCTTCCTCCCGGCCTCGATCAGAGGCCGCGTGAAGCGGGTCGAGGCGACGATCGCGGCATCGGCGTCGGCGAGCTTCGCGATCCGCTCCGCATCGTCATCGCGCTCGAGCGTGACCAGCTCGCAGCGCCCGGCCGCGGCGTCGCGGATCATGCCGTAGAGCGCGGCATCGGCGCAGCTGTTGTAGAAGACGCGCTTCACGGCGGCG
>DAINQO010000303.1:1697-3736 GCA_036742625.1 Microvirga sp.
TAGTCCTCGACGTAGCGGACGCCGTCGCCCGTCAGGCGCGCGGCAAGCCAGGACGGCGATGTCGCGCCGGATTTCACCAGCGCATCCATGCCGCTCTCCTTTTCGCCAATGGCTGCGAGCTCGGCTGCCGCCTCGGCGATCCGCCAGCGCGGCACGATGACGACGCCGTCGCCGTCGCCGACGACGAGGTCGCCCGCCTCGACCGCCTGGCCGCCGATCGCGATCGGCAGCCCGATCGTGCCCGGCCCGTGCTTGAAGGGCGAGTTCGGCGTGAGACCGCGGGCGTAGACCGGAATGCCGACCTCGGCGATGCCCTGGACGTCGCGGACGAGGCCGTCGGTCACCGCCGCCGCAATGCCGGCATTGCGCATCATCCCGACGACCACGTCGCCGATGACCGCGGCGCCTTCATAGGCGCCGGTCGCGATCAGCATCACGTCGCCGGGCTTGGCGAAGCTGATCGCCGCATAAGGTGCGAGGTTGTCCCGCGCCGTCGTCCACACCGGCAGCGCCGAGCCGACGAAATGCGGCCCCTTCCAGACCGGGCGGATGCGGTGGTCGAGGGCGCCGGCGCGCCCGATGGCGTCGACGACGAAGCCGGTCGGCGCGGCCTTGAAGGCCGCAAGCGTCTTCGCGTCCGGGCGCGCCCAGTCGCGGCGGATGGTCAGCGGAACGGGTTCGGCCATTGCGGCTCCTTCACGATGGGTGGCGGGCACGCGCCGCGCCGGTTTGCGGATCGAAGAGATGGAGTGCCTGCGGCTCGACGGCGAGGCCGATGCGCTCGCCCGGCCGCGCCGAGAGATCGCGCGGCGCCCGCACCGCGATCTCGCCGCCGCCGTCGAGGGTCGCGGCGAGGATCGTTTCGGCGCCGAGGAGCTCGACCGCCTGCACGACGGCGCTCGGGCGCCCATCCGGCGCGGCGAGCGCGATGTCCTCGGGGCGAAAGCCGAGGAGGACGGCGCCCTCCGCTGCTCCGGCCGCCGCTCCGTCGAGCGCGAACGCGCCGCCGCCGGTGAGCGCCGCGGCGCCGCCGTTCACCCGCTCGACCCGCGCCGGCACGATGTTCATCGGCGGCGAACCGAGGAAGCGCGCCACGAACACGCTCGCCGGCCGGCGATAGACGTCGAGCGGCGCGCCGATCTGCGCCACCTGGCCGTCTTGCATGACGCAGATGCGGTCGCCGAGCGTCATCGCCTCGACCTGGTCGTGGGTGACGTAGATCATCGTCGCCTCGAGCCGGCGGTGGAGCTTTGCGATCTCGAGGCGCGTCGAGGCGCGCAAGGAGGCGTCGAGGTTCGACAGCGGCTCGTCGAAGAGAAAGACCTTTGGATCGCGCACGATCGCCCGGCCGAGCGCGACACGCTGGCGCTGCCCGCCGGAGAGCGCATGCGGGCGCCGATCGACGAGCTCGGCGAGGCCGAGGGTGGCGGCGACGGCAGCGACGCGGCGGTCGATCTCGGCCCGGTCCACGCCGCGCCGGCGCAGGCCGAAGGCGAGGTTCTGGCGCACGCTCATGTGCGGGTAGAGCGCGTAGGATTGGAACACCATGGCGATATCGCGATCCTTCGCCGGGACCGCGTTGACGACGCGCTCGTCGATGGCGAGCCGCCCGGATGAGATCGACTCGAGCCCGGCGATCATCCTGAGCGTCGTGGTCTTGCCACAGCCCGACGGCCCGAGCAGCACGAAGAACTCGCCGTCGGCGACCGTGAGCGACACCTCGTCGACGGCAGGCTTGTGGCCGCGCTCGTAGCGCTTCGACAGGCGGTCGAGCGTGACGACGGCCATTATCCCCTCCCCCTTGCGGGAAGGGGCAGGGGTGGGGGTCGCAGGGTCAGGCGCGTTCCATAGGATCTGGGCGCCAACGCTCGTACAGCGCTCCGCGAAGAGTCGAGCGCTACCCCCGCGACCCCCACCTCGCTCGGCCTTCGGCCGAGTCGGTCCTCCCCGCAAGGGGGAGGAAAGGCAAAGGCCATCTCGCGCAGCGCCCTCACTTCACCGCCCCCGCGGTCATGCCCTGGATCAGTCTCTCGGAGAAG
>DAINQO010000304.1:0-3680 GCA_036742625.1 Microvirga sp.
ACGAGATCGAGAAGACGCTCGCCCTCGACACGGCGCCGGTGACCTGGCCGATCGGGCGCGGGCGGAGCTTTGCCGGCACCTACGATCTCGCCCGCAACCTCGTGCGCCGGCTCGATGCCGACGAGGCGCCGATGCCGGTTAATGGCCCGGCGAGCCCGGCCGTCGAGGCGCTGCTGCCGGAGGAGGAACGCGAGGCCTGGCGCGAGGAGATCGCGCTCGCCCAGGACGCCTGCCGCCCGTTCGAGCTTCAGGCTTTCCGCGAGGGGCACCTGACGCCGGTGTTCTTCGGCTCGGCGCTGAAGAATTTCGGCGTCCGCGACCTCATCGACGCGCTCGCCGAATTCGCGCCGCCGCCGCGGTCGCAGTCGGCCGACACGCGCCTCGTCGCCGCGCACGAGAGCCGCATGACCGGCTTCGTCTTCAAGATCCAGGCCAACATGGACCCGAACCATCGCGACCGCATCGCCTTCATGCGCGTCTGCTCGGGGCGGCTGACGCGCGGCATGAAGGCAAAGCTCGTGCGGACGGGCAAGCCGATCAGCCTGTCGGCGCCGCAGTTCTTCTTCGCCCGCGACCGCGCCATCGCCGACGAGGCCTTCGCCGGCGACGTCGTCGGCATCCCGAACCACGGCACGCTGCGCATCGGCGATACGCTGACCGAGGGCGAGGACATCCTGTTCCGCGGCGTGCCGAGCTTCGCGCCCGAGATCCTGCGCCGCATCAAGCTCACCGACGCCATGAAGGCGAAGAAGCTGCGCGAGGCGCTGCAGCAGATGGGCGAGGAGGGCGTCGTGCAGGTCTTCCTGCCGCATGACGGCTCGCCGGCGATCGTCGGCGTCGTCGGCGCGCTGCAGCTCGACGTCCTGAAGGAGCGGCTCCTCGCCGAATACGGCCTGCCGATCGACTACGACACGACGCGCTTCTCGCTCTGCCGCTGGGTGTCGGCGGAGGATCGCGCCGAGCTCGACAGGTTCCTCGCCGCGCACGGCTCGGCGATCGCCGCCGACCTCGACGGCGCCCCGGTGTTCATGGCGGCCTCGCCGTTCTCGCTGAAGTACGATCAGGAGCGCTCGCCGGCGATCCGGTTCGCCGACGTGAAGGATTATCAGCGGCGCGACACCTCTCCCGAAGGGAGAGGTCGAATCGCGCCGGGAGGCGCGACCGGGTGAGAGGTCACGACCGCATCAGCCGCGCGTGCTCGACGCTGATGCAGCGGTTCATCACGACCGCGATGCCGGCGGCCTCGGCGCGGGCGCAGGCGGCGTCGTTGCGGATGCCGAGCTGCATCCACAGCGCCGGCGCGTTTGCCGCAATCGCCTGGTCGACGGCGTCCCCGACCGCGTCCGGCCGGCGGAAGACGTTGACGAGATCGACTGGCTCCCGGACGTCCTCGAGGCGCGCATGGAAGCGCTCGCCGTCGACGGTCTCGCCGGCCGCTGTCGGGTTCACGGCGATGACGCGGTAGCCGGCGCGCCGGAGATAGCGCATCACGCCGAAGCTCGGCCGCCACGGCTCGGGGCTCGCACCGATCACCGCGATCGTCCTCGCCCGGCCGAGAATGCCGCGGAGATATCCCGGGCTGTAAGCGTCGTGGTCGACCGCGGCGGGGGCTGGCATGAGGGAACAAGCGTTGGACCCGGACGCGGTTCCGGCCGCAGGGCTGGCACGCGGGCGCGCCAAGCCCTATGCGGGCGCGTCGGGTTCCAAACCTCCGTCATGATCACCTTCGCCACGCTCTGCGCCGCCTATATCCTGAGCCAGTTCTACCGCTCGTTCCTGGCGATCGTGGCGCCGGACCTGACGCGGGAGCTCGGCCTCGGCCCGGCCGAGCTCGGCGCGCTGTCGGCGGCGTGGTTCGGCGCCTTCGCGCTCGCCCAGTTTCCGATCGGCTGGGCGCTCGACCGCCTGGGGCCGCGGCGCACGCTTGGCGGCGCCATGCTCGGGGCCGTCGCCGGCGCCTTGCTGTTTGCGGCGGCGAACGGCTTTTCGGCCATGATGGCCGCGATGGCGCTCATCGGCATCGGCTGCGCGCCGGTGTTGATGGCGTCGATGTTCGTGTTCGGCCGCGCCTATCCGCCCGAGCGCTTCGCGCTGCTCTCCTCGCTCGTGCTCGGCATCGGTGCGCTCGGCGTGCTCGCCGCCGCGACGCCGCTCGCCTATGCGGTCGAGGCTTTCGGCTGGCGCGCCAGCATCATGGCGATCGGAGCCCTGACCGTCGCCGCGACGCTCGCCGTCTTCCTGCTCATCAAGGACCCGCCGCTGGCGCCACGCGCCGCCCACATCGAGGCTTCGGCCTGGCGCGACCTCGTCTCGATCATGACGCTGAAAGCCCTGTGGCCGCTCTTGCCGCTGACCTTCGTCGCCTACGCGGTCGTTGCCGCCGAGCGCAGCCTGTGGATCGGGCCCTATCTCCTCGAGGTGCACGCGCTCGACGCCATCGCGCGCGGCAATGCCATTCTGGCGATGTCGGTCGCGATGTCGATCGGCGCGATCGCCTACGGCCCGGCCGAACGGCTCCTGCGCAGTGCGAAGCTGACGGTCCTGATCGGCAGCGTCGTCGCGGGCGCCGCCTTCGTGGCGCTCGGCGTCGTGCCGGCGCTCTCGACCGCCGCCGTCGTCGTGCTGCTCTCGATCATCGGCAGCTTCGGGATGACCTACGGCATCCTGATGACGCATGCCCGCGCCTTCTTCCCGGAGCATCTCCTCGGCCGCGGCATCACCTTCATGAACTTCATCTTCATCGCCGGCGCCGGTCTCATCCAGGCCGTCTCGGGCCTCTTCGTGAAGGCGTCCGCGGCAAGCGGGACACCGCCGGTCGACGGCTTCGCCCGCCTGCACCTCGCTTTCGGCGTGCTGCTGCTCGCCGCGACCGCGATCTACGTCGCAGCACCCACGAAGCCGTTCCGCGCCCCGGCATGAAGCGAGGCTGCATCCGATCCGGCGCAAGCATGATCCCGAAAAGTGGCTACCGGTTTTCGGAAAAGATCATGCTCAAGCAAAGAGTGGAGAGCGGGATGACGACTCGACGAGAAGTCATCGCGCTCTCGCGCGTTGGCGCAGGCCCGTCAGAGGATGGCGCCGTTCCTGGCCCATGCGGCGTCGCGCGCCCGCCCTTCGATCCACAGCCAGGCCAGCGTCACGGCTCCGAGCGCGACCATCGCCGTGAGCTTCGACCATCCCGCCAACGCCAGCCCGGCGGCGAGGAGGACCACGCCGCCGGGAGCTCCCGCCAATCCGGCAAAGACCAGCGCCGCGGCGAGCATCGCCAGGTTGTCGTTGTTGATCATGCCGCCGATCACCGCCGCCTTCGGGAAAGCCGCCGCCATGAGCGCGAAGACGACGCGTCCCGCCTCGGTCGGAAACAGCCGCCAGCCGGCGAGCAGCACGAGGCAGAGCGCGACGGCCGACATCGCCGCGTTGGCGAGGCGCAGGGTCAGAACCGAAGGCGCGGGGCCGCCGGAAAGAGGCGCGAGCGCCAGATAGTAGAGCGGCGGGTGCGGGATGTAGTTCGGCTTGTCCGTCCAGGCGGCAAGGCTCGGAAGCGACAGGATCCGCTCGGCGCGATGGTCCGGGAACAGGCTCGGCGCCTCCTGTTGCGCCCGGATGACCGACAGGTGCTGGAGCTCGTCGAACTCGGTCGGGAACGGCGCGTGCCATGCCGTCGCGAGCGCGATCAGAAG
>DAINQO010000305.1:0-3659 GCA_036742625.1 Microvirga sp.
GCACCGACACCGGCGGCTCGGTGCGGCTCCCCGCCTCCTGGTGCGGCATCACCGGGCTCAAGACCACGATCGGGCGCGTCAGCACCTACGGCGTTCTCCCCCTGAGCCCGACGCTCGACACGCCCGGCCCGATGACGCGCTCGGTCGAGGACGCGGCGCTGCTCTACGCCGCCATGCAGGGCCCCGACCCGCTCGACCCCCGCACCGAGCGGCTGCCCTATGCCGACCCCCTCCCGATGCTGAAACGTGGGCTGCGCGGGCTCCGCCTCGCCCGAATGCCGGATCGCGAGCGCGGCTTCGCCTCGCCGGATGTGCTCGCCGCCTATGACGCCTCGCTCGTCGAGCTCGAGCGGCTTGGGGCCGAGATCGTCGCCATCGACCTGCCCTTCGGCCTCGCCGACCTCGCGGCGCTGAACCTGCGCATCATGGCGGCCGAGAGCTACGCGATCCTGCACGAGCTCGTCGACGATCCCGACGCACCGCTCGACGAGCATGTTCGCCCGCGCATTGCCGCCGGCCGCGCCGTCACTGCGCAAGCCTATCTCGAGGCGCTGCAGCAGCGCGAGGCGATGAAGCTCGAGTTCGCCGCGGCGCTCGACGGCATCGACGCCCTCTTGACGCCGACCACCATGACGACGGCGCTGCCGCTGGACGAGGTCGACCAGACCAAGGCGCCGGCCCACTACACCCGCTTCGCCAACTTCCTGGACCTCTGCGCCCTGGCCTTGCCGAACGGCTTCGCCGCCGACGGGCTCCCCACCTCGCTCCAGGTCGTCTGCCGCGCCTACGACGAGGCGACAGCGCTTCGCATCGGCTGGGCCTACCAGAACGCGACCGATTACAACCGGTGTTTCCCACCCGAATAGACGGCGCGGCGGCAACCGACGCCTCGCGCGCCACATTAGGTCGCGCCCGGTTGAACCGCGCGGCGCGGCGTGGTTCCTGGCCAGCCATGCTTTCGCCCTCGACGCTCGCCCGCCTCGCGCCGCCGCTGTTCGTGTTCCTGTGGGCGACGGGCTTCATCGCCGCGCGGCTCGTGATCCCCTATGCCGACCCGCTGACCTTCCTCGTCCTGCGCTACGTCCTCGCCGCGATCCTCCTCGGGCTGATCGCGCTCGCGGTCGGCGCGCCGTGGCCGGCGGCGGCGCGCGGTTGGCGCGACGGCATGCTCGCCGGGATGCTGATCCATGGCGGCTATCTCGGCGCCGTGTTCTGGGCGATCAAGCACGGGCTGCCGGCCGGCATCTCGGCGCTCATCGCCGGCTTGCAGCCGCTCGTCACCGGCATGCTCGTCGGCGCGCTCATCGGCGAACGGGTCTCGGCGCGGCGCTGGCTCGGCATCGCGGTCGGGTTCCTCGGCTCGGCGCTCGTCATCGCGCCGAGGCTCGGCGCGGCCGGCGGCTTCTCGGCGCTTCCGGTCGCGGTGTGCTTCCTCGGCACGGTCTCGATCACGCTCGGCACGATCTGGCAGAAGCGCACCGCCGCGGCGGTCGACCTGCGCACCAACGCGGTGGCGCAATTCGTCGGCGCGGCGCTCGCCACGCTGCCGGTGGCGCTGATCCTCGAGAACGGCCGGCTCGAGCCGGCGCCCGAGCTCTTCATCGGCCTGACCTGGTCGGTCGTCGCGCTCTCGATCGGCGCGATCGGGCTTCTGCTGGTGCTGATCCGTCGCGGCGCCGTCGCCGGCGTCGCCGCGCTCCTCTACCTCGTGCCCCCCGTCGCGGCGCTGATCGCTTATGTGCTCTTCGGCGAGACCCTCGCGCCGGTGCAGATCCTCGGCATGCTGGTCGCAGCCGCAGGCGTCGCGATCGCGAGCCGCGCCTGACGAATGGGGATCAACATGGCCGCCGCGCGAGTTTATGCTGCACTGCACAGCGATGGGAGCTTCGCATGACCGCCGCCGCCGCCTCCGCTGCCGTGCCGGACCTGATCTCGCTCGCCGACGCCGCCGCGAAGGACGCCGCCGCGCTCATTGCCGAGGCGCGCCGGCGGGTGCGGGCGAAGGTCGTCGCCGACGGCCGCATCGCGGCCGAGCGGCTCGAGGCCGAGCAGCACGCGGCGCATGGGCTCGCCTGGCTCGCGACCTATGCCGAGGCGATCCGCGAGATGGCGGCGTATGCCCGCCGCCTCTCGGGCGAGGGCCGCCTCGGCGAGACCGAGGACCTTCTGGTCCGCATCGGCATCGGCGAATACCTCGACCAGGTCTTCGGCGGCATCCCGATGAGCCAGGGCGAGATGGTGCGCCCGCACGCGCTCGGCGTCTCGGGCCGCGACCTCGCCCGCTACCGCACCGAGGCGGTCGAGACGCTGATCGAGACCGGCAACACGGCCGAGAACCGCGCCCGGCTCGTCGCCCTCATCCGCGCCGGCCAGGGCGCCCCGACGATCGGCTGCTCCGGGCTCGACGACACGCTCGAGGCGATCCGGGCCGAGATGCGCCGCTTCGGCGACGCCGAGGTCGCGCCGCACGCGCACGAATGGCACCTCGCCAACGCGTACATTCCGCTCTCCGTGATCGAGCACATGGCCGGGCTCGGCGTGTTCGGGCTGACGATCCCGGAAGAGTTCGGCGGCATGGGCCTGTCGAAGGTCTCGATGTGCGTCGTTTCCGAGGAGCTGTCGCGGGCCTATATCGGCGTCGGCTCGCTCGGCACGCGCTCCGAGATCGCCGCCGAGCTGATCCTCGGCGGCGGCACCGAGGCGCAGAAGCAGCGCTTCCTGCCCAAGATCGCGTCGGGCGAGATCCTGCCGACCGCGGTCTTCACCGAGCCGAACACCGGCTCCGACCTCGCGGCGCTGCGCACCCGCGCCGTGCGCCAGGACGGCGCCTACAAGGTGTTCGGCAACAAGACCTGGATCACCCATCCGGTTCGCGCCGATCTGATGACGCTTCTCGTGCGCACGAACCCCGACGAGCCCGGCCACAAGGGCCTCTCCATTCTGCTTGCTGAGAAGCCGCGCGGCACGGACGCGGAGCCGTTCCCGATCGCGGGGCTGACCGGCGGCGAGATCGAGGTGCTCGGCTATCGCGGCATGAAGGAGTACGAGCTCGCTTTCGACGGCTTCGATGTGCCGGCCGAGAACCTCCTCGGCGGCGAGGAGGGGCAGGGCTTCCGCCAGCTCATGCAGACCTTCGAATCGGCCCGCATCCAGACCGCGGCGCGGGCGATCGGCGTCGCGCAATCCGCCCTCGATCTCGGCCTGCGCTACGCCGAGGAGCGCATCCAGTTCGGCAAGCCGCTCATCGATTTCCCGCGCGTCGCCGACAAGCTCGCCATGATGGCGGTCGAGATCAACCTCGCCCGGCAGCTGACCTATTACGCCGGCCGCGAGAAGGACGAAGGCAAGCGCTGCGATCTCGAAGCCGGCATGGCGAAGCTGCTTGCCGCCCGCGTCGCCTGGGCCGCCGCCGACAACGCCCTGCAGATCCACGGCGGCAACGGCTTCGCGCTCGAATATCCGATCTCGCGCGTGCTCTGCGACGCCCGCATCCTCTCAATCTTCGAGGGTGCGGCCGAGATCCAGGCGCAGGTCATCGCAAGGCGGCTGCTGGAGCTGCAGTAGGGGCAGTCGGCAGTCGGCATTGGGCAGTCGTGCCGTAGCGCAAGGGCGCGCTTTGAAGAACTGTCCCCTACATCGACTGCCCACTGCCGACTGCC
>DAINQO010000306.1:0-3641 GCA_036742625.1 Microvirga sp.
CCTTCGGGTTGGTGAGATTGACCCCGACGCCGAGGACGAAGGTGCGCCACACCGATACCTCCGTGCCGGCCTCACGCCTGACGTTTAGGGCCGAGCCGTGGCGGATCGCGTCGATGGCCAGCCACAGGAGGTAGAGCCCGCCGACGATCTTGAGTACGAGAAAGGCCGTCGCCGAGGCTGCAAGGAGCGCCGACACCCCGAGCGCGGCCACCATGGTGTGGACGCAGCACCCGGCCTGGGCGCCGAGCATCGCCGCAATCCCGGCCTTGCGCCCGCCCGATACCGTCTTCGCCAGGAACAGGCTCATGTCCGGGCCCGGCGTGATGAACAGCACGAAGCAGGCGACCGAGTAGGCGACGAGAACCGTGGCGTCGGGAAGAAAGGTCATGGGGATCTCAGTCGCCGATGGCGACGCCCTCGCGACGGCTGTCGGCGCCGCCCGCGAACCCTTCCGGCGTGACGACGATGGCCTGGATGCCGGAGGTCATGTCCATGAGCCTCACCTCATGGCCCTTGGCTTCGAGCGCCGCTTTCCACCCCTCCGCTTCGGTGCCGGCCTCGAGCTCGGTCGGGCCGTTGCGGCTGCCGAAATTCGACAGGTCGACGGCGGTCTGCGGGTCGAGCTTCCAGTCCAGGATCGCGACCAGGGTCTTCGCCACATAGCCGATGATCTGGCTGCCGCCGGGCGAGCCGGTCACCAGGTAGAGCCGTCCGAAGGCGTCGAAGACGATGGTCGGCGACATCGAGCTGCGCGGCCGCTTGAACGCCTCGACCCGGTTTGCGGTCGGCTTGCCCTCCTCGGTCGGCACGAAGTTGAAGTCGGTGAGCTCGTTGTTGAGGAGGAAGCCGCTCTTCGTCATGAGGCGGGCGCCGAAGCCATCCTCGATCGTCGTCGTCAAGGCGACGGCGTTGCCTCGCGCGTCGATCACCGAGATATGGCTCGTGCCGTGCTCGATTCCGTCGGGCGGCAGGGGCCGCTCGGTCTTCTGGAACGGCGGATCCCCGGCCTGCGCCTTGCCCATCGACTTGTCGGGGCTGACGAGCGCGGCGCGGCTCTTGAGATAGTCCGGATCGACGAGACCCTTGACGGGCACGTTGGTGAAGAACGGGTCGCCGAGATAGAGCGCCCGGTCCGCGAAGGCGAGGCGTCCGGCTTCTGCGAACCAGTGCGCGGCCTCGGGGCCGGGCTTCATGCGGGCCATGTCGCGGGTCTCGAGCACCGAGAGGATCTGCTGGATCGCGATCGCCCCGGAGCTCGGCGGACCCATGCCGCAGACCTGGAACACGCGATAATGGCCGCAAACCGCCGGCTTCTCGATGACCGAGTAGACCTGGAGATCGTAGGGGCTGATGTCGCCCGGATTGGTCGGGTGACCTTTGACGGTCGCGACGATGTCCTCGGCGATCCGGCCTTCATAGAAGGCGTCGGCGCCGCCGGCGGCGAGCACGCGCAGCGTCTCCGCGAAAGCGGGGTTCTTCAGGATCGAGCCGACCGGCTTCGGCGACCCGTCCTCCTGGTAGAAATAGGCGCGGGCCACGGGATCGCCCTTCAGGGCCGTCTCTTTCGCGAGAAGGCCGCCGAGGCGCGGCGAGATCGCAAAGCCCTCGTCGGCAAGGCGGATCGCCGGCTCGAACAGCCGCGGCCAAGGCAGCTTGCCCCAGCTCTTATGCGCCGTCTCGAGGAGCTTCATGGTGCCGGGAACGCCGACCGAGCGGCCGCCGACCACCGCCTCCATGAATGGCATCGGCTTTCCGTCCCGGCCGATGAACAGGTCGGGCTTCGCCGCCGCGGGCGCCGTCTCGCGGCCGTCGAGCGTCGAAAGCGAGCCTCGGCCGGCGTCGCTCCAATGCACCAGGAAGGCGCCGCCGCCGATGCCGGAGCTCTGCGGCTCGACGAGGTTGAGCACGAGCTGCACCGCGATCGCGGCATCGACCGCGCTGCCGCCGGCCCGGAGCATCTCGCGCCCCGCCTCCGCGGCAAGGGGGTTTGCCGCCGCGACCATGTATTTCTGGGCCGTGCCGAGGCTCTTCGCGGTGCGCCCGGTGGACGCCTCCGGGGCCGGCGCAAGCTGCTGCGCCAAGGCTTCGGTGCCAGCGGCGGCGAGCCCGACCGCCCAAAGGACGAGGAAAGTACGCAGCAGGATCATGAGTTGCTCCGTGCCTGAATGATGGCGCGATTGTACCGAGGCGGCATCCTCGCGCTACCCCGCCGCCGGGACGTTGACGGGAACGCTTGCATTTCGGAAGGGTTTGATCCGGCACGCCGGTCCGCGCAAGCCCAAGGAGATCGCATGTCCGCCATCGCGCTTTTCCGCGCCGGCCTCGGGCTGTCGCTGGCTCTTTCCGTCGTCGGGTGCGGCATCAACACGGTGCCGACCCTCGAGGAGCGGGCCAAATCGGCCTGGAGCGAGGTCCAGAACCAGTACCAGCGCCGCGCCGACCTCATCCCGAACCTCGTCGAGACGGTGAAGGGCTACGCCGCTCAGGAACGCGAGGTGCTGGTCCAGGTCACCGAGGCCCGGGCGCGGGCGAGCCAGGTCAAGGTCGACGCGTCGACGGTGACCGATCCGCAGAAGTTCCAGGAATACCAGCAGGCGCAAAATCAGCTTTCCGGCGCGCTCGGCCGGCTCCTCGTCACGGTCGAGCGCTATCCCGAGCTGAAGTCGAACGCCAATTTCCTCGCGCTGCAGTCGCAGCTTGAGGGCACCGAGAACCGCATCGCGGTCGCGCGCCGCGACTACATCGGCACGGTGCGCGAGTACAACACCGAGCTTCGCACCATCCCGGGGCGCTGGATCGCCGCGATCTTCTATCCCGATGCGAAGCCGATGGAGACGTTTGCGGCGAGCTCGGGGGCCGATCGGCCGCCGCCGGTGAAGTTCTGACCAGTCCGCGGGCGGGCGCGATCTCCCGATGCGCGCCGGCCGCGCCTGTGTCCCGCCGCGGATCGCGCGCGCGATCCGGCTCATCCTCGGGTTCGTCGTCGCGCTCCTTGTTCCGGCATTGACAGCCGCCCAGCCGCAGCCTGCCTTCCCGGCCCTGACCGGGCGGGTCGTCGACGCCGCGAACATCTTGAAGCCGGAGGATCGGGCCGCGCTCGAGCAGAAGCTCAAGGCGCATGAGGACAAGACCACGGACCAGGTCGTGGTCGCGACGGTTCCGGGCCTCGGCGGCACCTCGGTCGAGGACTACGCCAACCGCCTCTTCCGCCATTGGGCGCTCGGGCAGAAGGCGAAGAACAACGGCGTGCTGCTCGTCGTCGCGCCGAACGACCGCAAGGTGCGGATCGAGGTCGGCTATGGGCTCGAGGGGGCGCTCACCGACGCGCTGACGAAGGTGATCATCGCCACTGCGATGGCGCCGAAGTTCAAGCAGAACGACTTCCCCGGCGGTCTCCAGGCGGGGGTGGATGCGATCCTGTCGGTTCTGACCGGCGATGCCGAGGAGTGGCAGCGTCGCGCCAAGGTCCGCTCGGACGAGAGCGCCGCGATCGATCCGTTCCTCGTTCTCGTGATCCTGGTCGTCCTCGCTTTCGTGCTGACGCGCTTGATGCGAGGCCGCGGCGGACCTCGGCGCTACCACCGCACGCGCAGCGGCGGCTGGATCGCGGCGCCGGCGCCGAGCGGCGGCGGCTGGGGCGG
>DAINQO010000307.1:0-3634 GCA_036742625.1 Microvirga sp.
TTGATGATTCCGCGGCCTCGAGCCGATCGGCCGGGCTGTCCGCAACCGCGCCCTCCGCGTTCGCCGGTTCGAGGGCCGATAGTTAGGCGGCGAGCATCCTCCGGTCGGGATTTCCGCTTCCGCGCATCGATAGCCTCAGTCGTTCACCGACAGGTTGACGCGCAGCCGCTCACGACGGCAGCGGCTTGCCGGCCTGCTCCGCCACCATGTACTCGGCATACCAGGCCGACCAATCCTCATCGCGCCGGCCGCCCATGCGCGTCTCGTGCTCGCCGTGGGCGATCGACGCGCGCCGCATCGCGCCCGCCAGATCCGATGCGGAGGCGAAGTTCGTCGCGTTCGAGTCGACGCGGCCCGGCAGCCGGGCGGTGACCTCCTGCAACAGCCATTCGTTGCCGTCGGGATCGCTGAACGTCGCGAACGAGGAGTAGCTGGCGCGCGCCGGATGCCGACCGCTAAGAAGCGGCTTTCCCGGCCCGTCGCGATGAGACACCTTGCTCACGTCGACACCGCGGGCGACGAGCTCGGCGCGCGCTGCCTCGATGTCCGACACGATGAGATAGAGGCCCGCCGCCGAGCCCGGCACGGCCGTCGTGACGCCCGTGCCGAAGTGGATCGAGCACGGCGAGCCTGGAGGCGTGAATTGCACGACCCGAAACGCGTCGCCCGTGACGAAGTCGGCGTCGACCCTCCAGCCCAGGCTGCCGTAGAAGCGCTTCGCGCGCTCGACGTCGGATACGGGGATGACGACGACCTCGAGCTTCATGTCGCCCGTCCCGGCGGAGCGTGCGGCCTCTCGCTCGATCACCGCTTCGCGTTGACTCATGACGGTCTCCTTGCGTCCCCTCGCGGCGGGCTCGGGCGCTCGCCTTCGGCTATGCACCCAACATGCATGCCTCCTGCGCCGGCGGCGAGCTAAATCGATGTAAATCGTCGCTAACGGTGCCGGCTCGGAACCTCGCCTAGGTGCGCATGAGACCGTCCACCTCCGCTTCGACCCACGCGAGCGTCCGCTCCATCCGTTCGCCGCGCAGACCTCTGGAGAAGTATCAAAGATCGGCCGGCTCGACCCTCGACGCCTGAGCGGATGGCGATCCCGGATTGCCGCTTCGCGGCTTCCGGAATGACGGGGCGAGATCTTGAAAAAAGTCCTTGACCACGTTTTAGTGCCATGCTTATAGTCCTGGCCCTCCCTTCCACCGAGGGAGCCGCCGTGATCACCGGAGCCGGTTGGCGGAGGGGAGGCGGTCCCGCGACGTGGGCTCGGTGGTCCATGGCTCGGGCGTCCGCTTCGACGCTTGACGGTGCACGCGTCGCAAGATGCGCGGATCGTCTCGATCACGCCGCCTCTCGGCCACTACGAGCCGGGCGCAGTGGGGCTGCATAGGCGCCTACCAAGCAGGCGCCGACGAGCGGTGTCGGACCGGACGGCGGCTTGGAGAACGAGCCGCACAAGAACCGCGCGGGGCGCCAGGCGACTGGCATCTAAAACTAAAAGTGAGCCGGTCCCTGGCGTCCTGCTCCCTTGCTCTTTGACAATGCGAAATCCGATGCCCTGGTGAGCCGGGGAGATTGCGCGCGCTTGCTCGCCGCGCGGCCTTTCGTCAGATAAGGCGTGGCGCCGGTCGAAAGCCGCGGAAGTGGGCAGATCGATCCGGACAGCCGAGGGAGGCGAGGACGATGAGCGAGAACCGCACCCCTGCCCTCACCGGCGGCTGCCAATGCGGCGCCGTGCGCTACGCGCTCTATGCGGTGCCGCCGGAGCCGAGCATCTGCCATTGCCGCATGTGCCAGAAGGCGTTCGGCAACTATTTCGCGGCGCTCGCCGGCGTGCCGCTTGCCGACTTCGCCTGGACCAAGGGCGAGCCCGGCGTGTTCCGCAGCTCCGAGCTCGTCGAGCGCGGCTTCTGCCGCGGCTGCGGCACGCCGCTGTTCTTCCGCTACGTCGTCAAGGACCGCATCTCGGTGTCGATCGGCAGCCTCGACGAGCCCGGCCGCGTCAAGCCGGTGAACCAGCATGGCATCGAGAGCCGGCTGCCGGCCTTCTTCGAGCTTGCCGGCCTGCCGGGCGAGACGACCGAGGCGGGAACGCCGGCCGAGTGGCTGCCGCGGCTCGCCTCCCGCCAGCACCCGGACCGCGACTGATCCCGAACAACAGAAAGCTCAGGCGCCGGGCTTTGCCGGCGGCTCCCGGGCGGGCTTCCGCGCCCGGCCCTGGTCGCTCGGATGGGCCTCGACCCGGTGCGGGGCGCGGGCGTGGCCGACGTCGCGGATGCGTTTTCCGATCTCCGGCACGCGGTCCATCAGGCGCTCGAGGTCGTGGGCCTGGAGGACGAGGAGCTGCGTGTCGCGCGACGCCCGGACGGTGGCGTTGCGGACGTCGCCGGTCAGGATCGCGATCTCGCCGAAGAAGTCGCCGTCGCGCAGATAGACGTTGTCGGCGTCCATGAGCTCGACCTCGACCTCGCCGCGGACGATGAAATACATCGCGTCCGCGTGCTCGCCGCGGCGCGCCACGACGTCGCCCTTCTGCGCGGTGCGGGAATGCAGGAGCTGCATGATCTCGGCGATCGCCGTCGCTTCGAGGCTGCGGAAGATCGGCACCTTCGCGACCATGCTCCAGGTGACCACGAACTGGCGCCGGTGGATGACATCGGAGAAGGCCGTCGCGACGATGCCGACGGGCAGCGCCAGCATGGCGACGCCCATGATCGCGGCAAGGCCGCCGATGACCTTGCCGAGCGCCGTGACCGGCACGACGTCGCCGTAGCCGACCGTCGTCAGCGTCACGATCGCCCACCACATGGCGTCCGGGATCGTGCCGAAGCGGTCGGGCTGGGCGTCGCGCTCGGCCAGATACATGAAGCTTGCCATCGTCAGCACGAGACCGCTGAGGATGAGCAGCGTCGCGAGAAGCGCGTGGCGCTCGCTGTAGATCGCCTCCAAGAGCGAGGTCAGGCCGGAGGAATAGCGCGCAAGCTTGAAGAAGCGCACCAGCCTGAAGAGCGCCAGCACCCTGAGATCGGCGACATCGAAAAGGGCGATGTAGAAAGGGATCACCGCAAGGAGGTCGACGATCGCCGAGGGGGTGCGGGCCCACGCCCACCGCGCCGCCCAGGAAGAGCGCCCGGCGAGCGGCACGTGCTCGACCGCCGTCCACAGGCGCAGGGCATACTCGGCCGTGAAAGCGGCGACCGACAGGATCTCGAAGGCCCAAAACGCGGTGCGGAAGCGATCCTCGATCGAGGGAACCGACTCGATCACGACCGCGATCACGTTCAACAGCACGAGCGCGATCAGGCCGTTGTGGACGACCTTGTCCCAGAAGGTCTCGATCGTCGGGTCGAGGAGCTCGTAAACCCTCCGGCGCAGACGGCGCCACGAGCCGGTCGGTTCGGCTCCGGCCGCCGTCACGCCGCCGCGAGCGCCGCTTCGACGGCGGCGAGCGCGGCCTCCGCCTGCGCGCCGTCGGGGCCGCCGGCCTGCGCCATGTCGCGGCGGCCACCGCCGCCCTTGCCGCCGAGCTTCTCGGCGCCGGCGCGGACGAGGCTGACGGCGTCGATCGTCGGCGTCAGGTCGTCGGTGACGCCGACGACGATGCCGGCCTTGCCGTCGCCGGCGACGCCGACGATCG
>DAINQO010000308.1:0-3618 GCA_036742625.1 Microvirga sp.
ACCTGCGCGACCGTGGCGTCGACGTCGGCCGTGTCGGTGTTGGTCATCGACTGGACGACGATCGGCGCGCCGCCGCCGACGGCGACCGCTCCGACCCGCACCGCGACGCTGCGCTGCCGCGGCGCCGGCGTGGCCGCCTGCGGCAGGCAGGACAGCGCGGTCACGCGCCGGCCTCCGCCGGCGCCGGCGCGCGGCAATGCGCGCAGCGGCCGGAGATCTCGAGCACCTGCAGATGCGGCTCGAAGCGCTCGGCCTTCAAGAGGCCGGACAGCGCCCGCCCGAGCGGCGCCGAGGACATCTCGTCGACGCCGCCGCAGCCCTCGCAGATCAGGAACGCGACGAGGTCCTGCGGCGCGTGCTGGTGCGGGCAGGCGATAAAGGCGTTGCGGCTCGCAAGGCGATGCACCAGCCCCTCGGCCATCAGGAACTCGAGCGCCCGGTAGATGGTGATCGGCGCGAGCTTGCGGCGCCCTTGCCCGGCGAGCGCGTCGGCGATGTCGTAGGCGCCGAGCGGGCGGTGCGTCGAATAGAGCACGCCGAGCACGTCGCGGCGGATCGGCGTCAGCCGCGCGCCGCGGCTGCGGCAGGCCGCCTCGGCCGCGGCAAGCGCGTCCGGGGCGCCGGCCGAGCGGTGCGCCGCATGGGCGCAGCCGTCCTCGCCCTCGCCGTGCCTGTCCTTGAGGAGGTTCATGACCGATGAGATAGCACTTGCCCGCCCGGCGCCCAACCCGGTGCGGCGTCACGGCCCCGGACGCGCGGGACGGTGACTTTTGCGCTGCAGCATCGTACGACCGGCGCCGCGTCTAAGGAGGGCTTCCATGATCCTGCAAGGCAAGAGCGCGCTCGTCACCGGCTCGACGAGCGGCATCGGGCTCGCGATCGCGCGGGCCTTCGCCAAGGAGGGCGCGAACGTCACCCTCAACGGCTTCGGCAAAGCCGACGAGATCGAGACGGCAAGGGCCGGGATCGAGCGCGCGTTCGGCGTCAACGCGGCCTATTCGGCGGCCGACATGGCAAAGCCCGCTGAGATCGCCGCCATGGTCGGCGAGGCGCAGGCGCGCTTCGGCGGGCTCGACGTGCTCGTCAACAACGCCGGCATCCAGCACGTCGCCCCGATCGAGGAGTTCCCGCCGGAGAAGTGGGACCAGATCATCGCCATCAACCTCTCGGCCGCCTTCCACGCCATCCGCGCCGCCGTGCCCGGCATGAAGGCGAAGAAATGGGGCCGGATCATCAACACGGCGTCGGCCCATTCGCTCGTCGCCTCGCCGTTCAAGTCGGCCTACATCGCGGCAAAGCACGGCATCGCCGGGCTGACGAAGACCGTCGCGCTCGAGCTCGCGACCTTCGGCGCGACCTGCAACTGCATCAGCCCCGGCTACGTCTGGACGCCGCTCGTCGAGCAGCAGATCCCGGACCAGATGAAGGCCCGCAACATGACCAAGGAGCAGGTCATGAACGACGTCCTGCTCGTCGCCCAGCCGACGAAGCAGTTCGTGACCGTCGAGCAGGTCGCGGCGCTTGCCGTCTTCCTGTGCTCGGACGCGGCAAGCCAGATCACCGGCGCGAACCTTTCGATCGACGGCGGCTGGACCGCGGCGTGAGCCGCAGGCGGCGGATCTCGACCGTCGCCGAAGCGCCACACCCGCGGCAAACTTCGCGGCGCCGGTTGCGCCTGGCCGGCAAACCTGCATTCGCTGACGCTTCGAACCGGAACAGGACGAAGATGCGGATCGGGCTGACGTTCACGCTGTGCTCGGCGCTCGCGCTCGGCGCCTGCCAGTCGTCGCGCTTCGGCGACGGGCCCGGGCCGCTGGCAAGCGCCCGGCCGGGCTACAACGCGCCCGCCCCGGGCCCGGTCGTCGAGCCGGGCCTCGCGGCGCCGTCGGGCGCCGTCACCTCCGAGCCGCTGCCGCCGCTTCCCGGCTCCGGGCCGACCGTCGCCGACGTTCCGGCGATGCCGGCGCCGGCTCCGGTCGAGCCACTGCCGCCGGCGACGGCGCAGCTGCCGCAGATGGCCTCGATCGCGCCAAGCCGGTCGTCGGTGGTCGGAAGCTGGAACGCCCGCGAGGCGTCGGGCAGCTGCCGGGTGCAGCTCTCGAGCGCGCCGGCCCTCGACCTCTACCGCGCCTCCGCCTCCGGCTGCGCCAACCGCGATCTTGCCCGCGTCAGCGCCTGGGATTTCCGCGACGGCGAGGTCTATCTCTACCAGCCGGGCGGCGCCGTCGCGGCGCGGCTGCGTCCGGCGGCCGGCAGCCTCGACGGCGTGCTCGCGAAATCCGGCGCGCCGCTGTCGCTCAGCCGGTAAGGTTGCGACGCTCTACTGCGGGCGCCGGCGGCCGGCCTCGCCGGGGCGGCGGACGCTCTCGTTCGTGTGGCGCTGCCCTGGATCGAGCCGGTCGCGGCCGGATCCCGCCCCGCGCGCAACGCCAGCACCCGCTCGCGGTCCTCGGCCATGAAGCGGAACATCTGCCACTTGAAGGTGCCGTCGCCGAACGCACCCGAGGGGCGCGCTGTAGCTGAAGTTCTCCTTAGCCGTCGTCTCGGCGAGCGCGGGCGAAGCGAGAGCAAGGGTGCTCGTCAGAGCAAGAACAAGGCGTTTCATCGTCGTCTCCCAAGGCGGGGCTTCAATCAGCGAAGCCCGGGGTCTCGCGGCACGTCAGATGCCGCGACAGCGATGTGGAGACGTTCATTGCCACTTTGTGTGCGCCAGCGCACACGAACAGTGTTTTAGAGCACATCAACATTGCAGATCAGCACTGACTGCCGCGCATGGCTGGGGCCGGAGTTGGGCCAAGCTGCGCGCGCAGAGCGGCCCTCGTCAGCTCGAAGCCGAGGTCGGCCCACTCCTGCATGACCGAGAACGGCGTCGCCGGCCGGGCCTCGACCTGACCCTGTGTCTCGCCGCCCTCGAAGGAGACCCGCGCGCCGTGACGCCGGGCGAGCGCCTGCATGGCGCGATTGTGCGGCAGGCAGCGCACGTGGATCGTCCGGATGCCGCGATTGCGCGCGGCGAGCAGCAGCCGGCGGAAGAGCGCCGTTCCGACGCCGCGCAGCCGATGCGCCGTCTCGACGCTGAACGCCGCCTCGCCCTCGCCGCCATGGGGCGGCGCGAACCGATACAGCTCGGCGACGCCGCGCAGCTCCGCGCCGGCGAAGTAGCCGATCAGGATCCGGTCCTCCGCGAAGGCGCGCTCGGCGTAGCGATCGAGAAAGTCGTCGGCGACGGCGCCCGAGAAGCGGTCGCGCCGGGTCTGCGGATCGAGCCGGAGCAGGTGGGCGCGATAGTGCTCGAGATCGGCGCGCCAGAGCCGGCGGATGACGCCGCCGCGCAGGCGCCCGTCGGCGAAAAGATCGTCAGTCATCAGTATCCCCGCTGGATTGTTGGCCAACCCTCGCGGCGCCCTCCCTCGACTCGACACCGCATTGTGCGGTGCAGCATTTTCCTTAGATAATTCGTGCGCCGCGCCTTTGTTCGGCAAGTGCGAGGCAGGTCCGGCATGCGCCGAGGTTCTGGATCGCCGGGGAATTGCGCCCGCGCCGGGGGGCGGCTAAGCGCAGCCGCATGGACGCCCCGCGCCACCCCTCCTTCATTTCCCGTCCGGTCTCGGCCCGCTA
>DAINQO010000309.1:0-3616 GCA_036742625.1 Microvirga sp.
CAGTTCGTGACGCCGCTCGCCGCCGCCTCCTTGGCCGGGTCGCGCGCCCACACCGACCTGTTCGACCGCGAGGACGAGGCCGACATCGGCCATATCCGGCTCGCCCGCGACGCCGACGCGGTCGTCGTCGCGCCGGCGACCGCGAACCTGATGGCGAAGATGGCGTGCGGGCACGCCGACGACCTCGCCTCGACCGTGCTCCTGGCAACGACGCTGCCGATCCTGATCGCACCGGCGATGAACGTGCGCATGTGGCTGCACCCAGCGACCAAGCGCAACCTCGCGACGCTGACGCGCGACGGCGTCGCCGTCGTCGGCCCGAACGACGGCGCCATGGCCGAGGCCGAGCAAGGCCCCGGCCGCATGGCCGAGCCGCTCGAGATCGTGGCGGCGCTCGAGAGGCTCCTCGGCGCAAAGGCGGAGCGCCCGCTCGCCGGCAAGCGCGTGCTCGTCACCTCCGGGCCGACGCTCGAGCCGATCGATCCGGTGCGCTACATCGCCAACCGCTCCTCCGGACGCCAGGGTCATGCCATTGCGGCCGCCGCCGCGGCGGCCGGCGCCGCGGTGACGCTCGTCTCCGGCCCGGTCGGCATCCCGGACCCGCCCGGCGTCGCGACGGTGCATGTCGAGAGCGCGCGCGAGATGCTCGCCGCGGTCGAGAACGCGCTCCCCGCCGACATCGCGGTGTTCGCCGCCGCCGTCGCCGATTGGCGCACCGAGGCCGAGGCCGCGGAGAAGATCAAGAAGGACGGCAAGCGCCTGCCGGCGCTCAGCCTCGTCGAGAACCCGGACATCCTCGCGACCGTCGCGCGTCTTGAGACCGGGCGTCCGCCGCTCGTCGTCGGCTTTGCGGCCGAGACCGAGAAGGTGATCGAGCACGCGCGGGCGAAGCTTAAGAAGAAGGGCTGCGACCTCATCGTCGCAAACGACGTTGCGCCCGGGACCGGCGTCATGGGCGGGACGAGCAACACGGTCCACCTCGTCACCCGCGAGGAGGTCGAGACCTGGCCGACCCTCGACAAGGACGAGGTCGCGCGGCGCCTCGTCCTGCGCTTCGCCAAGATTGCGGCGCCGGTCGCTTCGTGATCGCGGCCCGCTGCCGGCGCCTCGCGCACGCCGACGGCCTCGCGCTGCCGCACTACCAGAGCGAAGGCGCCGCCGGCCTTGACCTCGTCGCGGCCAATCCCGAGAATTCGCCGATCCTGATCGAGAGGCTCGGGCGCGCGCTCGTTCCGACCGGGCTCGTGCTGGAGCTGCCGTCCGGCTATGAGGGCGAGATCCGGCCGCGCTCCGGGCTGGCGCTCAAGCACGGCGTCACGGTGCTGAACAGCCCGGGCACGATCGACGCGGATTATCGCGGCGAGGTGATGGTGCTGCTCGTCAATTTCGGCGCCGAGCCGTTCGCGGTCCGGCGCGGGATGCGGATCGCGCAGCTCGTCGTCGCGCCGTTCGCGCGCGTCGCGCTTGAGGAGAGCCGGTCGCTAGACGGCACCGGGCGGGCGGGCGGCGGCTTCGGGTCGACCGGCGCCTGAGCGAGGCGCCTCGCCTGACGGAGGACGGGCCGATCATGCTGCTCTCGAGACGCAGTCTCCTCGCCATCGCGGCCGTCGTCGACATCGCGCTTCACGCCCGGCCGACGCCGGTCTCGGCGAAGAGCCTCGCTGCCCGCCACAACCTGCCGCCGCGCCATCTCGAGACGGTGCTGCAGGCGCTCGTGCGGCTCGGGATCCTGAAAGGCGTGCGCGGCCCCCGCGGCGGCTACGAGCTTGCCCGCGAGCGCCGGCGCATCACGGCCGGCGACATCGTCCGCGCCGCGATGAGCGTCACCGGCGAGGAGGGCCTGACGCCGCTGCCGGAATCGCGCCTCGTCGACCAGGTCGTGGCGCCGCTGGTCGCCGGCGCCACCGACGCCTTCCTCGCGGCGCTCGACGGGGTCAGCCTCGAAGAGCTGTGCCGGCAGGCGGACGAGCGGCGCGCCTTCGGCGGCGTCTCGGCCGACGCCGATTTCACGATCTGAGGCGTGTGAATTGGCATTTCCGCTCGCGTATGTGTAGATAGCCCCCATGTCCGATGAGGAGCCGCCGATGGCTGACGCTGCCCGCAAACTCGCCGACCCGACGCCCGCCCGCTCGCCCGGCCGCGGCCGCGTCTATGATTCGATCACCGAGACCATCGGCGACACGCCGCTGGTCCGGTTGAGCCGGCTGCCGAAGGAGCGCGGCGTCGAAGCCGACATCCTGGCGAAGCTCGAGTTCTTCAATCCGATCGCGAGCGTCAAGGACCGCATCGGCGTCAGCATGATCGACGCCCTGGAGGCGGCGGGCGCCATCCGTCCCGGCGGCACCCTCGTCGAGCCGACCTCCGGCAACACCGGCATCGCGCTCGCCTTCGTGGCCGCGGCGCGCGGCTACCGCCTCATCCTGACGATGCCGGAGACGATGTCGCAGGAGCGGCGCAAGATGCTCGCCCTCCTCGGCGCCGAGCTCGTGCTGACGCCCGGCCCGCAGGGCATGAAGGGCGCGATCGCCAAGGCCGAGGAGCTGAAGGCCGAGATCCCGGGCGCCGTCATCCCGCAGCAATTCGCGAACCCGGCGAACCCCGAGATCCATCGCCGCACCACCGCCGAGGAGATCTGGAACGACACCCATGGCGAGATCGACTGGTTCGTCTCCGGCGTCGGCACCGGCGGCACGATCACCGGCGTCGGCCAGGTCCTCAAGCCGCGCCGGCCGGCGCTCAAGATCGTCGCGGTCGAGCCCGAGGACTCGCCGGTGCTCTCCGGCGGCCAGCCCGGGCCGCACAAGATCCAGGGCATCGGCGCCGGCTTCGTGCCCGAGGTGCTCGACCGCTCGGTCATCGACGAGGTGATCACGGTCGGCAACCAGACCGCCTTCGACACGGCGCGGCTGGTGGCGAAGCTCGAGGGCATCCCGGTCGGCATCTCGTCCGGCGCCGCGGTCGCGGCGGCGCTCGAGATCGGGGCCCGGCCCGGCATGGCGGGCCAAACCATGGTCGTGGTGATCCCGTCCTTTGCCGAGCGCTACATCTCGAGCGCCCTATTCGAGGGTCTGTAACGGCGATTTCCGCCGTTATTCCCGCCGTTCCGGCGCGGTATTTCCGCAATCCCGCGGCCGCGGTTCTGTATTCTCTGTAAACCCCGAGCGCGGCCGCAACCCGCGCCCGCCCCGGCGGTTGTTCCCCGGCCATGGAGACGCCGATGGACCGCAACCCCGAGCCGGCGAACGGCCGCCCGACCCCGCCGAAGGACCGCAACCCGGAGAAGCCGAGCGGCTCGTCGGGCGAACTGCCGGGCGAGCTGCCGCCGGCCGGCCCGCACGCGGATCCCGCCCTCACCAACCCGGACGCGACACCCGGCGCCGGCACGCTGACACCGGCGGGCGGCCACGACGAGGTCGACTCGACGAGCGGCTGAAGGGGCAGATCGGCCCAGCCTTATGCAGCAAAGGTATCGGCCCCTCGCGCGGCCCGATCTAGGGAGGCGCGATAGGGAGTAACGCGGGTGCTCGCCCGCGGCTTAGGCCCGTGCTGTTCGTCTCGGCTGCGGACGTGGCCGGTGATCGGTTTGGTTGCCTTCCTCACACAGTGTCAAGTCAGT
>DAINQO010000310.1:0-3598 GCA_036742625.1 Microvirga sp.
GATGCTGCTGCTTGACGATGTCGAGCACCTGCAGCCCGTCGAGCCGGCTGCCCTGCAGCCAGATGTCGAGGAAGACGAGGTGGGGCCGCCGCGCCTCGATCGCGGCGAGCGCCTCGTCGGAGGTGCCGGCGGTGCGCGTGCGGTTGCCCTCGTCCTCGAGGATTCCCGACACGAGCTCGCGGATATCGGCTTCGTCGTCGACGATCAAAATGTCTGAACTCATGCGCCCGCCCTGCGTCGTTCGCCCGCCACAGCCAAATCGGCGGCGGGAGCTGCTTCCTGGGGTTTGCGTGCCGAGAACCACATGCGGACGAGCCCTCCCCGTCCGGCCGGATTGTCGCGAAGCTCGATGCCTCCGCCATGCTCCTCGAGGATCTTCGAGACGATCGCGAGGCCAAGCCCGGTGCCGCCCTCGCGGGTCGTCATGTAGGGCTCGAGAAGGCGGTGGCGACCCTCGGTCGGAAAGCCTTTGCCGTTGTCCGAGATCTCGATCACGACATCGTCGCCCTCGCGCCCGACGGCGACGCGGATCTTGCCTTCGCCGCGCTCCTCCTCGGGCACGGCGGCGATCGCCTCGGCGGCGTTCTTGATGATGTTCGTCACCGACTGCGACATCAGCCGGCGGTCGAAATCGGCCTCGACGGGCGTCAGCGGCAGCTGGTCGACGAAGGCGATCTCGGGGTGGGCGATCCGCATCATCACGAGCACGTGCCGGACGGTGTCGACGATGTCCTCGCGGCCGATCGTCGGCTTCGGCATGCGCGCGAAGGACGAGAACTCGTCGACCATGCGCTTAATGTCGTCGACCTGGCGGACGATCGTCGACGTGCACTGATCGAAGACTTCGCGGTCGCTGGTGATCATCTTGCCGTACTTGCGCCTGATGCGCTCGGCCGAGAGCTGGATCGGGGTCAGCGGGTTCTTGATCTCGTGGGCGATGCGCCGGGCGACGTCGGCCCAGGCCGAGGTGCGCTGCGCCGAGACGAGGTCGGTGATGTCGTCGAGGGTGACGACGAAGCCCTTTTCCTCGCCTCGCGCCTGCTCGCTCGTGACCCGCACGTTGATGGTGCGGTCGCGGTTGTTGCGCACGAGCTGGATCTGCTCCTGGGCAAGCCGCTGGCGCGTGCGCTGCAGCTCGTCGAACAACGCTCCGATCTCCGGCACCGCGTCAGCGATCGGCGCGCCGACGAGCGTCTCGCGGGCGGCGCCGAGGAGCGTCTCGGCGGACGGGTTGACGATCGTGATGACGCCGCGCCCGTCGAGGCCGATCACGGCGGCCGAAACCCCGGAGAGCACGGCCTCGGTGAAGCGGCGGCGTCGGTCGATGAGGTCGGTCGCGGCGGTCAGGCTGTCGTGCTGGCGCCGCAGCTCCGAGGTCATCTTGTTGAAGGTCTCGCCGAGATGGGCGAGGTCGCCCTCGGCCTTGCGCACCGGCACCTGGGCGTAGAAGTTGCCGCTCGCGACCTGGTCGGTGGCATGGATGAGGCGCCGGATCGGCGCGACGAGCCGGTTCGCGAAATTCAGCCCGAACCAGATCGCCGAGAACAGCACGATCAGCGCGATCAGCGCGAACATCGAGGCGAAGGCGATCTGGATGCCCTGGCGCCGGCTGTCGATCGCCAGGTACTCGACCGCCGCGGCGCGCGCGATCGTCGGGAACTCGACCGCGAGCGGGTTCACCTCGCGGGCGACGAAGAGGTATGCGCCCTCGTATTGCGGCAGCCGCAGCACCGCTCCGAACACCCGGCCTTCGCGCGGCACGACGCAGATCGGATCGGCCGAGTTCTGCGCCTCGTCGAAGGTTTCCTGGGACAGGGCGGGCGGATCCTTCAGCACGTCGATATTCGCCCGGGCGACGGTCTCGTTCGGCGGCTTGACGATGCGCATCACCGGCAGGCCGAGGGCGGTCGCCCGAGAAGTGATGAACTCGTCGAACCAGCGCCGGTCGACGTCGAGGACCGGCCGCGCCCGTGCGAGGTCGTCGGCGAGGATGCGGGTTTCGCGCGCCAGGCTCTGGCACTGCCCGGTCGCGTAGGCGTCGGCGACCTCGACGGACTTGAAGATGACGTCGCGCATCTGCTCGGAGAACCAGGGCTGGAGGCCCCGCTCCAGGGTCACCGATGCGACGAGCGCGACGAGGATCGCCGGCAGGGTCGCGACGAGGCTGAACAGGCCGACCACCCGCCCGTGCAGCCGCGCCGCCGCCGCCCCGGCGAGCCGCGCCCGGACGAGGCCCTTGGTCTCCCACGCCACCATGCCGACGAGAAACAGGACCAGGAGGCCGTTCAGCCCGAGGACCGACAGGACGACCTCGTGCGTCGGGACGATCGGGGTCGCGCCGGCGAGAATGAGAAACGTCGCGAGCGCCGACCACAGCGCCGCGATGACTGTCAGCGTGCCGATCCAGCCCGGGCCGCTGGGCTGCGGCTCCAGGACGCGGGCGTGCTCGCCGCTGCGCTGGTCGACCTCGTTCAAACAACGCCCCCGATCGGGTCACAGGAGGGATTCGGTGACCGAATCCTCGTTGCGGTTGCATGACCACAACACTGTGGCCGAAATAATACAAAGAGGCGAAGCTTGAGCGCCCTCCCGCGCGGCGATCATGATGGAAAGGGTGCGATCTCTCCGAGACCTCTGCGAAGACGCGCGGCAGGCGGTTATGACGAAGATGCGGCGCGGAGCCGCCATCATGATCAGCCTGAACAGCCGCCGACGCCGCCCAAAAACCGATGGCGAGACGGTGCGGAGCGAGCCCGCCCCCCGGGGGTTCAGCGCGAGCTGCGAATGACCTGGAGGTCGAGGTCGCGGACCTTCTTGCGCAAGGTGTTCCGATTGACGCCGAGGAGCTCCGCCGCCCGGATCTGGTTGCCGCGGGTGGCGGCGAGCGCGGCGCCGATCAGCGGCGCCTCGATCTCCCGCAGGACCCGGTGATAGAGCCCGGGCGGCGGCAGCACGTCGCGATAGCCCGAGAAATACTCGGCGAGGTGGCGCTCAACCGCGGCCGAGAGGGTGTCGCCCTCGTCCGGCGCCGCCTTCCCGGGGAGCGCCGCCGGCGCCATCGGCGGCGTATCGAGCTCCGCCTCGATGATCGGTCCGGTGATCGTGTCCTGCGGATAGAGCGCCGCCAGGCGGCGCACGAGGTTCTCGAGCTCGCGGACGTTGCCCGGCCAGCGGTAGCGCTTGAGCCGCTCCATCGCTTCGGCATCGAGCTGCTTGCGCGGCAGGCCCTCCTTCTCGACGAGCGCGAAGAAGTGGCGGGCGAGGTCGGGGACGTCCTCGGCCCGCTCCCGCAGCGGCGGCAGCCGGAGCGGCACCACGTTCAGGCGGAAGAACAGGTCCTCGCGGAACAGCCCGTTCTGGATCGAGATGCGCAGGTCCTTGTTGGTCGCGGCGACGATGCGGACGTTGGTCTTGATCGGGATGCGGCCGCCGACCGTCGTGTACTCGCCCTGCTGGAGGACGCGCAGCAGCCGCGTCTGCGCCTCCATCGGCATGTCGCCGATCTCGTCGAGGAAGAGCGTGCCGCCCTCCGCCTGCTCGAAGCGTCCGGCGCTGCGGGCCATCGCCCCCGTGAAGGCGCCCTTCTCATGCCCGAAGA
>DAINQO010000311.1:0-3590 GCA_036742625.1 Microvirga sp.
GCCGCGAGCCGCTCGATCGCCGCGAGCCAGTGGCGGTAATAGGTCGAGCCGTCATCCGGGTCGCCCGCGCCTTGCGCGCGCTTGATCTCCTCGGCGAGGGTCGCGGCCCACTCCTTCCAGGTGAACAGCCCGCGGGCGTGGAGGGCGACCGTCATCGCGAAAGCCTGCGCCTCCCAAGGGGCTGAGAAGACCGGGGCGCCGTCGTTGCCACGCGGGATCGGCGCCACCGCGGCGGCGACCTCGGCGAGGTCCTCAGGCAGGCTCAAGGTAGCTCTCCCAGGCATCGATCGAGACGACGAGGTTCGGATCCGCCTCCTCGCCCCAGAGCTCGGGCCCCGAGAAGCGCACGGTATAGAGCCATTGCGGGTTCTCGCCCTGCCCGGCGGCGCTCGAATCGGGGAACACATGCGCGCCGTGGACCCGCTCGACGAAACCGCGCTTGCCGCGCGCGTAGCGGGGGAGCCGGGTGTGGCCGGCCGGGTGCATGATCTTCGTCATGACCCGGTCGCCGACGGCAAAGCGCGCCGGCGTCGGCGCCGGCCGCTCGCACGGGCTGCCTTTGGCGAGCGCCGCCGGCACCGTCTCGGCCTTGAGCACCCGCGCGACCGGCTTCGGCGGGCCGAGCGCATGGCCGGCCGCGAGCTCGTCCTCCGTGACGAGCCCTTGGCGGAGCACCAGCTTCTCGAGGCCCTTGGTCCAGATCTCGTAGTAGCTCGAGGAGAGATAGTCGGCCGGGTGCAGGCTCTCGCGGGCCGCCCGGCTCATGTCGATCGTCCACTGGCCGGTGGCGCCCATGGCGAGCGTCAGCCCCAGCGCGCGCCGCTCCCAATCGGCGTGGAACCAGGGCTCGTCGGCCTCGCGATCGATCCGGCCGAAGCCCATCATCCCGCCGAGGTCCTGCGCCCCGTTCATGCGCGAACCACCTGATCCGGCCTGAGCGCCAGCCCGACGCCGATCATCGAATCGCGCGTGACGAGGTCGGCGAGCGCGTCCTCGCTCCAGCCCTCGGTGCCTTCCGGCCGCATCGGCACGACGAGATAGCGGACCTCGGCGGTCGAATCCCAGACCCGGATGCGGGTCGGCTTCGGCAGCTCGACGCCGAACTCGGCAAGGACGCCGCGCGGATCGATGACGGCGCGGGAGCGGTACGGCGCCGATTTGTACCACACCGGCGGCAGCCCGAGCACCGGCCAGGGGTAGCAGGAGCACAGGGTGCAGACGACCATGTGGTGCTCGTCCGGCGTATTCTCGAGCGCCACCATGTGCTCGCCCTGGCGGCCGGTGAAGCCGAGCGAGGAGATCGCGGCGGTCGCATCGGCGAGGAGCCATTCGCGAAAGGCCGGATCGGCCCACGCCTTCGCCACCACCTTGGCGCCGTTGCGCGGCCCGATCTTGGTCTCGTAGGTCTCGACCAGCACATCGATCGCCGCCGGATCGACATAGCCCTTCTCGGTCAGGATCGACTCGAGGGCGCGGACCCGCAGCTCGATGTCGGAGAGCTCGCTATGATCGTGGTCGTCGTGGTCGTGGTGGTGATGGTCGTCCATGGTCGCGACTCTACCGCACCATTGCGGCGGCTGTCATTCCGGGGCTCGCTGGAGGCGAGAGCCCGGAACCCATAGCCGCGGTGCCGGGGTCGAGCCACGTTTCCCCATCGCGGTGGTTATGGGTTCCGGGCTCTTCGCTTCGCGAAGCCCCGGAATGACATCACAGCCCCGCGGCGCCGCCGTCGGAGCGCGGGTCGTGCGCCGCCTCGACGCGGCCGTCGCGGGGGTGCTTCACCAGCATGCCGGCGTGGCCGCAGGTCTCGGAATAGGGCTGGCCCAGCTCCTCGACGTCGTGGCCCAGGCGAGCGAGGCCTTCGACGATCTGCGCATCGAAGCGGCTCTCCATCTTCAAGGTCGTCGAGGTCTGGCCCCAGGTGCGGCCGAGCAGCCAGCGCGGCGCGTCGACGGTGTCGGCGACGCCCATGCCGCCGCGATAGCGCGAGAAGATCTGCGCCTGGAACTGCGGCTGCCCGTCGCCGCCCATCGCGCCGTAAGCCATCACCCGCCCGTC
Organism: Microvirga sp.; assembly: GCA_036742625.1. Lineage (GTDB taxonomy): Bacteria > Pseudomonadota > Alphaproteobacteria > Rhizobiales > Beijerinckiaceae > JAJKJG01. Next base: position 2,059 of record DAINQO010000311.1, read on the forward strand.
CGCGAAGGCGGCAAGCGCCGGGATCAGCGTGTGGAAGGGCTTGCGTCCAGGCTCGAGCGGGTTCGCGGCGCCCGGGTCGAGCGCGAACGAGGCGCCGCGGTTTTGCCAGTGGATCCCGGTCCGCGGCAGCACGCAGCCCGAGCCCCACTCCCAATAGAGCGACTGGATGTAGGAGACCGCAAGCCCGTTGCGATCGATCGCACCCATCCAGATCGTGTCGCCCTCGGAGCGGGCGAGCGGGAAGGCCGCGGCCCGGCGCATGTCGATCATCGCCGCCTCGCGCTCGAGCACCTCGGGCCTGAGGAAATCCGCCGGATCGTGCCGCAGCCGGTCGGGATCGGTGCAGACCCGGTCGCGGATGGAAAAGGCGCGCTTCACCGCCTCGATCAGCCCGTGGTGGTGCTCGACCGTTTCGCCACGCCGGATGCCGAGCCGCTCGTGAATGCCGAGGATCAGGAGCGCCGCGAGCCCCTGGGTCGGGGGCGGGAAGTTGTAGAGGCTCGCGGCCTCGAGCTTCAGCGAGAGCGGCTCGACCATGCGGGCCCGGAACGTCTCGAGGTCGCCGCGCGTGACCGGGCTGCCGATCGCCTCGAGGTCGGCGGCGATCTCGCGCCCGACGTCGCCGCGGTAGAAATCCTCGAGCCCGGCGCCGGCGAGATGCGCGAGCGTGTCGGCGAGCGCCGGCAGCTTGCGGATCGAACCGGCCGCGGGGGTCTTGCCCTCGACGAGGAAGGTCTCGGCGAAGCCGGGCGCGGCGCGCAGCGCCTCGGGCTCGTTCGGCTTGCCGGCGGCTTCCGAGGCTGAGACCGGGCAGCCCTCGCGGGCAAAGCGCACGGCAGCGCCGAGGAGCGCGGCGAGCGGCAGCCGGCCGCCGAGCGTCCTCGCGTAGTCGAGCGCGACCTGCCAGCCGCCGACCGCGCCGGCGACCGTCAAGGCTGCATCCGGCCCGCGCCCCGGGATCGCGTCGTAGCCCTTGTCGCGATAACGCTTGATCGTCGCGAGGCGCCCGGCGGGGCCGCAGGCCTCGATCGCGCGGACGCGTCCGCCGGGCTCGCGGACGAGCCAGAACCCGTCGCCGCCGATCGCATTCATGTGCGGGTAGACGACCGCGATCGTCGCCGCCATCGCGGCCATCGCCTCGATGGCGTTGCCGCCTTCGGCCAAGACGGCGCGGCCGGCCTCGGCCGCGAGCGTGTGGGGCGCCGCGACCGCGGCCGCAGAAAAGACCGGCGTTTCTGGCATCGCGAGCGGCGGGGTGCGTCAGGCGGGACGTTGCCTTCCCGCCCCCCTATGCGCTAGTGGCGCGTTCGGCAACCGCAGAGAACCGCATTGACCCGTCGCAACGACTTCAACTGGGCGAACCTCCTGACCATCGTCAGCGTGCTGATCCTCATCGGCACCGAGGTGCTCGGCGTCGCGCTTGCGGCCGGCTGGGCCATCGCCGGCCTGTTCGAGCTCGGCGACACCGTCGGCCATCTGCTGATGGGCCTGTTCAGCCTCGCCGCCCTCTACGTCATGTACCTGCTCTGGCG
>DAINQO010000312.1:0-3568 GCA_036742625.1 Microvirga sp.
GCGATGACCGCCGCCTCGCCGCTTGCCCGTTCGAAGGCGCTGAGCCTGCCGAACATCCTGACCTACGGCCGGCTCCTCGCCGTGCCGGCGGTGGTGGCGCTCCTGTTCTGGCCGAAGGACGATTGGACGCGATGGCCGGCGCTCGCGATCTTCATCGCGGCCGGCGTGACCGACTACCTCGACGGCTATTTCGCCCGTCTCTACGCGCAGCAATCGACGCTCGGGCGGATGCTCGACCCGATCGCCGACAAGCTCCTCGTCGCGGCCTGCCTGATGATGCTGGTCTATGCCGGGACGATCGAGGACCAGCATGTCCTTGCGGCGATCGTCATTCTCTGCCGCGAGATCCTGGTCTCGGGCCTGCGCGAGTTCCTGGCGCAGCTCAAGGTCGGCGTGCCGGTGAGCCGGATCGCGAAGTGGAAGACCGTGCTGCAGATGGTCGCCGTCGGGTTCCTGATCGCCGGCCCGGCCGGCGAGGTGATCCTGCCCGCGACGACCGCCATCGGCCTCGTCCTGCTCTGGATCGCCGCCATGCTTACGATCTACACCGGTTGGGATTATCTGAAGGCGGGCATCAAGGTCGTGGTCGGCGAGGAGGGCTCGTGGCGCGCGTGAAGCTCGTCTATTTCGCCTGGGTCCGGGAGCGCATCGGCTTGCCCGAGGAGGACGTCGAGCTGCCGCCGGCGATCGCGACCGTCGCCGACCTCGTCGGCTGGCTCAAGGGCCGCGGCGAGGAGTACGACTACGCCTTCGAGAACGAGGGCGTGGTGCGGGCGGCGATCGACAAGGTGCATGCGAGACCCGACGCGCCGCTCGCCGGCGCGCGCGAGATCGCGTTCTTCCCGCCGATGACCGGCGGCTGAGAGGCCATCATGATCACCCGCATACCCGGCTCGACCCCGACGCGCAGCCGCGCCGTCGTCGCAAACGGCATCGTCAACGCGGTCGCGACCTCGCCCGACAAGACGCCCTCGCTCTATGCGCAGACGAAGCGCGCGCTCGCCGCGATCGACACATCGCTCGCGGACGCCGGCACCGACAAGAGCCGCATCCTCACCGCGACGGTGTACATCACCGACATGTCGCAGAAGGAGGCGATGAACCGCGCCTGGGACGAATGGGTCGCCCGCGACAACCCGCCGATGCGCGCCTGCATCGGCGTCGCGCTCGAGGGCCAGGACCTCGTCGAGATCCTGGTGACGGCGAAGCTGCCTTAAGTGGTCATCCCGGAAGCGGCAAAGCCGCTATCCGGGATCCAATGGCCGCGCGGTGGGCATGGATCCCGGCTCTTCGCTTCGCTTCGGCCGGGATGACCCGGTAGGATGGGGTCATGAGTCAGAGTGTCCGCATCCAGCGCGAGGACTTCTCGGTGGCGGACGAGGTCGCCGCCCTGACGCGCGGGCGCGGCGACATCGGCGCCGTCGTCACCTTCACGGGGCTGTGCCGCGACGAGGGCGGGCGGCTTCAGGCACTCGAACTCGAGCATTATCCCGGCATGGCCGAGGCCGAGGTGGCGCGCGTCGTCGCCGAGGCGGCGGCGCGCTGGCCGCTCGACGGCGCGACGGTCGTGCACCGCTTCGGCAGGATCGCGCCGGGCGAGAACATCGTGCTCGTCGCGACCGCGTCGTCGCATCGCCAGGCCGCCTTCGCGGCGGCCGAATTCCTGATGGATTACCTGAAGACCAGGGCGCCGTTCTGGAAGCGCGAGCACCTCGTCGACGGCACCGCGGGCGCATGGGTCGAGGCCAAGGGCGAAGACGATCAGGCGGCGGCGCGCTGGCGCGCAGGCGGGCTAGGCTAGCTCACGATTCCGGGCACGGCCGGGCGGTGAACTGCCACGAGGTGTTGTTCAGCACCATGCCGCATTCGGCGACGCGGGGGCCCTCGCCCGTCCGCAGGCACGCCGTCTCGCCGACCGCGAAAGTCTTACCCTGAGCCCGGCAGAAGCAATTCGCCGGATCGTGCAGCTGATACTGCGCCGGCTCGGCGCGATGCGCCGCGGGATCATGAGCGGCCGACGGTCCGGCCGCGACGGCGAGCGCGGCCGCCGCAAGGGCGATCGAAAGGCGCGGCATGCGACACCTCCACAGGAAGTCGCGGATCGTCTGCCTCGCGGTGTCCGGCGTCAATCTTTTCACCGGCGGTTCGTCCGCGCCGCCGGCCACAAATCCTAGAAGATGCCCATCACGATCGCTCCGACGAAGGCGAGCGCGACGCAGATCGCCGCGATATTCGCCTTCGACGTGAACTCCGAGCGCAAGCCCAGGCTCATCCGCCGCCTCCCCGTCGTCCCCCAAGGCCACGCTAGCAGAGCCGGCAAAGGCCGGGAAGCGGCGATCCGTTGTGCGCCGCACGCGCCGCTTCCGACGGCCGTCGAGCGGTCGCGGCTAACCTCCTGCGCCCGACCGGGAATACGCCGCCGCCGGCCTGGGGATAAGCCGCTCCGACGAGCCCCTGCCGGCGAGCGCGCGCTCGACGAAATGCGCCGCCGCGAGCGCCAGCGCGTCGCGCCCGAAGGGGGCGATGACCTGGACGCCGACCGGCAGCCCGGCGGCGTTCTCATGGCCCGGGACGCTGACGCAGGGCACGCCCATGAGCGTCCAGAGGCGGTTGAAGCGGGCGTTGCCGGTCGCCTTCAGTGTCTCGGGCGCCGGCCCCGGGGCCGAGAAGGTCAGGAGCACGTCGACGTCGCCGAAGATCTCGCCAAGGGCGCCGCGGGCCCGCCGCGCCGTGCGCCGGGCCTCGTCGTAGCGGCGCGGCTCGATCGCCTGCGCCTCGTCGAGGAGCTTGCGCAGCTGCGGCGCGACGAGGTCGCGGTGCGTCGCGTATTCCCAGGCGAGCGCCTGCCTGGCCTCGTAGTCCTGCAGCGTCGGGTGGATCGTCCAGGCCTCGCCGAGGACCGCCGGCAGGGCGATCTCGCGCACGCTCGCGCCCGCCGTTTCGGCGGCTTTGACCGCCGCCTCGAGCGCCGCGGCGCTGTCGGGCTCGGGCGGGCCGGCAAAATCCTGGGTCACGACGCCGATGCGCGGCGCCGGCGGGGCGGCGCCGTCGATGCGGAAGTCGGCGCGGCCGGTCACGGCGGCAAGCGCGTAGGCGACGTCGGGCACCGTCGCGGCGAACATGCCGACCGTGTCGAGGCCCCAGGAGAAGCACTTGACCCCGACCGTCGGGATGAGCCGGTAGGAGGGCTTGATCGCGGCGCAGCCGCAGAACGAGGCCGGGCGGATGATCGAGCCGCCGGTCTGGGTGCCGAGCGCGAGCGGCACCATGCCGGCCCCGACCGCCGCCGCCGACCCCGACGACGAGCCGCCCGGCGTGTGGCCGGGATTGCGCGGATTGCGCGTCGGCGTCGGGTCGAGATGCGCGAACGGCGTCGTCGCGGTCTTGCCGATCGGCGTCGCTCCGGCGCGGGCGAGCGCCGTGACGATCGGCGCGTCGGCCTTCGGGCGCCAGCCAGCGTAGATCGGCGAGCCCATCTCGGTCGGCATGTCGGCGGTGTCGATGATGTCCTTGACCCCGACGGCGATGCCGCAGAGCGGCCCCTCGGCGCCGGCGCGGGCGCTCGCGT
>DAINQO010000313.1:0-3554 GCA_036742625.1 Microvirga sp.
GGGACGGTGGTGTATAGGCTCATCATGTCCGCGGCGCCGCTCCCCTCTCGATCCTCGCCTGCCCCGCACGAGCGCGCCCGCCCGCGCATTACCCGACTCATCCTGCAGGATTTCCGCACCTACCCGGCGCTCGATCTCGCGTTAGAGCATCGCGTCGTCGCGCTCGCCGGCGAGAACGGCGCCGGCAAGACCAACCTGCTCGAGGCGCTGTCGCTGTTCGGGCCGGGCCGCGGCCTGCGGCGGGCCGATCTCGCCGAGATGGCGCGAAGCCCGGGGCCGGGCTCGTTCTCGGCCTCGGTCCTCGTCGACACCGCTTACGGCGAGCATCGCCTCGGCACCGGCCTCGAAGCGGCGCCGGCCGAGGGCCGGCCGAGTCGCCTCTGCCGCATCGACGGCGCGCCGGCGACCTCGCCCGCCGCTTTCTCGGAATACCTGCGTCTCGTCTGGCTGACGCCCGACCTCGACGCGCTGTTCCGCGGGCCGGCCGGCGAGCGCCGCCGCTTCCTCGACCGGCTCGTGCTCGCGATCCATGCCGAGCACGGCGCCCGCGTCGCGGCGCTTGAGCGTGCGCTGCGCTCGCGCAACCGCCTCCTCGAGGAGGCGCCCGACGACCGCGTTTGGCTCGACGCCATCGAGCGCGAGGTCGCGGAGCTCGGCATCGCCGTCGCTGCCGCCCGGCAGGAGGCGGTCGAGCGGCTCTCGGCGCTCATCCTCGCGACCCGGGACGACGCCTCGCCGTTTCCGTTCGCAACGCTTGCGCTAGAGGGCGAGATCGACGCGCTCGTCGCCGCCCATCCGGCGGTCGACGCCGAGGACCGCTACCGCGCCATGCTGCGCGAGGGCCGCGGCCGCGACCGCGCCGCCGGCCGCACGCTTATCGGCCCGCAAGCCTCCGATCTCGCGGTGCGGCATGGCCCGAAGGACATCGCCGCCGGCACCGCCTCGACCGGCGAGCAGAAGGCGCTTCTCGTCGGCCTCGTGCTGGCCCAGGCGCGACTCGTCGCGGTGATGTCCGGCATCGCGCCGCTCGTGCTTCTCGACGAGGTCGCGGCCCATCTCGATCCCGGCCGCCGGCGCGGCTTGTTCGAGGCGCTCGAGACGCTCAGTGGCCAGGTCTGGATGACCGGGGCGGATCCGGCGCTCTTCGCCGAGCTTAAAGGCCGCGCCGCGCTCCTCCACGTTGCGCCGGGCCGGGTCGGGCCGCTCAATAGCGAGGCCACACCGTGAGATCAGCGCCCTTGTTCGTGATAGCTTCGCTCCGGCAGGCGTGGATATCGTTCTCCGTCAAAACGCTCGTCGTCACGGCAGCCACGATAGTGCCAAACTCTGCCGATGCCGGCGCGAACTTCAGGTTTCAGATTCGAGCCACGGTCGAACACGCGATCACAAGGCAGCTCTTCTACGAACTCGCAGCAGGAGTGGTGCTTGACGTGCCGTCTAACGCTCCCCTTTGCGAAGCCAACGTCGACTTTCCTGAGGCCGCCGCCCGGCTTGCCTCGAAACCGTACCGCATTTTCGAAGAGCTGCCGTGTAGACCGATCAGGGCGGCCGCCGACAGAGCTGGAAAGAGCCGATTTCTCGTCTCCATAAAGAGCAATGTGTTTACCGATTGTCAGAGGCTGAAGGCCTCGGCAGAAGCCGCCTGGACGAAATATCTGAGCTCACCCCATCTTCTCCGCTTGGACGACCGGATGAGACCGAGTTTCTCGGGTTCCGCGTGAAGTCCCGGATTTTGTGAGTGCGCGCTATCCGTCCTTCTCGATGACATGTAGGGATGCTCAGCTGGAAATTCTCATCAGCCGCTGATCCGAGGCGAAGGGCTGGGAGCAATAATCGTGTCGACGTTTTCCCGCCGCGCTGACCTCTTGCGGGTTGTGTTGAGGCGGATCGAGCCGCTATTGCCGGCCTGATTGGAGCCTCCGATGGATCCCGCCGGCCTCGTCGTCTTCGCCTCCGCGCTGTTCATCGCCGCCGCCTCGCCCGGGCCCGGCATCGCGGCGATCGTCGCGCGGGTGCTCGGCCGCGGCACGCGCGGCGCGCTCGCCTTCACGGCCGGCGTCGCGCTCGGCGACGTCGTCTGGCTCACCGTCGCGATCCTCGGCCTCTCGGCCTTGGCGCAGGCGTTCCACGGCGTGTTCGAGGTCGTGAAATACGCCGGCGCCGCCTATCTCCTCTACCTCGCCTGGCGGCTGTGGACGGCGCCGGTCGCGGCGCACGCGATCGCGCTCGCGACCGCGCGCGAGAAGCCCGTCCGGCTGTTCCTCGGCGGGCTCGCCGTCACCATGGGCAATCCCAAGGTCATGGTGTTCTACCTCGCGCTCCTGCCGGCGCTGATCGACACCGCGCGGGTGACGGTCGTCGGCTACGCCGAGCTCGTCGCCGTGACGCTCGGCGTGCTCGCGATCGTGTTCACCGGCTACGTCGTGCTCGCCTCCCGGGCCCGCCGGCTCTTCACCTCGCCGCGGGCGCTCCGACTCGTCAACCGCGGCACCGGCGCCGTGATGGCGGGCGCCGCCGCGGCGATCGCGGCGCGCTAGCGGATGCGGCCGACGACCACACGGTCGGGCCCGATCGCGGGCTTCTGGACCCGCTTGGCGGCGCAGCTTATCGACCTCATCGGCTGGGCGTTCCTGGCGAGTCTTGTCGCGGTGGCGCTCGTCAGCCTTGCTCCCGGCACCTTCGGGCTCGCAAGCGCCTTGCCCCAGACCCTGTCCTGCACCGATCTCACCGCGCCGCCTTCGGGCATCACGCCGCCGGCCGGGTTCTCGCCGAACCTTATGCGGCACTGCACGAAGTCGTTCCTCGGCTTCCCCTTCCACCACGAGGTCGTTCTCACCGAGGAGCGTGAGCGCGGCGAGTTGACGGCCGAGTGGGTGGTGACGACGCGGCGGAGCCTGACCTACGCGGTCGGCCCCAATCTGCGGCCCGTCGAGGACGTGTTCGAGCTCGATACGGTCCTCTGGCTCGCCTATGTCGCCTATGTCGTCGCGGCCCAGGGGCGCTACGGAGCGACGCTCGGCAAGCGCCTGCTTGGCCTGCGTGTCGTCGACCGCTATGGCGTGCGGCCCGGCCTCGGCGCGGCGGCGCTCCGCAACCTCGTCCTCAACGGGCCGATCCTCGCCGGCCTCGTCCTCTATTGGCTGCTAGACTGGGCGTCGTTCGGGAGCCTGAACCTGCGCCTCGGGCTCGCCGGCGCGCTGGCGCTCGCGAGCCTCGCCATCGCGGCCGAGGTCTGGTGGACCGCCCGCCAGGGCAAGCCGAGCCTCCACGACCGGATCGCCGGCACGCGCGTCGTCCGGCGGCCGCGCGCGGGCGACGGCGTTGGCTGACGGGCTCGCAGCCGCGCGCGCGGCGCTCGGATCGATCTTCGGCTACGGCGATTTCCGCCCCGGCCAGGCCGAGATCGTCGCCGCCGTGCTCGCCGGCGAGGACGTGCTCGCCGTCATGCCGACCGGCTCCGGCAAGTCGATGTGCTACCAGCTGCCGGCGATCGTCGACCGCGCGCTCACCGTCGTCGTGTCGCCGCTGATCGCGCTGATGCGCGACCAGGTGCA
>DAINQO010000314.1:0-3540 GCA_036742625.1 Microvirga sp.
CGCCCAGGAGCGTGGTGATGTCGCGGAACACGATCCCGGGCTTCGGATAGTCCGGAATCGAGCGGATGGACGCCCGAAGGTCGGTGATGTGAGGCTCGTCCATCCGGGGGTCACCTTGCGAACGCGACAGAAGCGGCGGCGTGGAAGTTACCCCTTCAGCACCCGCCCCGCCACCGCGTCGAGCTTTTGCAGCAGCGCCGGATCGCGGGCCTCGGGGGCGGTGATCATGGCGGTGTCGAGCGCGCGGTCGGAGCCGACCGGGCAGGCCTCGTGCGCCTCGGGCAGGTCGCGGGCAAGCCGCGCGACGAGCCGGGCCGCCTTGCCGGCGTTCTCGGTCAGCACCTTGATGATGGCCGAGACCTCGACCGCGTCGTGCTCGGGGTGCCAGCAATCGTAGTCCGTCACCATGGCGATGGTGGCGTAGGTGATCTCGGCCTCGCGGGCGAGCTTCGCCTCCGGCATCGCCGTCATGCCGATGACGTCGTAGCCGAGGCCCTTGTAGGTGAGCGACTCGGCGTACGACGAGAACTGCGGCCCCTCCATGCAGACATAAGTGCCGCCGCGCCGGACCTCGATGCCCTCGGCGCGCGCCGCCGCGGCGATCCGCTCCTGCAGCCGCGGCCCGACCGGATGCGCCATCGAGACATGGGCGACGCAGCCGTTGCCGAAGAACGAGCTCGCGCGCCCGTGCGTGCGGTCGACGAACTGGTCGACGAGCACGAACAGCCCCGGATAGAGCTCGGCCTTGAACGAGCCGCAGGCCGAGATCGAGACGAGGTCGGTGACGCCGGCTCGCTTCATGACGTCGATATTGGCGCGGTAGTCGATGCCAGACGGCGACAGCCGGTGGCCGCGCCCGTGGCGGGGCAGGAAGACGATCGTCGTCCCGGCGATGCGGCCGATGCGGAGCACGTCGGAGGGCTCGCCCCAGGGCGAGGCGATCCGCTCCTCGCGCACGTCCTCGATCCCCGGCAGGTCGTAGACCCCCGAGCCGCCGATCACGCCGAGAACGGCTTTGGTCATTCCTTTCACCCTGCAGCACTCTTGTCATGGCCGGGCTTGGCCCGGCCATCCCGATCCGACGCGCGCACCCCTTCGCGCCGGGATCGCCGGGTCAAGCCCGGCGATGACAATGGAATGGGCGCGAAAGGAGGCTCGGCCGTCACTAGCCGGCCCGCACGGAAGCTCAGACCGTCTTCACGCCCGGCCGGTCCTCGATCTCGCCGCCGACGTCGGCCCAGACCCGCTTCTTGGTGAAGTACAAGAGGCCGGTGAGAAGCAGCAGGAACAGGATGACGCCGAAGCCCATGCGCTTGCGCGCCTCGAGATGCGGCTCCGCCGCCCAGGCGAGGAAAGCGGTGACGTCGCGCGAGTATTGCGCGACGGTCTGCGGCACGACCGGCTTGCCGTCCGGACCCTTGGCGTAGTCGACGCGGTCGTCGCTCAGGGGCGGCGGCATGGCGATGATGTGGCCGGGGTAGTACTCGTTGTAGAAGCCGCCGGCCGGCACCTCGACGCCCTGCGGCGCGTCCTTGTAGCCATCGAGCAGCGCGACGAGGTAGTCGGCGCCGTTCTCGGAATATTGCCGCAGCGCGTCCCAGACGAACCACGGGAAGCCGCGCTCGAAGGTGCGCGCCTTCGCCATCAGCGACAGGTCGGGCGGGGCCTTGCCGCCGTTCGCCGCGGCGGCCGCCTGCTCGTTCGGGAAATTCCACGGGAAGCGGTCGGCGGGCCGTCCGGCGCGCTCGAACATTTCGCCGGAATCGTTCGGCCCGTCCTTGATCTTGTACTCGGCGGCGAGCGCCTGCACCTGACCCTTCGTGAACTCCGGCCCTCCGGGCTCCGACAGGTTGCGGAAGGCGATGCGCTGGATGCCGTGGCAGGCCTGGCAGACCTCGCGGTAGACCTGGAAGCCGCGCTGCAGCTGCGCCCGGTCGAAGGTGCCGAACGGGCCCTGGAAGCTCCATTTGAGCTGCGGCGGCACCGGCGTCTCGCCGGCGGCGTGCGCCGGGGTCGCGAGGCCGAGCGCCGCGGCGACGAGGAAGGCGGCTCTCATCATCGCGGTCAGCCCTTCGCCTGCGGCGCCGCCGCCGCTCCGACCGGCAGGCGCGAGGCGCCCGGGCCGAGCACGCTGTCGACGATCGAGCCCGGCAGCGGCCGCGGCCGCTCGAAGATGCCGAGCAGCGGCATCAGCACCAGGAAATGCGCGAAGTAATAGGCAGTGGCGATCCTCGCCGCGATCACGTAGCCGCCCTCCGGCGGCTTTGCCCCGAGCCAGCCGAGGAGGAAGCAGACGAACACCCAGACCCAGAAGAACTGCTTGTAGATCGGCCGGTACACCGCCGAGCGCACCTTCGAGGTGTCGAGCCAGGGCACGAGCGCGAGCACGATGATCGAGCCGAACATGGCGATGACGCCGCCGAGCTTGTCCGGGATCGCGCGCAGGATGGCGTAGAAGGGCAGGAAGTACCATTCGGGGACGATATGCGCCGGCGTCACCGCCGGGTTCGCCGGGATGTAGTTGTCGGCATGGCCGAGATAGTTCGGCATGTAGAACACCCACCAGGCGAAGAAGATCAGGAAGGCGACGAGCGAGAAGCCGTCCTTGACCGTCATGTAGGGGTGGAACGGCACTGCGTCGCGGCCCGATTTCAGCTCGATGCCGGCCGGGTTGTTGTTGCCAGGCACGTGCAGCGCCCAGACGTGCAAGATGACGACTCCGACGATCATGAACGGCAGGAGGTAGTGCAGCGAGAAGAAGCGGTTCAGCGTCGGGTTGCCGACCGAGTAGCCGCCCCAGAGCAGGCTCTGGATGGTGTCGCCGACGACCGGGATCGCGGCCAGGATGTTGGTGATGACGGTCGCGCCCCAGAAGCTCATCTGGCCCCAGGGCAGCGTGTAGCCGAGGAAGGCGGTCGCCATCATCAGGCCGTAGATGATGACGCCGAGGATGTAGAGGATCTCGCGCGGCGCCTTGTAGGAGCCGTAGTAGAGGTTGCGGAAGATGTGGATGTAGACGGCGACGAAGAACATCGAGGCGCCGTTGGCGTGCAGGTAGCGCAGCAGCCAGCCGTAGTTCACGTCGCGCATGATGTGCTCGACGGAGTCGAACGCCGCCGTCGCGCTCGGCTGGTAGTGCATCGCCAGGATGACGCCGGTGACGATCTGCAGCACCAGCATGAAGAACAGCACGGCGCCGAAGGTCCAGAAGTAGTTGAGGTTGCGCGGCACCGGGAAGGCGACGAAGGACGAGTGGATCAGCCCGGCGATCGGCAGCCGGCTCTCGAACCATTTGGCGAAAGCGCTCTTCGGGACGTAGGTGGTGGCGTGCTGGTGGTCGCTCATCTGTGGCGCCTTGGAATGGAGCTCGTCCGCCCGGTCAGGCCGCGGCCGTGCCGCCCTCGCCGATCTTGATCTTCTGGTCGGAGACGAAGGTGTAGGGCGGGATCGGCAGGTTGATCGGGGCGGGGCCCTGCCGGATGCGTCCCGAGGTGTCGAACACCGAGCCGTGGCAAGGGCAGAACCAGCCGTGGTACTCGC
>DAINQO010000315.1:0-3538 GCA_036742625.1 Microvirga sp.
CAGCAGAGCTCGCTGCCGGGCGACCTGCGCGAGCTCGTCATCATGCGCATCGCGATCGTCAACGCCGCCTCCTACGAGGCCGAGCAGCACGCGCCGATCGCGCTGCGGGAGGGTCTGACGCAGGCGCAGCTCGACGCCCTGCCGGGCTGGGAGGGCTCGGATCTGTTCGATCCGCGCCAGCGCGCCGTCCTCGCCTATGCGGACGCGATGACGCGCGACGTCCGCGTGCCGGACGAGGTCTTCGCCGCGATCCGCCCGGCCTTCGACGACCGGCGCCTCGTCGAGCTCACCGCGACGATCGCCGGCTACAACATGGTGTCGCGATTCCTCGAGGCGCTGAAGCTGCACGGCGGCGACGAGACCAAGCCGTCCAAAGTTGGTTAGGCGGCCAGGAACGCGGTGAGCGCCTCGTTCACGGCCGCGGGCTCCTCGTGGTGCACCCAATGCGTCGCCTCGTCGTGCCAGATCACGCGGGCGTCATCGCAGAACGCGGTGCTCGCGGCGACGAGGCCGGGCTCGAGCGCCTGGTCGCGCCGGCCCCAGATGACGAGCGTCGGACAGCGGATGCGGTCAGCGTCCGCTGCGGTGCGCCGCAGGCGCAGGGCGCGGTACCAGGCGAGCATCGCGGTCAAGGCGCCGGGCTCGGCCCAGGCTCGCTTGTAGCGCTCGAGGTCCGCAGCCGTGAACGTGCCCGGCCGGCTCGAACCCGCGAGCGCCCGGCGCAGCAGCGCGAAGTCGGCCGCCGCAAGCGCCGCCTCGGCGAGCCAGGGCAGCTGGAAGAAGCCGATATAGGCGCTGCGCAGGAGCTGCGTCGGATGGCGGCGCAGGTACGGCCCGAACGCCTGCGGGTGCGGCGCATTGAGGATCGCGAGCCGTTCGACACGCTCGCCGTGGCGCGCCGCCGTCCACCATGCGACGAGCCCGCCCCAGTCGTGCCCGACGAGGCTCACCCGATCGCATCCGAGCGCATCGGCGAGGGCGACGACGTCGCCGGCGAGGCGGTCGAGGGTGTAGCTCTCAAGACCTCTCGGCTTGTCGCTGAGGTTGTAGCCGCGCTGGTCCGGCGCGACGACGCGCAATCCGGCGGCGGCGAGCGGCCCGAGCTGATGCCGCCAGCCGTACCAGAACTCCGGAAAGCCGTGCAGCAGGATCGCCGGCGGGCCGTCGGGCGGGCCGGCTTCGACGACATGCAGGTCAAGCGCGCCGACGCGCCGACGCGAATGCGCTCCGAAACCGACCGGCGACCTTGACGCCATCCGCATCGGGGCGGAACGAGGAAACGCGCGCGGATGTTCCGACCGTCGCGCTTATCTCCTGACCGGCTGCATGGACCCTCCGTCGACCGAACGCGACCGCACGCTCACCGGCATCCTCTATGCGCTTGCGGCGTTCGGGACCTGGGGCCTCGTCGCGCCGGTCCATTTCAAGCTCCTCGCCGCCGTTCCGGCGCTCGAGGTGCTGGCGCAACGCATCGTCTGGTCGGCGCTCCTCGTGCTCGCGATCATCGCGGCGCGCCGGCGCTGGCCGCCGCTTCTCGCGGCGCTGCGCGCCCGCCGGCCGCTCGGGATGCTGGCGATCTCGGCCGTCCTCGTCGGCGCCAACTGGCTCGTCTATATCTGGGCGGTCAGCAGCGGCCAGCTCGTCGAGGCGAGCCTCGGCTATTTCATCAACCCGCTCGTCAACGTCGCGCTCGGCCTCCTCTTCCTCGGCGAGCGGCTGCGGCCGCTGCAGGTCGCGGCCTGCGGCTTGGCCAGCGTCGGCGTCCTGGTGCTGACGGTCGCGGCCGGCACGGTGCCATGGATCGCGCTCGCGCTCGGGATCAGCTTCGGCTTCTACGGGCTGATCCGCAAGACCGTGCGGGTCGACCCGCTGATCGGGTTCTGCGTCGAGTCGCTTCTGCTCCTGCCCTTTGCCCTCGGCTATGTCGGCGCCCTGATGGCGACCGGCGCGAGCGTGTTCCTCAAGGGCGATTGGCGCCTCGACTTTCTCCTCGTCGCGACGAGCGTGACCACCTCGGCGCCGCTGATCTGGTTTGCCGCCGCGGCGCAGCGCCTCAAGCTCTCGACGGTGGGCCTCCTGCAATACCTCGCGCCGTCCTGCCTTCTCGGGCTCGGCGTCGTCGTCTACGGCGAGCCCTTCACGCGCGTCGAGGCCGTTGCCTTCGCGGCGATCTGGACGGCGCTCGCGCTCTATTCGGCGGATGCGTTCGCCGCGCGAGACCGGCGGCACAGCGTCTGAGGGAAGGCGCGCGGCGAAACAATCGCGAAACGTCGGGCGCAATCAGCCCGAAACAGAACCGCCCTAAGCGTCGCGCCCGCACCAGGGAGCTTCCGATGAGGCGATTCTTCGAACTCGCGGCGAGCGCCGCCGCCGCGCTCGGCGGCTTCGCGCTCGCCTTCCTGATCAACCCCTACCTGCCGCTCTGAGGCGCGACCCGGAGGACGCGATCGGTCGATGGGCGAGGCGGACCCGAGCCCGGCTACTGGGTCTTGCGCGGATCGTCCTTTTCGTTGACGTAGGTCAGGCCCCACGGGCCGGTGGTGTTGAGCTGGAGCACCGTCTCCTCGTCGGCGTAGACGTAGTGCTGCATTCCCGGCGACATCGCAAAGAAGCTGCCCGCCGGCAAAGGCTTGGTCTTGGCCTGATCCGCGGTCGCGCCTTCGCCGAGGCGCAAGGTTCCGGAAAGGACCGTCACGAGCTCCGGCCGCGGATGCGTGTGCGGCGGAATGTGATAGCCCTTCGGCAGCTTGAGCCGCAGCGCGAACAGTCCCTCCTTTCCCGGATCGCCGTAGATCGCCGCAGCCTGGGCGCCCTTCGGAACCGAGGCCGGCCCGGGTCCCCACTTCACGTCGCCGGGGGTCAGGACCGTGTGCGCGTCCATGGCTGAGGCAGGAGCGAGGCAGGCGAGCGCCGACAGGAGCGCGCCGCTGATCAGGGCTGACGAGATGGTCTTCATCGGCAATCCTCCCAAGGCGGTTTCCCAATCCCGCTCGAGCATAGCACGCCGGCCGTTAGCGGCGAACCATCCAGGAGGCGCAAACGGCCGTCGGCTCGCGCCGCCGCCCGTCATTCCTTCGCTTGCAGCGCCGTCGTCGCGCGGGCCATGAGGCCGGCGAAGGCGTTGAAGAAGGTCGAGAGCTCGGCCGTGACGCGCTCGCGCGGCTCGCCCTCGAGCGCCGCATGGTCAGGGAGCGTCGACAGGCGCTGGAGAGCGGGAAGCGCGTCGTTGAGCGCCGAGGCCACCGCCGCGAGCTTCTCGTCCGCCGCCCGCGCCCGCTGGATGCCGTAGCTGAACAGCGCCGCGGCGACGTCGGACAGCTCGAAAGCGCCGTCCTCGCCCGGTCGCAGCACCGCGCTCGATTCGAGCGCCTCGAGGAGCTCGGGCGACAGGCCGAAAGCCTTGCAGACGCCTTCGCGGGTCATCTTGAGCTCGGTGACGTTCGGTCCGATGGCGCGCTCCCGCGGTGATGCGCGATGAGCATGGCACAGCTCGAAAGTGCGGGCGAGCCCGCGGCGGTCCGGTGCAACGGATTGCAGC
>DAINQO010000316.1:0-3523 GCA_036742625.1 Microvirga sp.
GCTCCTCGCCTTATCCGTCCGATGTCGCCAAGATGGTCGAGGCGCCGATCTTCCACTGCAACGGCGACGACCCGGAGGCGGTCGTCTTCGCGGCGAAGGTCGCGACTGAGTACCGCCAGCGCTTCCAGAAGCCGGTCGTCATCGACATGTTCTGCTACCGGCGCTTCGGTCATAACGAAGGCGACGAGCCGGCCTTCACCCAGCCGAAGATGTACCGCCTGATCCGCCAGCATCCCTCGACGCTGGAGATCTACGCCCGGAAGCTCGCCGCCGAGGGCGTCGTCACGGAGGCCGAGGTCGAGGCGATGAAGACCGGCTGGCGGGCGAAGCTCGAGGGCGAGTTCGAGATCGTCCAGGGCTACAAGCCGAACAAGGCCGATTGGCTCGACGGCAAGTGGTCCGGCCTCAAGGCCGTCCGCGAGGACGTCGACGACGCCCGCCGCGGCCAGACCGGCCTTGCCGCCGAGGCCCTGAAGGAGATCGGCAGCCGCATCACCGAGGTGCCGCAGGGCTTCAACCTCCATCGCACCATCCGCCGCTTCCTCGACAACCGCCGCAAGATGATCGACAGCGGCGAGGGCATCGACTGGGCGACCGCCGAGTCTCTCGCCTTCGGCTCGCTGCTCCTCGACGGCCACCGCGTGCGGCTGTCGGGCCAGGACGTCGAGCGCGGCACTTTCTCACAGCGCCATTCGGTGCTGATCGACCAGGAGACCGAGGCGCGCTACACGCCGCTCAACCACATTCGCGACGGTGGCGCGGCGGCCGGCGCGCAGGCCCGCTACGAGGTCATCAACTCGATGCTCTCGGAGGAGGCGGTGCTCGGGTTCGAGTACGGCTACACCCTCTCCGAGCCGAACGCGCTCGTGCTCTGGGAGGCGCAGTTCGGCGACTTCGCCAACGGCGCCCAGGTGGTGTTCGATCAGTTCATCTCGTCGGGCGAGCGCAAATGGCTGCGCATGTCGGCGCTCGTCTGCCTCCTGCCGCACGGCTACGAGGGGCAGGGGCCGGAGCATTCCTCGGCCCGCCTCGAGCGCTTCCTGCAGATGTGCGCCGAGGACAACATGCAGGTCGCGAACTGCACGACGCCGGCGAACTACTTCCACATCCTGCGCCGGCAGCTGAAGCGCGATTTCCGCAAGCCGCTGATCCTGATGACGCCGAAATCGCTCCTGCGCCACAAGCGCGCCGTGTCGCGCCTGTCGGAGCTCGCCGACGGCTCGACCTTCCACCGGGTCCTGTGGGACGACGCCCAGTTCGGGCGCGATACCGTCAAGCTCGCACCCGACGAGCGGATCAGGCGCGTCGTGCTGTGCTCGGGCAAGGTCTATTTCGACCTCTACGAGGAGCGCGAGAAGCGCGGCGTCGACGACGTCTACCTGATGCGGGTCGAGCAGCTTTACCCATTCCCGCTGAAGGCGCTGGCGCAGGAGCTGTCGCGCTTCCGCAACGCCGACGTGATCTGGTGCCAGGAGGAGCCGCGGAACATGGGCGCCTGGGTGTCGGTCGAACCCTATCTTGAATGGGTGCTGACCCACGCCGGATCGAAGGTGCGCCGCCCGCGCTATGTCGGGCGCCCGCCCTCCGCCTCGACCGCCGTCGGCCTCATGTCGAAGCACCTTTCCCAGCTGCAGGCCTTCCTCGACGAGGCTTTTGCGGCGTAAAGGGTAATGTCGTCCCGGACGCAAGGCGCGATCCGGGATCTCTCGACGCCTATGCTCACAACGATCCCGGCTCTCCGCGACGCTCCGGCCGGGATGACGACCGGGAACGTATCATGGCCACCGACATCCGCGTGCCGACGCTTGGCGAATCCGTCACCGAAGCCACGATCGGGCGCTGGTTCAAGAAGCCAGGCGAGCCGGTCAAGGCCGACGAGCCGCTCGTCGAGCTCGAGACCGACAAGGTGACGCTCGAGGTCAACGCGCCTACGGCGGGCGTCCTCGGCGACATCGTCGCAAAGGACGGTGCGACGGTCGCACCCGGCGCCGTCCTCGGCTCGATCGTCGAAGGCGACGGCAGCGGCGCGAAGCCTGCCGCGCCAGCGAAGGCAAGCGCGCCGCCGGCGGCGCCCGCGAAACCCGCCGCGCCGGCGCAAGCGGCACAGCCCGCGAAAGCCGCCGCCGCGAAGGACAGCGGCCCGGCGGTGGCGCGGCTCGCAAAAGAGAGCGGCGTCGATCCGTCCCGCGTCGCCGCCCCGACCGGCAAGGACGGCCGGGCGACCAAGGGCGACATGCTCGCCGCGATCGCGGCCGGCGCGGCCGCGCCCGCCGCCACCCCGTCGGCGCCGGCGCAAGCCCGCGCCCCGTCGCCGGCCGAGGACGCAACGCGCGAGGAGCGCGTGCGCATGACCAAGCTGCGCCAGACCATCGCGCGGCGGCTCAAGGAGGCGCAGAACACCGCCGCCATGCTGACGACGTTCAACGACGTCGACATGGGCGCGGTGATGAATCTGCGCAAGCAATACAAGGACCTGTTCGAGAAGAAGCACGGCGCCAAGCTCGGCTTCATGGGCTTCTTCGTGAAGGCCTGCGTCCAGGCCCTCAAGGAGCTTCCGGCGGTGAACGCCGAGATCGACGGCCAGGACCTCGTCTACAAGAACTACTACCACGTCGGCGTCGCGGTCGGGACCGACAAAGGCCTCGTCGTTCCGGTGGTGCGCGACGCCGACCGGCTGTCGATCGCCGGCATCGAGACGGCGATCGCCGACCTCGGCCGCCGCGCCCGCGACGGCAAGCTCTCGATCGACGAGCTGCAGGGCGGCACCTTCACGATCACCAACGGCGGCATCTACGGCTCGCTGATGTCGACGCCGATCCTCAACGCGCCGCAATCCGGCATCCTCGGCATGCACCGCATCGAGGACCGGCCGGTGGTGCGCGGCGGCGCCGTCGTCGTGCGTCCGATGATGTACCTCGCACTGTCCTACGACCACCGCATCGTCGACGGCAAGGAGGCGGTGACCTTCCTGGTGCGGGTCAAGGAGGCGCTCGAGGATCCGGCAAGGTTGGTGCTGGATTTGTGAGGGGAGCATCGTGGCTGAAATTGACCTTCAGTTCCTCGGCGAACAAATCAAACGGCTTCAATCCGACGTGCGGGATGTAAAGGCTCGCATGCTGCTGTTCGAGAACGATCAAGGCGAGTTGCGCCAGGATTTGGCCCGACTGGAGACAAAGGTCGACGCACTCGTTGAGAGTGCCGATGATCGGTTCGACAGATTGGACGAGCGTTTCGTGCAACTTTTCCAGGTCCTGAACCAACAGTTCGCATCGGTGAAGCAAGACATCGAAGCCCTGAGGCAGGGCTGATCGAGAATCCCCGGAAATGACCTACGATCTCGTCGTCATCGGAACCGGCCCCGGCGGCTATGTCTGCGCCATTCGCGCGGCGCAGCTCGGGCTTCACACCGCTGTGGTCGAGAAGCGCAAGACCCATGGCGGCACCTGCCTCAACATCGGCTGCATTCCCTCGAAGGCGCTGCTGCACGCCTCCGAGCGCTTCGAGGAGGCAAAGCGCCACCTTG
>DAINQO010000317.1:0-3521 GCA_036742625.1 Microvirga sp.
GAGAAGCTGCCGCCGATCTTCACCACCGCAAGGTCTCGGAATTCAAAACTACCCTTCCGGATGAAGTGGATCGACGAGACCGGCTTGCTCCCGTCCGGCGGCGGGTCCGGGAACGCAGATGGGTTTTGTTAGGGCGGCGCTGCGGACGCAGCGCTCGAGCCCGTCGCTCCAGTCGGTGCAGTAGGGCGACGCCCATTCGCTCGCCCGCACGTCCCGGCGCGGCTCGACCACGTCGAGCGGGACGACAAGGGCCGGAAGCGGTGGCCGGTTCTTGAACGGCCGCAGATTCGGATAGCGGCGCAGGTCGATCGGCGCCGGAGGGGCGCCGGCTGCCGCGGCAGGCGCATTGTCTCCAGGCGAGGCGGAGTGCGATGCAACTCCGCTCGCCAGCCAAGCCGCGGCGAAGCCGGACGCGAGTCCCAGGAGTTGGCGGCGGCGCGGCAGGCGCAGGGATCGCGCCACAACGGCGCGACGGCTCGCAATCATTTTTCCTCGAAAACCCCTTTGCCCGATTCAGGGCTTATCGCTCTTGCCTCAAGCTGCCGCGCGGGCATGGTGCCGTCAAGCCGACCGCCGGTGTCTATGCCGAACGTGGGGATATCTTAGTAACATATTTCCATGGGTTGGTAGTTGTGTCGGAAATAATTCTTGGATTCATATCAGAACTCCTGACGAGGTGATGCGGAGGAACGTTATATCTATTCTATGCACTCATATATCCGTCGCTCAGGCGGAACGACGCAGTCCGGGCAGTAGAGTTCAGCCCGCCATACGGTCATCTTGTCCAGGAACACGCGTCCGCCCGAAATGAGCGCAACCCGGCAGGTCTCGTGCCGATCCTTGCTTGCCACGCACGTATCGGCCCCGGTCGACAGCACATCTTTGCCGCGCAGGAAGGCGACGCACTTGAATGCTTCGTGGATCGAGGTCCGCCCGCACAACTGCCCGTTGGCATAGGTCAGGAGGCAGTCCGGCGCGGGACGATCCTGCGCCGAGGACGACGCGGCGCCAACGAGCCAGACCATGGCGCCGAGAGCCGCCGCAGTGATTGCGATGCGCATGGTCATTGGACGACGCATCAGGCGCACGGACCGCGCGACAATGCGCGAAGACTCGCAATCATTTTTCCTCGAAAACCCTTTGCCCGATTCAGGGCTTATCGCTTTTGCCTCAAGCTGCCGTGCCGGCATGGCGCTGTCAAGCGAACACCGCGCGGCCGAAGCTGCCGGACAATGCCGGCGGGAGACCGTCCCGCTGCCGCCGATTAGCAGTCCTCCCGGAACGACTCGCCCGCTGCCCGCGTTCGCCCCGCACGCAACCGGAGCATCAAGCATGGCGAGCGCATTGTCGGTGTTCGAGGGCGACCAGAATCTTTCTTTTCAGGAGCGCGCGCTGTCCGTGGTCATCGGGCTCGGGCTTGCGGCCGCGGGCGCGAAGCCGCGGCCGAACCCGCTCCTCAACGTGCTGGCGCTCGCCGCCGGCAGCCTGCTGGCGATCCGCGGCGCGACCGGCCATTGCCCGGTGAAGGCGGCGCTCGCGGGGCCCGGCGGGCAGGAGCGTCTCGCGTCCCGCTGAGGCGGCATGGAACGGCCCGGCGCCCGCCGGGCTTGACCCCGCCGCCCCGCTCCTGAAGCTTCGCCGGCAGTCGAGGCGAATCAGGGGGAGGCGGAGCATGCGGGCCGTCATCGGGATCGGGCTGTTGCTGGCGGTGCTCGCGGGTCCGGCGCTCGCGCAATCGACGACGCCGCAGGGCGGGGCGCCGCAGGCGGGCTTCGGCGAGGCCGACATCCGCGAGCTCCTCGAGGCGGCGAAGGTTTCCGCCAAGGCGGCGCGCGAGAGCGTCGACTACGCCCGCGTCACCCCCGACATCCTGACCCAGATCCTCGCCAAGCTCGACAAGATCGAGAACAAGCTCGACAAGATCGAGAACGCCGTCAAGGCAACGGCGCCGCGCCGCCCCGCAAGGTAGACGGGCCATCTCGCGAACCGGACGCCCGAGCCTCGGCGATGCCGCAGGTCCGGTTCCGCGACGCAGGCTGGGACGATCTCGAACGAACGACGCTGAAGGCCGGGAGCGTCCAGCTTTTAGCCACGCGGTTGCCGGCCGGCGCGCCGGCGGCCGACGCGATCGCGCTCCTCTCAGCCGCCGAACGCGAGCGCGCCGGGCGGCTGGTCGCGCCAGTGCACCAGGGCGCGTTCATCGCCGGGCGGGCGTTCCTGCGCCGCGTCCTCGCCTGCTACGCGCGGGTCGCCCCCGGCGAGATCGTGTTCGAAACCGGAACCTCCGGCAAGCCGCGCCTCGGCGCCGGCCAGGCGTCGGGTGCGATCGCGTTCAGCTTCTCCCGCACCCGCGGGCTCGCCCTCGTCGGGGTGACGGCCGGTGCGCCGCTCGGCGTCGACGTCGAGCAGGTCCGCGCCTTCGACGATTTCCAAGGCGTCGCACGGCGGTTCTTCGCTCCTGGCGAGCATCGCGCGCTTGGCCGCCTGCCGCCGCGATCGAGATTGCGCGGGTTTTTCGAGTGCTGGACCAGGAAGGAGGCCGTCGTGAAGGCGCTGGGGGTCGGGCTATCGGTGCCGCTCGACTCCTTCGAGGTCACGTTCGGCCCCGGCGTCGCTCCCGGGATCGCCCGGATCGACCTCGATGCGCCGCCGCCGCGCGCCTGGTCGCTCGTTCACCTCGAGCCGCTCAAGGGCGTGATCGGCGCCCTCGCGGCGCCGTTCGAGGTCGGCAGCGTCGAAGGCGTAATGCTCAGCCAGAGCGGGATCCGCTCGGGCTGAATCGGGCGAGGCTCCGGGCTCGCCGACGCACTTTTCCCTCCCCCTTGCGGGGACCGCTGCGAAAGGAAGAGTAAGCGGCGCTTCGCGAGTCTTGCGCTGGGTCCCGGATCGCCTTCCACTCCGCTTCGCTGCGTTGCAGGCGTCCGGGAAAGCGCGGTTGAGAGAGCGAGCGCCAACTTCATCCACTGCTTTCCCGGGCGCATGCAGCGAAGCGGAATGCGACCCGGGACCCAGCGCAGGACTCCGCCGCGAAGCGGCGCCGAACCGACTTTCGCAGAACTCTCCTTGCGGAAGGGGTAGGGGTGGGGGCGGAAGGTCGAACTCAGATGCCCGGGCATGTGCGAGGCGCCCCTACAATGCTTGGTTCGCCGCCACCGTGCTCTACGCCTGCGCCCCCCACCCCGCTCGGCCTTTCAGGCCGGGTCGGCCCTCCCCGCAAGGGAGAGGGAACGCGTCGCCGCTTTGAGGCGCTGCTTCAGTCTGAGTGGATCACGCTCTAACCAAGCGCGCCGCGGTACGGCGCCGCGACCGCGAGGCAGCAGTTTCCGGGCCGCACCCGCCCGGGCTGGCGGCGCCCGTAGAGGATGCCGTCGGCCTGGTAGAAAAGCTCGTCCGGCGGGCGCGCCGGATCCCAGGTGCAGTGGATTAGGCCGGCGCGTTCGCCGGCGTGGACCGGTGCGCCGTTCGCGTGCAGCGGCTCGAAGACGCCGTCCATGGTCGCGAACACGAAGGCGCTCGTGCCG
>DAINQO010000318.1:0-3501 GCA_036742625.1 Microvirga sp.
TTCGAGATCCTCGAATGCCGCGCCGCGCTCGACGCCGTGCACGAGGCGGCGCAGGACACGCCCGACGCCCGCCTCGGGGCGCTGGACGTGCTCTGCCAGCACATCCTCGGCATGGCCTGCGCCGAGCCGTTCGCCGAGGACGAGCTCTACGCCGAGGTGAGCTCGGCGGCGCCCTACACTTGGATGGCGCGCGAGGATTTCGACGACGCCCTCGCCTTCGTCGCGACCGGCGGCTACGCGCTGCGCTCCTACGAGCGCTTCGCCAAGATCAGGAAAGGTCCCGACGGGCTCTGGCGGGTGCGCGACGGCCGGGTCGCGCAGCAATACCGGCTCAACGTCGGCACCATCATCGAGGCGACGATGATCAAGGTCCGGCTCGGGCGCGGGGCGCGGGGAAAGCCCGGCACGGTCGTCCCACGCGGCGGGCGCATGCTCGGCGAGATCGAGGAGTATTTCGCCGAAACCATGACGGTCGGCGACACCTTCTATTTCGCCGGCGAGGTGCTGCGCTTCGAGGGCATCCACGAGGACGAGGTGCTGGCGACGCGCACCACGCCCGGCACCGACGCCAAGGTCCCGTCCTATGCCGGCGGCAAGTTCCCGCTCTCGAGCTTCCTCGCCGAGCGCGTCCGCGGCCTCCTCGCCGACCCGTTCGAGTGGGACCGGCTGCCGCCGCAGCTCGTCGAGCTGCTCTTGTGGCAGCGCCGCCGCTCGGTGCTGCCGGGGCGGCGCGACCTCCTCGTCGAGACCTTCCCGCGCCTCAACCGCCACTTCCTCGTCTGCTACCCCTTCGAGGGCCGGCTCGCCCACCAGACGCTCGGCATGCTGCTGACCCGCCGGCTCGAGCGGGCGGGCCTCAAGCCCTACGGCTTCGTCGCCAACGACTATGGGCTCACCGTCTGGGCGATGGGCGACATGACCGCCCGCGCCGCCGCCGAGCCGCGCTTCCTCGACGAGCTCTTCGCCGAGGACATGCTCGGCGACGACCTCGAGGACTGGCTTGCCGAATCGGCGCTGATGAAGCGCACCTTCCGGGCCTGCGCCATCATCGCCGGGCTGATCGAGCGCCGCTATCCGGGCCAAGAGAAGACGCGGCGCCAGGTCACGATGTCGACCGACCTCGTCTACAACGTGCTGCGCAAGCACGAGCCGCGCCACGTGCTCCTGCGGGCGGCGCGCGCGGATGCGGCAACGGGACTCCTGGACGTGAAGCGGCTAGGCGTGATGCTGAAGCGCATCCGGGGGCGAATCATCCACAAGCCGCTTGACCGCGTCTCGCCGCTGGGCGTCTCCGTCATGCTCGAGATCGGCCGCGAGCGGGTCCACGGCGAGGGCGCCGACGAGGTGCTGGCGGAGGCGGAGGCGGCGCTGCTCGAGGAGGCCATGGCGTGACGGCGTTGCCGCAGCTG
Organism: Microvirga sp.; assembly: GCA_036742625.1. Taxonomy (GTDB): domain Bacteria; phylum Pseudomonadota; class Alphaproteobacteria; order Rhizobiales; family Beijerinckiaceae; genus JAJKJG01. Next base: position 1,410 of record DAINQO010000318.1, read on the forward strand.
AAGTCGATGACATGCGAGATCGCCGTCTCGGGCGTCGCGGCGACGCTCGACCTCTCGGGCGCGATGTATTGTCCCGATCACGACGCGCTCGTCGTCGCCGACCTGCACTTCGAGAAGGGCTCGTCCTTCGCCCGCCGCGGCCAGCTCCTGCCGCCCTACGACACGCGCGAGACGATCGGCCCGCTGGCGCTCGCGATCGAACGCTACCGGCCCGCGACCGTGATCGCGCTCGGCGACAGCTTCCACGATCTCGACGGGCCGGAGCGGCTCGTCGCCGACGACCGCGCCGCGCTCGCCCGCCTGCAGCGCGGCCGGCGCTGGATCTGGATCACCGGCAACCATGACCGGGCGCTGCCGCCCTCGATCGGCGGCGAGGTCGTCGAGGAGCTCGCGCTCGGCGCTCTCGTGCTGCGCCATGAGCCCGTCGCCGGCGCGGTGCGGGAGCTTGCCGGCCACCTCCATCCGGTCGGCAAGGTGGTGATGCGCGGGCGGGCGGTGCGCCGGCGCTGCTTCGTCACCGACGGCGAGCGCTGCCTCTTGCCGGCGCTCGGCGCCTATGCGGGCGGCCTCAACGCCTGCGACCCGGCGATCCGCCGGCTTTTCCCGAAAGGGTTCACCGCCCACCTCATCGGCGAAGGCCGCATCTTCGCGATCGCCCAGGGGATGCTGTGCCGGGACTGAACAGAGCGTGCCCGGCGTATCAACCGCGCCGTTGGCGGAACGCCACGATCTTCTGACTGTTGGCGGCTCTCTGCATGCTGGCCTCGATCGTTCGGGCAAGCAGGGCCTGCTGGAACGGTTTCTTGAGCTTCGGCAGTTCCGGGTCGAGGTCGGCAGGCAACTCGGCGAAGCCGGTCGCGATGATGAGCGGCAGCTGCGGCCACTCCGCCTTGACGGCAGCGATCAATTGCGCGCCGGTCATCTTCGGCATGACCTGATCCGTCAGCACGACATCGACCGCGTGCGCACCGCGAAGCATTCCAAGCGCTTCGGCACCGGATGCAGCCTGCAAGGCGGTGTGTCCAAGGTCTTCCAGCATCGCCGCCGTGTTCGCGAGGACGAGCGGGTCATCGTCGACGACCAGCACGGTGAGCCCACGAACCGGCGCGACCTGCGGAGCGGGCTCAGCCGCCGGAGCCGCAGGCTCATCGAGGACCTGCGCCGTTGCGAGCGGCAGCCAGATCTCGGCCGTCGTGCCTTCGCCCTTGCGGCTCCTCAGGGCGAACCCGCCACCCGACTGCTCCGCGAGCCCGTGCACCATCGAAAGACCGAGGCCGGTGCCCTTGCCGGTGCCCTTGGTGGTGAAGAACGGCTCGGTCGCACGGGCAAGCGTGGTCTCGTCCATGCCCTCGCCCGTGTCGGTCACGGACAGGCGGATGAAGCGGCCGGAGCCTTCCTCGCGCCCGGCGATGGTGATCGTGCCGCCGTCCGGCATGGCGTCCCGCGCGTTCACGACGAGGTTGAGAAGCGCCAGCTCGAGCTGATTGGCGTCGACGAGCGCAGGCGGAAGTCGAAGCGGGAAATGCGTCTCGATCCGCACCATCGGTCCGATCGACCTCTGGAGAAGGTCGGCCATGCCGCGCACGAGGGCCGATACGTCGACCGCCTGCGGGTCGAGGTCCTGCCGCCGCGCGAAAGCGAGCATGCGCTGGGTCAGGGCGGCGCCGCGTTCGGCACCCTCGACGGCGTTCTCGAGGAGCGCCTTCGATTTGTCGTCGTCCCGCAGGCGCTTGCGCAGCAATTCGAGATTGCCGAGGACCACCGAGAGCAGGTTGTTGAAATCATGCGCGACTCCGCCGGTGAGCTGGCCGATGGCCTCGATCTTTTGCGATTGGCGAAGTGCGGCCTCGGCGCGCCGGCGCGCGGTCACGTCGAGAAGGCCGCCGACAACGCGGATGAATTGACCGCTCGGGTCCCGTTCGACCTGCTCGGAGACAGCGGCGTCCAGCACCTCGCCGGCTTTCGAAACGAACCGGTATTCCGCGTCCCTCAGCTCGCCAAGCGCAAGCAGCCGCGGCCAATCGACCTTCGTTCGTCTGCCGGCAGACGCTTCCGTCATGAACTCGGTCAAGGGCCGGCCCTTCGCCTCCTC
>DAINQO010000319.1:0-3497 GCA_036742625.1 Microvirga sp.
CTACGTGCAGGTGCCGCTCAACAGCGTCGTCGAGGGCATGCCGATCGTCGGCACGATCCTCTACTCGCAGGTGCCGTCCGGCACCGGCATCGCGACGGCGGGCATCATCCTGGCGCTGATGATCATCCCCTTCATCGCCTCGATCACGCGCGACATGCTCGACCAGATCCCGACCGTGCTGCGCGAGAGCGCCTACGGCATCGGCTGCACCACCTGGGAAGTGGTGCGCTACGTCCTCATCCCGCAGGCCGGGGTCTCGATCATCGGCGCGGTCATGCTCGGGCTCGGCCGCGCGCTCGGCGAGACCATGGCCGTGACCTTCGTCGTCGGCAACGCGAACCGCCTCTCCGCCTCGATCTTCGAGCCCGGCTCGACGATCGCCTCGCGCATCGCCAACGAGTTCAACGAGGCGCTCGGCATGCAGCTCCACGCCCTCATCGCGCTCGGCTGCATCCTGTTCCTCGTCACCTTCGGCGTCCTCGTCGTGGCGCGATACCTCGTCTCGCGCGTGAAGGCGCACTGACATGCCTGAGGCTCATGGGACGCCCGCGCCCGCCGAGGCCGCCAGTTGGAGGCGCGTTCGGCGCCCGCGCCGGATCGCCGACCGCGCCATGAAAGTGTTTTGCGCCGCCGTCACGGCGCTCGGGGTCTTCGCGCTTGGCTGGATTCTGCTCCTGCTCGCCTGGGAGGGTCTGACCGCGTTCTCGCCGAGGATCTTCACGGAGGTGACGCCCGGGCCGGGCAGCGAGGGGGGAGGCCTCGCCAACGCGATCGTCGGCAGCATGATCCTGACCTTCCTCGGGATCACGGTCGCAACCCCGATCGGCGTCCTCGCCGGGACTTACCTGTCTGAGTACGGCAAGAGCTCGCAGCTCGCGAACGTCATCCGGTTCGTCAACGACATCCTGTTGTCGGCGCCCTCGATCCTGATCGGCCTGTTCGTCTACACGCTGATCGTCTGGCCGACCGGCGGCTACTCCGGCTGGGCCGGAGCGGTCGCGCTCGCCATCATTGCGACGCCGGTGATCGTGCGCACGACCGAGGACATGATGCGCCTCGTGCCGAACACCCTGCGCGAGGCCGGCGCGGCGCTCGGGGCGCCGCCGGCGCAGGTCACGATGCAAATCAGCTGGCGCGCCGCCAAGGCCGGCATCGTGACCGGCATCCTCCTCGCCATGGCGCGCATCGCCGGCGAGACCGCGCCGCTCCTGTTCACGGCGCTGAACAACAGCTTCTGGTTCAACGCCTCGCTCCTCGGCGGCGTCGCGAACCTGCCGGTCACGATCTTCCAGTTCGCGCTCTCGCCCTACCCGAACTGGCAGCAGCTCGCCTGGGCAGGCGCGCTTCTGATCACCGTCGCCATTCTGGCACTGTCCGTCGTTGCCCGCCTGCTGGTCAGAAGGGGGATACGATGACGAGCCTCGCCGCCATGGCGGAGCCCAGCGCCGCGAAAGCCGATCTGTCGGCGCGCGTCCGGATCGCCTGCCGGAACCTCGACTTCTTCTACGGCGAGTTCCAGGCGCTCAGGAACATCAACCTTGATTTCTTCGACCGGCAGGTGACGGCGCTGATCGGCCCCTCGGGCTGCGGCAAGTCCACGCTGCTGCGCTGCTTCAACCGCATCTACAGCCTCTATCCCGAGCAGCGCGCCGAGGGCGAGATCATCCTCGACGGGCACGACATCCTGTCGAACGCGATCGACGTGAACGAGCTGCGCTCGCGCATCGGCATGGTGTTCCAGAAGCCGACGCCCTTCCCGATGTCGATCTACGACAACGTCGCCTTCGGCCTGCGCCTTTACGAGAAGCTCTCGCGCGCCGAGCTCGATCAGCGCGTCGAGGGCGCCTTGCGCAAGGCGGCGCTGTGGGACGAGGTCAAGGACAAGCTGCGCCAGTCCGGCATGGGATTGTCCGGCGGGCAGCAGCAGCGCCTGTGCATCGCCCGCGCCATCGCTCAGCGCCCCGAGGTCGTCCTCTTCGACGAGCCGACCTCGGCGCTCGATCCGATCTCGACCGGCAAGATCGAGGAGCTGATCGAGCAGCTGCGCACCGAGTTCACCATCGTCATCGTGACGCACAACATGCAGCAGGCGGCGCGCATCTCGCAGTACACCGCCTTCATGTATCTCGGCGAGCTGATCGAGTTCGGTCCAACGGCCAGGATCTTCATGAACCCCGACAAGAAACAGACCCAGGACTACATCACCGGCCGCTTCGGCTGATCGCGGCGTCCCCGGCAAAGGAAAACGTCATGGCGGACCACATCGTCAGCTCCTACGACGCCGAGCTCCAGGATCTGCGCCGCACCATCTCGGAGATGGGCGGCATCGCCGAGAAGATGCTGGCCGACGCCATCACAGCCCTGGTCCGCGGCGACACGGCGCTTGCCCAGGCGGTGATCGCGATCGACCCGCGGCTCGACGCGCTCCAGCGCGCAATCGAGGAGCGCGCCATCCTGACCCTCGTGCGCCGCCAGCCGATGGCGGTCGACCTGCGCGAGACGGTGTCGGCGATCCGCATCTCGGGCGATCTCGAGCGCATCGGCGACCTCGCCAAGAACATCGCCAAGCGCGTGCTCGCGATCAGCGGCCGCTTCCAGCCGCAGAAGATCGTCGCCGGCGTGCAGCACATGAGCGACCTTTGCGAGGCGCAGCTGAAGGACGTGCTCGACGCCTACGCCCAGAAGCACGACGAGGCCGCGATGGACGTCTGGCGGCGCGACGGCGCCATCGACGCGCTCTACACCTCGCTGTTCCGCGAGCTCCTCACCTACATGATGGAAGACCCGCGCAACATCGCCTTCTGCACCCACCTCCTGTTCGCCGCGAAGAACATCGAGCGCATCGGCGACCACACGACCAACATCGCCGAGACGGTGCACTATCTGGTCACCGGCGAGACCGTCGCCGCCGAGCGGCCGAAGAACGATCGCTCGAGCTTCGAGCCGGTCGAGGCCGAGACCTGAGCCATGGCCTTGCGCATCCTGATCGCCGAGGACGAGGAGCCGCTGACGCTGCTCCTGCGCTACAACCTCGAGGCCGAGGGCTACGCCGTCGACAGCGTGGCGCGCGGCGACGAGGCCGAGCTGCGCCTGCGCGAAGCCGTGCCCGACCTCGTGCTGCTCGACTGGATGCTGCCCGGCCTCTCGGGGATCGAGCTCTGCCGGCGCATCCGCCTCAGGCGCGAGACCGAGCGCCTGCCGGTCATCATGCTGACGGCGCGCGGCGAGGAGGGCGATCGCGTCCGCGGGCTGGCGACCGGCGCCGACGACTACATCACGAAGCCGTTCTCGGTGCCCGAGCTCCTCGCCCGGGTGCGCGCCCTGTTGCGGCGGACGAAGCCGGCGCATGTCGCGCATCTTCTCGCCGCCGGCGACATCGAGCTCGACCGCGAGACGCGCCGGGTGCGCCGCGGCGGCCGCGAGCTTCATCTCGGCCCGACCGAGTTCAAGCTGCTCGAGTTCCTGATGCAGAGCCCGGGCCGGGTGTTCTCGCGCGA
>DAINQO010000320.1:0-3455 GCA_036742625.1 Microvirga sp.
CGACAGGCGGCATCCTACGTGGATCGCATCCTGCGCGGTGAAAAGCCCGGCGATCGGTTGCGGGCTTCCGATCAGCGAGGGCTTGCCGTCGCGCCGAGCGGCGTTTGCTACCAGCGCCGATAGACCCGCGCGTACGGCCGATAGATCCGCCGCGGATAATACGAGCGCGCCGCGAGGATGCCCGGGCCGCCGTAATAGCCGGGGTAGCCATAGTAGACCGGTCCGCCCCAGGAATAGGCCGGCGGGCCATAGCCGCCGTAAAAGGGGCTAGAGGCATAGCCGCCCTATGGCCCACCATAGCCGTAATCGATCCCAGCCCTGCGGGCGTAGCTGCCGAGCGGCCCACCCGCGTTCTGCGCTCCGCCGCCGTACTGCGCGAGCGCCGGAGCGGCAAGGAGGACGAGGGCGGCGCCGAGCACCAAAGCAGTTTTCATGGGAACCTCCCGAAGTTCTCGCCAAGGCGGAGCTTTGCGAGGGCAACTCGCCGCCGGCGCCGCCGTTCGCCGCGTCTCGCTTTTGTGAACCTGGTGGCCGCCGCCCTTGTTATCAGTATCGGAATCGGCGCGCGCACTCGCCCATCTCGATGAAGTCAGTTTCGCCTTGAATGTCCGCCGTGCTTGATCCGTTGAGCAAGCAAATTTGATGGATGTGGACGGGCGGCTTGTTTCAGATTTCACCGCGCCAGGAGCAGAGTGACCGGCACCCCCGCGAGGGCCGACGGGTCTGCAAGGCCATAGGTCCTGGTGGCAAGTTCAGACGATAGTATCGGCACTCAAAACAGTTTCGCTGCGGCCGCGGGGACCGCGGTCGATCACCAAATCTGATTAGGCCAAACGTGAGCCCTTAAAACTCTCGCCAGAACGTTTTAGTGGCGGAAGGGGTGAACTCGAACCATCGCCGTGTGGCCGCGTGGCGCAGCCACTCGGTCCCTAGTTTGGCCATGTCTGCTTGAACTCTTGATCGAACCAAATTTCGGCATCGTACTCAGGTCCCGCAGTCGACCGGAATTTGAGGTAATGCGAATACCCCTTTGCGTGAAGCCACGATTTGAAGCTGTCGAAGCTCGGGTGCTTGCGCTCAGCGGCGGTGAGACCCTCGCGCCATTGATGGCAGAGGGCGCGAATGGCCTTCTCGGCTTCACCTTTTATCATGTGCTGCCCGTCCTGGCACCCGAATTGTCACCGAACTGGCTTAGCACGGGTAGGGACGGGGGCGGCATTGCCGGAGCAGGAAGGGCGCTTCGATACTTGAGGAGAGCGGGTAGGACGGCACCGCACGGGACCAGGCGGGACCGCCGGGCCGTCAGCCGCCGACGCTCGCAGCCGGCACGAGCCGCGCCGCAGGACAAGTCCGCCATTTGCCTGCCGTCGCAGGGTTCCGGCGCAAGCGCCTGCACCGCCTTGCGAATACCGCGCCCGATCCCCGTGTGTCCCTAAATCCACGGCCAAGCAATCTTTTCCGTTTCGCCGCGCCGGGGCGTTGACCGGGCGCGGCCATAACGGTCCATTTACGGGTCTTCACGATACTGGCGTGGGGGTCACTCCCTCAACGCCTGAAGAATCGACCGGTCGCCGCTCAACGGCCGACCGGCAAATACGGGATGCGGGACGCGGATCATGCCGACAGGACAGCCCGGCTCGCCGGCCGCCGAGACGCCGTCTCGCGCGCCGCTCCGTCTTCCTCCTGCCGTGAAGATCGCCGCCGTCGTCGCGACCGCGCTCACGGCCGCGAACTGCAGCGCGCCGCGGGTCGCCTCGAACGGGCGCACCATCGATCCGAAATACGGCGTCGTCGCCAGTCCCCGCGTCGTCGAGGACGGCGAGCCGGTGCCGAAGGGCGGCGGGCGCGAGCTCGTCGGCCGGCCCTATCAGATCGCCGGCAAGACCTACGTCCCGCGCGAGAACATCTCCGGCTATTCCCGCACCGGCCTCGCCTCCTGGTATGGCGCCGCCTTCCATGGCCGGCTCACCGCCAACGGCGAGGTCTTCGACCGTCATTCGATCGCCGCCGCGCACACGACGATGCCGCTGCCGAGCTATGCCCGGGTCACGAACCTCGAGAACCGGCGCTCGGTGATCGTGCGCGTCAACGACCGCGGCCCCTATCACGCGAACCGGATCATGGACGTGTCCGAGGGCGTCGCCGAGGCGCTCGAGTTCAAGCGCATGGGCACGGCCCGCGTGCAGGTCGATTATGTCGGGCGCGCCTCGACGCGCGGCTCCGACGACCGCAAGCTGCTCGCGACCCTGCGCACCGACGGCAGCCCGGCGCCGTTCCCGGGCGGGTCGCGCAGCATGTTCGCGGCGCTCGAGGACCAGCCGGCGGCGACGCCGGCGCGGCCGCAGGCCTTCGCCTTCCTCGGCGCGCAGCGCTACGAAGAGCCGGAGGCGCCAGCTCTGCGCGCCCCGGCCGAGCCGGCCTACAGCCCGCGCCCGAGCCGGAGCGAGGTCGCCGCCCTCGCGCCCGAGCCCGAGAGCCGCGTCGCCCACGGCGTGCCGCTGCCGCCGGAGCGGCCCTTCGACCTCGGCACGATCCCGAACGCCGGCGTGCCGGTGCCGGTCGCGGCGCTGGCGCCGATCCCGCCGTCGCGGCCGGTTTTCGCCGGGCTGTACTACGCGCCGCCGCAGCCGCCGCGGGGGCGGTTCGCGAAGTCGGATCCGTTCCAGGACCTGAAGCCGCAGCGCTTCGTCGCGCTTAAGGCTGTCGAGCGGTAATCCTTTCCGGAACGTTGATTTCGCAGGCGCAAACGCGCACAGTTCGGGCTCTCCCGATGTGAGGCGTTTTAAGATGCGTGCGCGACCGGTCCAGGCGTTCCGGACCTCGTTCCAGGCCCTCCATAAGGCGGCGCTCGCCGCGGCGGCTCTCCTCGCGATCACCGCGGCTGCCATTCCGGCGGCCTCGCCCGTGGCGGCGCAGGGGTTCCAGACGCTTGCCCCGCACGCCATCCTGATGGACTACGACACCGGGACGGTCCTGTTCGAGAAGGCAGCGGACGAGTTCGTCGCGCCGGCGAGCACGGCCAAGACCATGGCGGTCGAGGTCATCTTCAACGAGATCAAGCAGGGCCGGCTCAATCTCGACAGCGAGTTCGTGATCTCCGAGAATGCCTGGCGGCGGGGCGGCAGCTCGTCCGGCGGCTCGGCGATGTTCGCGAAGCTCAACGACCGCATCAAGCTCTCCGACCTCCTCCGCGGCATCATCGTCCAGTCCGGCAACGACGCCTCGATCGCGGTCGCCGAGGGCATCGCCGGCTCGGAGGACAATTTCGCCACCATGATGACCCGCCGGGCGCGCGAGATCGGCCTGCCGAAATCGACCTTCCGCAACTCGACCGGCTACCACCACCCCGACCAGAAGGTGACGGCGCGCGAGCTTGCGCTCGTCGCCAACCACATCATCGAGACCTATCCGGACCTCTACAAGATCTTCGCCGAGCGCGAGTTCACCTGGAACAA
>DAINQO010000321.1:0-3430 GCA_036742625.1 Microvirga sp.
GCGATCGCGGCCGGGCTGCCGAGCCGCGTCATGGCGCAGGCGACGAAGACCGCGCTCGTGATCGGCATCGACATCAGCGACACGATCACCCTCGATCCGGCCCGCCAGGCCTCCTACTCGCCGCCGATGACGCTGCAGGCCGCCTACGAGGCGCTCGTGACGATGGAGCCCGGCGACTACATCAACCTCAAGCCGATGCTGGCGACGAAGTGGGAGCGCACGCCGGACGGCAAGGGCTGGCGCTTCACGATCCGCGAGAACGTCAAGTTCGCGAGCGGCAACCCGATGTCGGCCGAGGACGTGAAGTGGTCGCTCGACCGCGTTCTCAACATCAAGGACCAGCCGGCGCAGTACGTCGCGAACATCGACCGGGTCGAGCTCGTCGACGGCAAGACCGTCGACGTTATCCTGAAGGACCCGAACGGCCCGGTGCTCAACGCGCTCGCGGCGCCGGGCTTCGTCGTGCTCGATCGCAAGCTTCTCGAGCAGCACGGCGGCGACGCCTCGAAGGACGCGAAGGAGAAGGACAAGGCGACCGCCTGGCTGAACGAGAACTCGGCCGGCGCCGGCGCCTACCGGCTCGCGCGCTGGGAGCGCAACCAGCAGATCCAGCTCGTGCGCAACGAGCATTACTGGCGCGGCAAGCCGGCCTTCGAGCGCGTCGTCATCCGCCACATGGGCGACAGCGCGGCGCAGCTCCTCGCCATCCGCCGCGGCGACATCGACATCGCCTTCAACCTCATCCCGGAGCAGGTCGCGACGCTCAAGGGCGACGCCAACGTGCGCCTCGAGCAGCTCGCGAGCCTCGATTTCGTCTACATGGCGCTGACGCAGAACCCGGAGTTCAACAAGGCGCTCGCCGTCAAGGAGGCGCGTCAGGCGATCGGCTATTCGATCGACTACGACGGCATCAAGAATTCGCTCATCGGCGGCGCGGCCTTGCGGCCGGCGCACTTCCTGCCGATCGGCATCAACGGCTCGACCGAGGAGATCGCCAGGCAGGTCGGCTTCCGCGAGGATCTTGGGAAGGCGAAGGAGCTCCTCGCCAAGGCCGGCCTCGCCGACGGCTTCGAGTTCGAGATCAACTACGCCAACGCCGCCATCGCCGGCGTGTCGTACCAGCTCCTGGCGCAGAAGATCCAGGCCGATGTCGGCCGCGTCGGCATCAAGGCGCGGCTCGCGCCCGTCGACCAGGTCAACCTGCGCACCCAGTTCACGACCGGCAAGTCGCCCGGCGGCGTCCTGACCTTCTGGAACCCGCCGGCAATCGAGAACTCGCTCTGGGCGCTCGCCACCATCGAGCGGGTCGCAAAGCGCGTGCACTGGACGCCGCCCGAGGACCTCGTGAAGCTCGTCCACCAGGCGGCGGGCGAGAGCGACCAGAAGAAGCAGGCCGAGCTCTGGGTCGAGTACCAGAAGCGCATGGTCGACCAGGCGAACCACTTCATCCTGTTCCAGCCGATCTACCAGGTCGCCGCCCGCAACAGCCTCGCCAAGGTGCCGGTCACCGCGGCCGGCTGGCTCATGGACATGAGCGGGGTGACGCCGAAGGCTTAGGGCTACGCGGCGCCTTTCACACCGCCGTCCTCATCCGGTAGCGCTGCCGCATGGGTTCTGTCCTTCGCCTGTTCCGACAGCTTCATGCCTACGTCGTGAAGTATCCGGTGGAGTGTCTGCAGATCGTCCTTGGACAGGTTGCCAAACAGCAGATTGGCAAACTCGGTCACCTCCGACTGCGGACGTTTCAGCCGCGCTGACGCTGGCCGTTCAACCTACTGCTCGATGTGGGCCCGCGCGAGTTCTACGCGCGCGCTTGCCGCCGAACGCGGTGACCGGCATGCCCTTCGCCGCTGGGCGCCGCTCCCAGGCGTCGAACAATCCGGTGGGCTGACGGCATTCGCGGGCCTGGTAGGGTATCGGGCGAGGTGGATGGGTTCTCGTGTTGGCGCCGCTCATTTATCCCAAAACACGTCTACGAGTTGCAATGCCTCGGTGATCGGAGCGCGCAATGATGGGTCCATGCCGCCCTTAAAGAAAATCGGCATCTTAAATGGGGTACCCGCCGGATCGTCCAGAGTGCCTTTCATTACAAAGCTTGCACCTTTCCTTCGGATATTAGGGCATGAAGGGCCTTGCGGATTTCTTTTGCGGGCAAGGTGAGCATGCTTTCCAAGTCAGATCCAGTAAGCCCATTTGCCAGAATGTAGTTCACTCTGGCTTGATACGATGTCGACGCAGACTGAATTGCTTTCTGTTTTGGATTAGGCAATGCGTTGAGAACTTGCTGACGTACTTTCCGCGAGCTATCAAGTCTGTCCCTGATAAATTGCCACGCGGGAGGCAGTGCCAAGACCGTTGCAAGGATAGTCGCGATACCGACAGCAATCTCGAGGGTGCTCCGGTCGGTCAATGTCGCCAGCCAGCCCATGACAAGTAGACCCTACCAGCGCCTCGGAATCCGCCGCCAATGTCAAAGAATAGGAACGGCTTCTGTTTGCAGCTAAACTCTAGCGGGATCGGTTCGAACTGGATACCCCCCGATGGTCCCAGCGAGGCAGGATCAAGCCGCCGCCTTCACGCCCCCATCCGTCATCCGATGCCACGCGACGATCGCCGAGACGTAGGCCTTGTGCAGGGGGTGGAACGGCAGCGGCCGGATCGGGACGAGCGGGAACGGCAGCGCGCGCTTGTCGCCGGTCGCGACGTAGTCGGCCATGCGTTGCCCCATCGCGGTCTGGAGGCCGACGCCGCGGCCCATGCAGCCGATGTCGACGAGGAGCCCGGGCTCGGGCTCGTGGAGGTGCGGTAGGAAATCGCGCGTCAGCGCGACCCGGCCGCACCAGCGGTGCTCGATCGGCTCGCCTTTGAGCTGCGGGAACATCTTGCCGACGACGCGCTCGAGATGGGCCCAGTCGGCGGCGCTTTCCGGCTCGCGGAACGGGCCGCGCCCGCCCATGATGAAGCGGCCGGCGTGGTCGAGGCGAAAGTAGAGCAGCAGCTTGCGTGTGTCGGACGAGACCTGGCCTTCGGGCAGGATCGATTTGCGGATGTTGTCGGAGAGCGGGCGCGTCGCGATCTGGAACGAGTTCGGCGCGATCACGGTCTGGCGCAGCTTCGGCACGAGGTCGCCGGTGTAGCCGTTGGTGCAGACGACGACCTTCTCCGCCGTCACCGCCGCCCCGCGCTCCGTCGTGACCGTGAAGCGCCCGCCGTTGCGGGCGAGCGCCGTGACGCGGCTCTGGCCGTGGATCGCGGCGCCGGCCTCGAGCGCCGCCCTGGCGAGGCCGCGCGCATAGGCGAGCGGCTGGATCGCGCCGCCGCGGCGGTCGAGCCAGCCGGCGTCGTACTGGGCCGTGCCGAGATGGCGCTCGGTCGCCGCCTTGTCGAGGAACTCGGCCGCCGCGCCGCGCTTCGCCCATTGCTCGGCGCG
>DAINQO010000322.1:0-3423 GCA_036742625.1 Microvirga sp.
AGCCCAAGCGGCATCAGCTCCCATTCGAAGTCGCGGGCGACGAGCGAGTAGTAGACTTGATGGGTGACGGGCTTCGGCCAGCCGTGGCGTTCGGCCAAGGCCAGCATCTTCATGAGATGCCAGCCCGAGTAGTTCGAGACGCCGCAATAGCGGATCTTGCCCGCCCGCATCAGCGTGTCGAGCGCGTGCAGCATCTCCTCGATCGGCGTCAGCGCGTCGAACGCGTGCAGCTGGTAGAGATCGATCGTGTCGATGCCGAGCCGCCGCAGGCTCGCCTCGCACGAGCGGATGATCCTGTCGCGCGACGTTCCCTTGTCGTTCGGTCCGGCGCCCATCGGCATGCCGGTCTTCGTCGCGATGAGCAGATGGTCGCGCCGGCCCTTGATCGCCTGGCCGAGGATTTCCTCCGACAGGCCGGCCGAATAGCCGTCGGCGGTGTCGAACATGTTGCAGCCGGCCTCGAGCGCGACGTCGACGAGCTCCGTCGCTTCCTTGACGTCGGTTGCGCCCCACTTCCTCAGGAATTCACTGCCGCCGCCGAAGGTGGCCGTGCCGAGGATGAGCGCCGGGATCTTCAGGCCCGAGCCGCCAAGCGTGCGATATTCCATTTTGTTCGTTCCCCAAGGATTGGGCGCCTCTGCGATCGGCGGCCGCCCGTTCGTGCTCGACCTCAACCGACCTCGACCACGACCCGCCCGCGGATCTTGCCCTCGAGGATGGCGCGGCCGGTCTCGATGACCTTGTCGAGGCTGATCGTCGTCGTCATGGCGGCGAGCTTCTGCGGATCGAGGTCGCGGGCGAGGCGGCGCCAGGCCTCGAGCCGCAGCGGCTTTGGCGCCATCACCGAATCGATACCGAGGAGCGACACGCCGCGCAGGATGAACGGCGCGACGGAGGTCGGCAGGTCCATGCCGCCGGCAAGCCCGCAGGCGGCGATCGCGCCGCGATATTTCGTCATCGAGAGGAGGTTCGCGAGCGTCGTCGAGCCGACGGCATCGATGCCGGCTGCCCAACGCTCCTTGGCGAGCGGCTTTGCGGCCCCCGAGAGCTCTTTGCGGTCGACGATCTCGGCGGCGCCGAGGTCCTTGAGGTAGTCGCTCTCCTGCGCCCTTCCTGTCGAGGCCACGACGTGCCAGCCCGCCTTCGCGAGGAGCGCGATCGCGACCGAGCCGACGCCGCCCGCGGCGCCGGTCACCACCGCCGGACCGTCATCGGGCCTGACGCCGTGCCTTTCGATGGCAAGCAGCGCCAGCATCGCGGTGTAGCCGGCGGTGCCGATCGCCATCGCCTGCGCGGCCGTCAGCCCTTCCGGCAAGGGCACGAGCCAGTCGCCCTTGACCCGGGCCTTCTCGCCATAGGCGCCGAGATGAGTCTCGCCCGTGCCCCAGCCGTTGAGCACGACCGCGTCGCCGCTCTTGAAGTCGGGATGCGACGAGCTCTCGACCGTGCCGGCGAAATCGATGCCGGGGATCATCGGGAAGCGGCGCACCACCGGCGCCTTGCCGGTGAGCGCGAGCCCGTCCTTGTAGTTCACGGTCGAGTGCGTCACGCGGACGGTGACGTCGCCGTCCATGAGGTCGCTTTCGTCGAACTCCTTCAGGCCGACCGTCTGCCCGTCCTCGCCCTTCTCGACCACGATCGCCTTGAACGCGCCCATGCTGTGCTCCCGGTGGGACCTCCCGAAGGGAGAGCCCGAGACGGCGGCAGCCGCCGGCGCAGGGATTACGCTTTCTCCGCCGCGTCCGTAAGCCCTCGGCTACTCGGCCGGCACCGGCACGGCGCGCTCGACCGGGCGCTCTTCGATCGGCAGGTTGATCGCAGCGGACGCAATGCCGAGCGCGACCGAGAGCCACCAGACGAGGTCGTAGCTGCCATAGGCCTCGTACAGCACGCCGCCGAGGTAGACGCCGAGGAAGCCGCCGACCTGGTGCGAGAAGAAAGCGAAGCCGAACAGCATCGCCATGTAGCGGGTGCCGAACATCAGCATCACGAGGGACGAGGTCGGCGGCACCGTCGAGAGCCATAACAGGCCCATGGCGAAGCCGAAGACGAGGCAGCTCGCGGCCGAGATCGGCGTCAGGATGAACGCCGCGATCGCGACCGAGCGCCCGAGATAGATCCAGGCGAGGAGCCAGCGACTGGGCATCCGAGTCGTCAGCCACCCGGCCGAGAGCGAGCCGACGGCGTTCGCAAGCCCGATCACGGCGAGCGTCCAGCCGCCGACCGAGGCCGGCAGCCCGGCGTCCTTGAGGAAGGCCGGCAGATGCGCGGTGATGAAGGCGAGCTGGAAGCCGCAGGTGAAGAAGCCGAGCACGAGCAGCACGTAGCTGCGGTGCCGGAAGGCCTCGGCGAGAGCCTGCGGGATCGACTGGCGCGCGGCCGCCGGACCGCCGGCCTCCGGCGCGTCGCCACGGCGGGCGAGCACGAGCGAGAACGGCATCGCAACGAGCACCGTCACGGCAAAGACGACGAGCGCCTGGTGCCAGCCGAAGCCGTCGATGAGAAGATTGGCGACCGGCGGGAAGAAGAACTGGCCGAGCGAGCCCGCCGCCGTGCCGGCCCCGAAGGCGAGCGGCCGCCATTCCGGCGGCAGGAGCTTGCCGAAGGCGCCGAGGATGAGGTTGAACGACGAGCCCGAGAGGCCGAAGCCGATGAGCACGCCGGCGCCGAGATGCATCAGCCCGGGCGTCGCCGCATAGGCCATGACCGCGAGCCCGAGCGCGTAGAGGATCGCCCCGGCGCAGATCACGCGCACCGCGCCGAAGCGGTCGGCGACGGCGCCTGCGAAGGGTTGGCCAACGCCCCAGAGCAGGTTCTGCAGCGCGATCGCGAGGCTGAAGACGTCGCGCCCCCAGCCATACTCGGTCGTCATCGGGATCTGGAACAGCCCGGCGGTCGCGCGCGGCCCGGCGGTGATCAGGGCGATGGCGCAGCCCGCCGCGACCACGAGCTCGGGGGAGATACGGCGCGACGCAGACCCGGCCATGGCGAGCTTCCAAACGCGAGAGAGGCGCGAAAGGTAGCCGAGGCCGGCAGGCCTGAGTAACGCTTAAGTGTCATGGCCGGCATCACCGGCCGGAATGGATCGTGTACTTACACGTCACCCCATCCTCGGGCCCGCTCGGCCGACGGGCCGAGCCCGGATAAGGGGTCGCGCGCCTCAAACGCGTTGCGCCGCGGATCAAGCGAATCCTGCGCTAGAAGCCGGCGGCCTCCGCCGCGACCTCGCCGGCGATGGCGCCGACCGGCCCGCCGACGGCGCCGCCCGCCGCTGCCGCGAGCCCGCCGACCGCGCTGCCGCCATAGCCCGCGCCGTAGCCGCCGTAGCCGCGATGGCCGTAGCCGCCATGGTGGCCGCCGTAGCCGTAGCCGCGATGGCCGTGGCCCCAGCGCCCGCCACGGCCCCAGCCTCCGCCGTAGCCC
>DAINQO010000323.1:0-3416 GCA_036742625.1 Microvirga sp.
CCCAGCCGCGGGCGGCGAGCGCGAGCGCGGCGGTGAGCCCGCCGATGCCGGCGCCGGCGACGACGGCGATGCCGGGCGTCACCTAGCGCAGGCCGCTGCCGCGCGCTCCGTCAAGGTCGAAGGCGGTGCCGGCCTGGTTCTCGTAGAGGCACTCGGCCGGGCGCGCCTCGCGCGGCTTCAGCTGCGGGCGATAACGGAACAGGGTCGAGCAATAGGGGCAGACGATGTCGTCGTCCGAGCCCATGTCGAGGAACACATGCGGATGGTCGAAGGGCGGCTTCGCGCCGATGCACATGAACTCGCGCGAGCCGAGATCGATCGCCGGAACCCCGGGGTCGTTGTGGAAATGCGGGATGCCGACATCGGCCATTCGGGGGCGCCTCGCTTGAAAATCGCGCCGCACCATAGCGGCGCTCCGGGACGAGGCAAGAGCGGCCGCCTCAGAGGCGCGACCACAGCCCGGCGACGAGCACCACCACCCCGACGCTGAGGCCGAGGGCGGTCCACAACAGGCGGTTCATCGCGGCAAGCACGAGAGCCGGCAGGACCCCGAGGAAATACGGCACCGCCGCGGCTGTCGCGACGCCGCGCATGATCCGCCAGCCGCCGGTCTCCTCGATGGCGAGGTAGACGAGGAACAGGAACAGCGCCGTCTGCCCAAGCGTCAGCACGAGGACGAAGCCGCGCAGGATCTTGCGGTTGTCGCCTGCCGCCGCGGCATGCGGGAGCCGGGCTTCGGGCGCGGCCGTCACGCCCTAGCTCCGTCCCTCCGCGAGGGGACGGCCGGCCCGGAGCTCCTTGGTGATGAAGCGCCACACCTTCTGGCTGAGCACGCGCGGCTTCGACAGTGAGGCGACCCAGCTCTTCTCCGGCGGCGGCTTCGCCCGGCGGGCGGCGGTCCGCAACGGCCGGGCCGGCGCCGCCTTCGGCGCCGCGGCGGCCGGCGCGAGGCGGGCGGCGTCGCAGCTGTTGATCGTCGCGCAGGCCGCGACCTCGAGGCGGCAGCGGGCGACGATCGTCCGGCCGAGCACCTCGGCCGAGCTCGAGCCGTCTTCGAGCTCGATGAAGTTGCGGGTCAGGCAGCCGAGCAGCGCCGCCTTCGTCTGCCGGGCATCCGGCGCCGGCGCCGGCTCGCCGGGCGGCGCCCCCGCGAGCGAAGCGAGAAGCGCGAGGCTCCCGGCCGTCATCGGCAATGCGAACATGCCCGTCTCCGGACTTTGCGACTCAGAACAAACTTAGGCTGCCTTGCAGGCGTTACCAAGACGTGCGCGCCGGTTGACCCCGCAGTTCACAGGGACGACGGGTGCACCCCGCTGTCCAACCGGAGCCGTGCCATGGCCGATGTCGTCGACAATCCCTCGCAACACCGGTTCGAGATGGCGATCGGCGACGCGCTCGCGGTCGCCCACTACGAGACCGAGGGCGGCCGCGTCGTTCTTCTCCACACCGAGGTGCCGCCGGAGCTTGCCGGGCAGGGCATCGGCTCGAAGCTCGCACGCGGCGTCTTCGAGACGCTCCGGGAACGAGGCGCGCGCGTCGTCGCGAAATGCGAGTTCATGGCGGGCTATGCGACCCGCCATCCGGAATACGCCGCGATGCTCGACGGCTGACCAGCCGGGCGGCGGGCGTGGATCACGGGGATAACCCGCGATCCGGGTTCGCCGCGGCTTGCCGGCACTGGCGGGGAATCGAGCCTCCGCCTAACCCTGGAGAATCGCGACGGAAGATCGCAAGCTCGAGGGGCGTCATGCGCTGGGTTCAGGTTGAGGATGGTCTGTCGCTGCGCTTCCCGGCCCGCGACGCGGCGTTCCACGAGGGTGTCGAGCTCGGCATCCTGGCGGCGCTCCTGAACGCCGGCCACGGCCGCGTTACGCACATTATGTCGGCGGCGAATCTCGACCAGGCGCGCGCGCTCGCCGCCAAGATGGGCTACCGCCTGACGCTCGCCGGCAGCGAAGGCGAGATGATCGAGGTCGATTTCTGGACCGGGCCGGCGCGCCCGCGGCTGAGGCTCGTGCCCGCACCCGGCCGCGAAGGCGGGGGCGCCGTCGCCTGATTGCAGTCCGCGGTCCGCTCAGCGCAGGAGCAGCACGCCGGCGAAGGCGAGCGCCACGACCGCGATAAAGGCGATGAAGCCGTAGAGCACGACACGCGGGCCACCCTGGGGCGCGTTCCCACCGCCACCGGCTGGACCGCCGCGCTCCTGCCGTCGCGCCATCGAAATTGCTTCCCGCGAGGGCGGAGCGCCGGCCGCCTCGTCGTCGGTCCCGAGCGGCGCGAGCGCCGGATCGAAGACGCCGACCTTATCGCCAGTGCGGCCGCTATCGATGTCGCCCTTGAGTTGCGCCGTCGTCGGCCGGCCAGAGACGGGGGGCGGGTCCACTGGCTTTGCCGAGCGGCTCGGCGGCAGGTCGTCACGGGTCGCCATGGTTGCGGGTCCCCTTGAGGCCACTCGGTAAGACTTGGTCTCAAGAAGGGTTGCAGCGCCGGCGCAAAAAAGCCGCGGCGCGGTCGTCGGCGTCGCCGAACATTGCCTGCCAGGCAACGAGCCCCTATGGCTCGCCCGCCTTCGCGTGCGAGCCCATGCAGTTCTTCTCCTCCGCCGGTGTGCGCATCGCCTTCGCCGACTTCCCGGCCGCCGATCCGCGCGCCGACGCGGTGTTGCTGATCCACGGCTTCGCCTCGAACCACGCCGTCAACTGGGTCAACACGCTGTGGACGAAGACCCTCGGTCATGCCGGCTTTCGCGTCGTCGCGCTCGACAACCGCGGCCACGGGCAGAGCCAGAAGCTCTATGAGCCGGCGGCCTATCACACCGCGATCATGGCCGAGGATGCGCGGGCGCTGCTCGACCATCTCGGGCTCGAGCGGGCCGACGTCATGGGCTACTCGATGGGGGCGAGGATCGCGGCGTATCTCGCGCTCGCGCACCCCGACCGGACCCGCTCGCTGATCATGGGCGGGCTCGGCATCCACCTCGTCGAGGGCGTCGGCCTGCCGCTCGGGATCGCCGACGCCATGGAGGCGCCCTCCGCCGACGCGCTCGCCGACCCGACGCAGCGCAGCTTCCGCTTGTTCGCCGAGCAGACCAAGAGCGACCTCAAGGCGCTCGCCGCCTGCATCCGGGGCTCGCGCCAGGTGATGTCGCGGGCGGAGGTCGGCGCGATCACGACGCCGGCGCTGATCGCCGTCGGCACCAAGGACGAGGTCGCGGGTGACCCGCAGGCGCTCGCCGACCTCATGCCGAACGCCCGCGCGCTCGACATCCCCGGCCGCGACCACAATCTCGCCGTGGGCGACAAGCTCCATAAGCAGGGCGTGCTGGCCTTCCTCGCCGAGCGGCCGTAGCCTAGCCGCGCCGCCGCGATCGCGCGACGGCGGGGGCTCGCATGCGGATCATCGCCGCCCTTTTGGGC
>DAINQO010000324.1:0-3407 GCA_036742625.1 Microvirga sp.
CGAGGTCGACCTGGAGGTGGTCCTCGGGGCCCATCTCCCAGGGGCAGTTCTCCGGGAAGGGGTGGCGCGAGGCGGTGATCACGCGCCAGCCCGCCGCCGAGAAGCGCTTGACCGTCGCATGCCCGATGCCGCGGCTCGCGCCGGTGAGCAGCATCACCCGTCGTCCGGCGTTCGTCTGAGGATTGGGCAAGCGCGGCGTCCCGGCGGAAGGGTGGCGAACCTATTCGGTCGCACGGGTGAGGTCCATCGCGCCGCGCGCACCTCTCCCGGGGGAGAGGTCGAGACGGCGCGAGAGCGCCGTCCGGGTGAGGGGTTAGGCGCTCGCCGGCGCAGCCTGCAGTGTGTGTTTCGTTCCCGCGGCCGCTTCTCATCCCTCCGTCCATTGGGTCGAAGCTTTGCGCCGGCTCCGCCCCTGCCGGCGCATCCCCTCACCCGGTCGCGCCCTCCGGCGCGACACGACCTCTCCCTCCGGGAGAGGTGGTCTACGGGTAGAGCCGCGCCTTCGCCCAGCCCTCGCCGCGCTTCGTGAACAGCACCCGGTCGTGGAGGCGGAACGGGCGGTCGGCCCAGAACTCCATCGCGACCGGAGCGATGCGGTAGCCGGTCCAGTAGGGCGGGCGCGGCACCTCGCCGACGGCGTGCTTCGCGGCGTAGCGCGCGACCGCCTTCTCGAGCGCGAAACGGCTCTCGAGCGGGCGCGACTGCTGGCTCGCCCAGGCGCCGATGCGGCTGTCGCGCGGGCGGCTCGCGAAATAGGCGTCGGCCTCGGCTTCGCTCACCGGCGTCACCGGCCCGCGGGCGCGGATCTGGCGGCGCAGGCTCTTCCAGTGGAAGACGAGCGCCGCCTTCGGGTTTGCCGCAAGCTCGCGGCCCTTGTTCGATTCGGTGTTGGTGTAGAACACGAAGCCGCGCTCGTCCGCGCCCTTGAGCAGCACCATGCGGACGTTCGGGAGCCCGTCCTGGTCGACGGTCGCGAGCGACATGGCGGTCGGATCGTTCGGCTCCGCGGCCTCGGCCTCCGCCATCCAGGCGCGGAAGATCGCCCACGGCTCGGCGGCGTCGACGAAGTCACCCTTCATTAAGGCGTTCAACGGCTTAATCCCGGCGGTTCGGTTCCGGTCGCTTTCCCCGAGTTCATCCCCGCGTGACAGACGCTCTCGTGCGCTGCGTCTATAGGGCCTTTCGCCGGTTCGGCGAAGCCCGTCGGCTGCCCGCCGGCGCGCTTGCGGGCGTGCTTGCCCGGGTGTGCCTTGCCGGGGTCTGCCTTGGCGGCTGCAGCATGTCCTTTCCGATGGAATCCCTCGTGCCCGAGGACGAGCCCAAGGCGACCGGGACGCTCGTCGCAAGGGCGTCCTCGGCGCTCTCGCCCGAGCTCGGCGAGGAGGACTGGCGGCGCGCCAAGGGGGCGCTTGCCGTCGCGCTCGACCCCCAGGGAAATGGCGCTTCGGTGTCCTGGGACAATCCGGACAGCGGCTTCAAGGGCGCGTTCACGCCGGTCGGGCACCCCTTCGTCAAGGGCGACGAGATCTGCCGCGCCTTCGTGGCCGCGCTCGTCCGCGCCGGCCGCGATGCCGCGCTCGAGGGCACCGCCTGCCGCCTCTCCGGCGCCGAGTGGGCGATCAAGGCCGTGAAGCCGGCAAAGAGAGCCGCCTGAGCGGCTTGCGTTGCGCATCCGCAACACCGAACCCATATCACCGGCGATGCAGAATCCTCGCAGACGCACCGGTCCAGAAGCCCACGATGCGTAATCCATACGATGTCCTCGGGGTCCCCCGCACGGCGAGCGCGGCGGAGATCAAGAAGGCTTTCCGCAAGGCCGCGAAGGCCCATCACCCCGACCGCAACGCCGCCGATCCGAAGGCGAAGGACCGCTTCGCCGAACTGAACGCGGCCTACGAGATCCTCGGCGACGCCGGCAAGCGCGCCCAGTTCGACCGCGGTGAGATCGACGCCGAGGGCAAGCCGCGCTTCCAGGGCTTCGAAGGCTTCGCGGGCCGGCCGGGCGGCGGCCACGAGGGCGACTTCGAGAGCTTCAGCTTCGGCTTCGGCGCCGGCCCCGGCGGCCGCCGGGGCGCGCGCGCCGGGGGCGGCGACGACATCTTCTCGCAGCTCTTCGGCGAGGCCTTCCGAGAGCGCGCCGGCGCTGCCCGCCAGGCGCCGCGGGCGCGCGGCGAGGACGTCGCGGCGACGCTCGACGTCACCCTCGAGGACATCGCCGGCGAGGCGAAGAAGCGCGTCGCCTTCCCGGACGGGCGCGAGATCGACGTCGTCATCCCGAAGGGCGTCGCCGACGGCCAGGTGATCCGGCTGCGCGGGCTCGGGAAAAGCCACGGCGGCGAGCCCGGCGACGCGCTCCTGACGATCCGCATCCGCCCGCACGAGCGCTTCACGGCCGAGGGCCAGAACCTGCGCGTCGCGGTGCCGGTGGCCCTCGAGGAGGCGGTGCTCGGCGCGAGCGTGCGGGTGCCGACGCTGACCGGCGCGGTCGACATGGCGATCCCGCCGATGACGAGCTCGGGGCGCGTGTTCCGCCTGCGCGGCAAGGGCCTGCCGGGCAAGGACGGCACCGGCGACCTCCTCGCCCGGGTCGAGATCAAGCTGCCCGAGAAGGCCGACGACGAGCTCCTCGACTACGCCCGCAAGCGCCGCTCCGAAAAGGCGGTCTGAGCCTGGGCGGAACCTTTCCCCTCCGAAGCGCCTATTCCGCCGCCATCGCCCGCGCGGCGAGCGGCAGCCCGAGCGCCGTCCAGACCTCGACGAGGGCCGTCGTCAGGTCGCGGATGTGGGCGTCGGTGTGGAGCGGCCCGGGGGTGATGCGCAGGCGCTCGAGGCCGCGCGGCACGGTCGGGTAGTTGATCGGCTGGATGTAGATGGCGTGCTTCTCCAGGAGCCGGTCGGTCGCGGCCTTGCAGGCCTCGGGCTCGCAGACCATCACCGGCACGATGTGGGTCTCGCTCTCGAGCACCGGCAGGCCGGCGCCGGCGAGCGCCGCCTTCACCTTCGCGGCCTGGCGGTGCTGCAGGTCGCGCTCGGCCGCGGAGCGCTTGAGATGGCGCACCGAGGCGGTCGCGGCGGCGGCGACCGCCGGCGGCAGCGCCGTCGTGAAGATGAAGCCCGGCGCGAACGAGCGCACCGCGTCGACGAGCGCGCGCGAGGCCGCGAGGTAGCCGCCCATGACCCCGAAGGCCTTGGCGAGCGTGCCCTCGATGACGTCGACCCGATGCATCGCGCCGTCGCGCTCGGCGACGCCGCCGCCGCGCCGGCCGTACATGCCGACCGCGTGCACCTCGTCGATATAGGTCATGGCGCCGTATTGGTCGGCGAGGTCGCAGATGGCGTGGATCGGCGCGACGTCGCCGTCCATCGAGTAGACGCTCTCGAAGACGATGAGCTTCGGCCGCTCGCCG
>DAINQO010000325.1:0-1760 GCA_036742625.1 Microvirga sp.
ACCCCGACGGCGATGCCGCAGAGCGGCCCCTCGGCGCCGGCGCGGGCGCTCGCGTCGACATGCACGAAGGCGCGGATCGCGTCGTCGGCGCGGCCGATGGCGTCGTGGGCGGCGCGGATCGCGTCCTGCGGAGTGGCGTCGCCGGCATCGATGCGGCGCAGGATGTCGAGGAGGGAGATCATGGCGGTCCTTCGTTCAAGCGCCGTTCCCTAGCACAGCCCCGGCGCCAGGGAAGGCTTGCATCGATTCGAGGCATCGCCGTCGGGGCACGGTTGACGGCGCGTTTACGCCGGCGCTCGCATTGTAGCGGCATGCGGCGTGGCTCGGTTGCGTTCTCAGCGCTCGCCCTCATCGGCGTCGGGCTCGCGGGCTGCGGGCTCTTTCGCTCCGAGCAGCGCGAGGCCTGGCGCAACCAGGCCGAGGAGGCCTGCCTGTCGCGCAAGCTCGTGCAGCCGACCGCCTACATGTCGCGGATGTCGGCGATCGAGGGCCCCGGCGCCTGCGGCATGAACCACCCGTTCAAGATCGCGGCCTTCGCCGAGGGCAGCGTCGGGCTCGCCTCCCCTGTGACGCTCGCCTGCCCGATCGTCCCGACCATCGATTCCTGGCTCGCCGCGGTCGTGCAGCCGGCGGCCTCGCTCTATTTCGGCTCCGCGGTCGTCGAGGTGCGGTCCGGCTCCTATTCCTGCCGCTCGCGCAACGGCCGGCGCGGCGCGCGGCTGTCGGAGCATTCCTTCGGCAATGCGCTCGACGTCATGGCCTTCCGCTTCGCCGACGGCCGCGAGGTCACGGTCGTCAAGGGCTGGCGCGGCGCTCCGGAGGAGCAGGAGTTCCTACGCGAGGTCTTCACCGGCGCCTGCAACTACTTCACCACCGTGCTCGGGCCGGGCGCCGACGCCTTCCACTACGACCATTTCCATCTCGACCTCGCCCGGCACGACCCGCGCGGCGAGCGCCACGTCTGCAAGCCGGTGCTGAAGTTCACGCCGCGGCTTGGCACTGACGGCGCGAGCGAGGCGGCGGCGCCGCAACGGCGGCAATGGCAGCCGGCGGAGCCCGCGCCGATCGACCAGGAGGAGGACAACGACCCCTTCGCGGTCTCGGCAAAGCCGGCGCCGCAGACGACCTACGCCTCGTCCCCGCCGCCGGCGCCGCAGGCCTACGCGCCGCGGCCCTACCCCGCCGCCACGCCCGCAAACGGCCCGTCCGGCTATCCGGCCGACGTCGCGACGCCGCGCCAGCCGATCGTTCTCCAGCCGCAACTGTGGACCGGAAGCACCATCTATTAAGTGTTTTGCGGCCGCCGCCGGCGTTCCCTTGACCGCGCCGACGGCGCTTTGCATGGTCGCCGCGATCGAGGGTCCGGGCATGCGGTGGGCAGCGCTTCTCCTTTCCTGCGCCGTGCTGGCGTCGCCGGCGGCGGCGATCACCGGCCGGCAGGAGGTCGTCCCGGCGGAGCGCCGGGTGCGGCCCTACGACGCCAAGATCCCCGGCTGCGAGGATCCGTGGGTGCTCGGCAAGGTCGCCCAGCACTTCGCCGAGAAGGAAGCGAAGTTCTGGAACTCGAGCCTCCAGATCGTCGAATACGAGAACATCCGCCGCATCGCCTGGCGGCCGTGGGGGCTCGACTACATCCCGCGCCGGTTTTGCACCGCGACGGCCTCGCTGTCGGACGGCGTCAAGCGCCGCATCGACTACTCGGTGCGCGAGGACCTCGGCATGATCAGCATGACCTGGGGCGTCGAGTTCTGCGTCCACGG
>DAINQO010000325.1:1860-3403 GCA_036742625.1 Microvirga sp.
CGCCACGCCTTCCACGCCGGCAACTTCGCCGACGTGATGAAGCACGTCATCCTGACGCGCATCCTCGTCCATCTTAAGGTCAAGCCGGCGCCGTTCCGGGCGATCGACACCCATGCCGGCACCGGGCTCTACGACCTCCAGGCCGACGCGGCCGAGCGGACGCAGGAATGGCGCGGCGGCGTCGACCGGCTCGGCGAGCCCTTCGCGCCCGAGGTCGAGGCGCTGATCGCGCCCTATCGGGCGATCCTCGCGACGGTGCGGGAGCGCCACGGCGACGCCTATCCGGGCTCGCCGCTGATCATGCGCGAGCTCATGCGGCCGCAGGACCGGGCGGTGTTCGTCGAGCTCCACCCCGAGGACGAGGCGGTTCTGGCGCGGCGCTTCAGGCGCGACACGCAGGTCAAGGTGCTCCACCTCGACGGCTGGACGGCGCTGCATGCCCTCATTCCGGCAAAGGAGCGGCGCGGGCTCGTCCTCGTCGATCCGCCCTACGAGGAGCCGGGCGAGCTCGAGCGCCTCGCCCGCGAGATGGCAAAGGCGCTCGACAAATGGCCGACCGGCATCTTCGCCGGCTGGTATCCGATCAAGGATCAGCGCGACGTCGACGGCCCGGCCGCGATCATCGCCGACGCCGCGCCCGGCAAGGCGTTGCGCCTCGAGCTGATGATCGACTCACCCGCGGAGCCGGACCGCCTCAACGGTTGCGGGCTCTTCGTCGCGAACCCGCCCTGGACGCTCGCCGCCGAGGCCGAGACGATCCTGCCGGCGCTTGCCGAGCGGCTCGCCCGCGGCCGCTACGGCGGCTTCCGCTGCGAGACGCCGGCGGCGCGAGACGCGGGCATTGATTCAGCGCCGGCGGGGTGACAAAGCTCCGCCGCCACAAGGGAGATACCATGCTCGTCCTGCGCTCGTCCGGAGCTTCGCCTTTCGTCCGCAAGGTCCGCATCGCCGCCGACATCATCGGCCTTGCGGATCGCATCGAGGTCGTCGACGCCGAGACGCTGACGCCGGCGCCGGACCTCCTCGAGCAGAACCCGCTCGGCAAGATCCCGACGCTCGTGCTCGAGAACGGCGACACGCTCTACGATTCGCGCGTCATCCTCGAATACCTCGACGTGCTCGGCGGCGGCGCGCTCATCCCGCAGGGCTCGCGCCGGTTTGCGGCCCTGCGCCTGCAGGCGCTCGCCGACGGCCTGATGGATGCGGCCGTGCTGCAGATGTACGAGATCCGCTGGCGGCCCGAGGAGCATCGCGTCGAGAAATGGGTCGCGCACCAGAAGGGCAAGGTCGCCCGCGCCCTCGACGAGGCGGAACGCTCGCTCGACGCCGCCCCGGCGGCGCCGATCCACGTCGGCCATCTCGCGCTCGCCTGCGCGCTCGGTTATCTCGACCTGCGCTTCGAGGGCAAGTGGCGCAACGACCACCCGAAGCTCGTCGCCTGGCTCGCCGATTTCGCAAGACGAGTGCCGGCGTTCGAAGCGACGCGGATGTAGGGGTAGGCGGAGGCGCGCCCGCCAAGGCGAACCCCTCTCCCGTTCGGGCC
>DAINQO010000326.1:0-3400 GCA_036742625.1 Microvirga sp.
ATCGGCTGCATGGTCAACGGCGCCGGGCTTGCCATGGCGACCATGGACATCATCAAGCTCTACGGCATGGAGCCGGCGAACTTCCTCGACGTCGGCGGCGGCGCCTCGAAGGAGAAGGTGACGGCGGCGTTCAAGATCATCACCGCCGACCCGAAGGTCCGCGGCATCCTGGTCAACATCTTCGGCGGCATCATGAAATGCGACGTGATCGCGGCCGGCGTCGTCGATGCGGTCAAGGAGGTCGGCCTCGAGGTGCCGCTCGTGGTGCGGCTCGAAGGCACGAACGTCGAGCAGGGCAAGAAGATCATCAACGAGTCGGGCCTCAACGTGGTCTCGGCAAACGACCTAGACGACGCGGCGCAGAAGATCGTGGGTGCGGTGAAGGGGGCGTGACCCTAAACTCGATTTCAGCGATCCCAAGAACAGCCAATACCTGCCCTTTATCTGAGTTCGGTATTGGCGCTGGCGGTGAGGAGATAGGCCGATGAGCACTCAGGAGCCTTCGAATGAAGAGGCTGGGCAGGTCCTCGTCATCCGGATCGCGCCCGAACGGGCAGCCGAGCTTGATCGCCTCGCTCAAGCTCAAAAGAAGGATGCGAGGGAACTCGCAAAGGAGCTCTTGGAGGTCGAAATCGAAGCTCAACACGGCCTGAGCTACGGCCCTTACCTACGCAGGTATATGTACCGATAGCCCCAGTCACCTGTCTGAAAGTATCGCATGTCCATCCTCATCGACAAGAACACGAAGGTCATCTGCCAGGGCTTCACCGGCAAGAACGGCACCTTCCATTCCGAGCAGGCGATCGCCTACGGGACGCGCATGGTCGGCGGCACCTCGCCCGGCAAGGGCGGGTCGTATCACCTGAACCTGCCGGTCTTCGACACGGTCGAGGAGGCGAAGGCGAAGACCGGCGCCGACGCCTCGGTCATCTACGTGCCGCCGGCGGGCGCCGCGGACGCGATCTGCGAGGCGATCGACGCCGAGATCCCGCTCATCGTCTGCATCACCGAGGGCATCCCGGTCGCCGACATGATCAAGGTCAAGCGCTCGCTCGCGGGCTCGAAGTCGCGCCTCATCGGCCCGAACTGCCCGGGCGTCATGACGGCCGGCGAATGCAAGATCGGCATCATGCCGGGCAACATCTTCAAGCCCGGCACGGTCGGCATCGTGTCGCGCTCCGGCACCCTCACCTACGAGGCGGTGTTCCAGACCACGAACGCGGGCCTCGGCCAGACGAGCGCGGTCGGCATCGGCGGCGATCCTGTCAAGGGCACCGAGTTCATCGAGATGCTCGAGATGTTCCTCGCCGACGACGCCACCCAGTCGATCGTCATGATCGGCGAGATCGGCGGCTCGGCCGAGGAGGACGCGGCGCAGTTCATCGCCGACGAGGCGAAGAGGGGCCGCCGCAAGCCGATGGTCGGCTTCATCGCCGGCCGCACCGCCCCGCCGGGGCGCCGCATGGGCCACGCCGGCGCGATCATCTCCGGCGGCAAGGGCGGCGCCGAGGACAAGACCGCCGCCATGGAGGCGGCCGGCATCACGGTTTCACCCTCGCCGGCCCGCCTTGGTAAGACCTTGGTTGAGGTGCTGAAGGGGCGCTGATCGCAGAGGTATTCGCCGTGGGCCTCATCTACACCCGTGTCACGCTCGGCAATGCGAGGCGACCCGAGATCTCGCCGATAGAGGTCGAGGCGCTGGTGGATACGGGAGCGCTCCATATCTGCATTCCCGAACATCTTGCTCTGCAGCTGGAGCTCGAGGAATTCGACCGGCGCGAGCTCACCTTCGCGGACGGCTCGCAAAAGCTTGCCTCATATGTCGGACCGCTGACGGTGGCGGTCGCCAACCGGCGCGGATTGTCGGGTGCAATGGTGGTCGGCGACGAGGTCCTTCTCGGCGCGATCGCCATGGAAGACATGGACCTCGTGGCAAGGCCGGCTACCCGCGACGTCGTACCGAACCCGAAGAACCCCAACATAGCCGTTTCGGTGGCCAAGGGCTTCCGGAGCTGAGATCAGGTCGAACGATGGCACGCCAGGACGCGAACGAAACCTTCCTCCAGACCTCTTTCCTGTATGGCGCGAACGCGCCCTACATCGAGGAGCTTCAGGCCGAGTACGAGAAGGACCCGAACGCGGTCGATGCCGAGTGGCGGGCCTTTTTCGCCGCCCTGAAGGACAACGGCCAGGACGTCGCGAAGAGCGCCCGCGGCGCCTCATGGAAGCGGCCGAACTGGCCGGTGCCGGTGAACGGCGAGCTCGTCTCGGCGCTCGACGGCAACTGGCCCGCGATCGAGCGCGCGGTCGGCGACAGGATCAAGGCGCGAGCGAGCGACCGGGGTGCCGAGAGCGGCGAAGCCCAGATCCTTCAGGCGACGCGCGATTCGGTCCGCGCCCTGATGCTGATCCGCGCCTATCGGGTGCGCGGCCATCTTCACGCCAAGCTCGATCCCTTGGACCTCGAGCCGCGCCACGACGACGAGGAGCTGCATCCGTCCCACTACGGCTTCACCGACGCCGACTGGGACCGGAGGATCTTCCTCGACAACGTGCTCGGCATGGAGTTCGGCACGATCCGCGAGATCGTCGCGCTCTTGGAGCGGACCTATTGCCAGACGCTCGGGGTCGAGTTCATGCACATCTCGGACCCGACCGAGAAGGCTTGGCTCCAGGAGCGGATCGAAGGGCCGGACAAGGAGATCACCTTCACCCGCGAGGGCAAGCGGGCGATCCTGAACAAGCTCGTCGAGGCGGACGGCTTCGAGAAGTTCCTCGACCTCAAATACACCGGCAC
The DNA here is from genome assembly GCA_036742625.1 of Microvirga sp. GTDB lineage: Bacteria > Pseudomonadota > Alphaproteobacteria > Rhizobiales > Beijerinckiaceae > JAJKJG01. The sequence goes on from DAINQO010000326.1 coordinate 2,798, forward strand.
CAAGCGCTTCGGCCTCGACGGCTCGGAGTCGCTGATCCCGGCGCTCGAGCAGATCATCAAGCGCGGCGGCAATCTCGGCGTCAAGGAGATCGTGCTCGGCATGGCCCACCGCGGCCGGCTCAACGTGCTGACCCAGGTCATGGCGAAGCCGCATCGGGCGCTGTTCCACGAATTCAAGGGCGGCTCCTTCGCCCCCGACGAGGTCGAGGGCTCGGGCGACGTGAAATACCACCTCGGCGCCTCGTCCGACCGCTCCTTCGACGGCAACAGCGTCCACCTGTCGCTGACCGCGAACCCGTCGCACCTCGAGATCGTCGACCCGGTCGTGCTCGGCAAGGTGCGGGCAAAGCAGGACCAGTTCGGCGACCCGCCCGAGCGCCGCTCCTCGGCGATGCCGCTCCTGATCCACGGCGACGCCGCCTTCGCCGGCCAGGGCGTCGTCGCCGAGTGCTTCGGGCTTTCGGGCCTGAAGGGCCACCGCACCGGCGGCTCGGTGCATTTCATCGTCAACAACCAGATCGGCTTCACGACCAATCCGCGCTTCTCGCGCTCCTCGCCTTATCCGTCCGATGTCGCCAAGATGGTCGAGGCGCCGATCTTCCA
>DAINQO010000327.1:0-3391 GCA_036742625.1 Microvirga sp.
TCGATCTCGGCCGAGCACGGCATCGGCCTCATCAAGCGCGACGAGCTCCTGCGCTACAAGGACCCGGTCGCCCTCGACCTGATGCGGACGCTGAAGCGCGCGCTCGACCCGCAGAACATCCTCAACCCCGGCAAGGTGATCGCCGTCGCCGACGACGCTCCGGCAGCGCTGCCGGTCGCAAAAAGCGCCTGACGCGTGAAGACGCTCGACCTCCTCGCCTTCGGCGAGCCGCTGATGGAGTTCGCCGAGGTCGAGCGTGGCGGCGAGCGGCTCTATCTGCCGGGCTTCGGCGGCGACTCGTCGAACGCCGCGATCGCGGCGGCGCGGCAGGGGGCGAAGGTCGCTTATTTCACGGCGCTCGGCGACGACGCCTTCGGCGAGCGATTCCTCAGGCTGTGGGACGAGGAGGGGGTCGACCGTGCCGCCGTCCTCACCCGGCCCGGCGAGCGCACCGGCATCTACTTCATCTCGTACGGACCAGCGGGGCACTTGTTCAGCTACTACCGCGCCGGCTCCGCTGCCGCGCAGGTGACGCCGGCCGAGCTGCCGCTCGCCATGATCGCCGCGGCCCGGGTGTTCCATCTCTCGGCGATCAGCCAGGCGATCTCCTCGAGCTGCGCCGACGCGGGCTTTGCCGCGATCCGCCATGCCAAGGCGAATGGCACGGCGGTGAGCTACGACACCAATCTGCGGCTTCGCCTGTGGCCGCTCGACCGCGCCCGCGCCGTCATCCACGCGGCGTTGGCGCTCGCCGACATCGCCCGGCCGAGCATCGACGACGCGCGCCAGCTCACGGGTCTCGATGGGCCGGAGGACATCGCCGACTTCTACCTGCGGCTCGGCTGCAGGATCGTCGCCTTGACGATGGGGGCCGACGGAACCCTCGTCGCGACGCCGGACGCCCGGGCGCTCGTTGCGCCGAAGAAAGTCGAGGTCGTGGACGCGACCGGCGCCGGCGACGCCTTCACCGGCGCCTTCCTCGCCGAATGGCTCGTGCATGGCGATCCGTTCCGCGCCGCCGCCTACGCCAACGCGGCGGCGGCGCTGAAGACGCTCGGCCGCGGTGCCGTCGCGCCGATCCCGCGCCGCGACGCGGTCGAGGCCTTCGCGCGCGCTTAGGCGCGCGCCAGCACGAGGCAGTCGACGATCGCGCCCCAGTGGCAGGCCGCGGCGGCGAGGACGAAGGCGTGCCAGATGGCGTTCTGGAACCGCAGCCGGCTCCAGACGTGGAAGATCACGCCGCCGGAATAGAGCAGACCGCCGAGGGCGAGCAGGACAAGGGCCGAGGAGGGCAGCGCCGGCAGCACCGAGTCGTACGCGGCGAGGACGCTCCAGCCGAGCGCAAGGTAGAGCGCGATCGAGATCCGGTCGAGCCGGCCCGGAAAGGCGAGCTTGAGGGCGGCGCCGACGAGCGCCGTCGCCCAGACGCCGGCGAGGAGCGCCACCGTCGCGACGCTCGCCTTCATCTGCAGGAGCAGCGGCGTGTAGGTGCCGGCGATCATCACATAGATGGCGGAGTGGTCGAATCGGCGCAGGAGCCATTTCGTCGGCGACACCGGCCACATGTTGTAGGCGGCCGAGAAGCCGAGCATGGCGAGGAGCGCGGCCACGTAGACGAACACCGCCGCGAGCTCGACCGTCCCGGCCGAGCCCGCCGCCCACAGGACCAACAGCACCGAGCCGACGAGGCCGAGCACGACCCCGGTCGCGTGCACGGCGCCGTCGGCGACGATCTCGCCGAAGCTGTAGTTCCAGCTCGGATAGGTCGGCTTTCTTTGAGGCTCGTCCATGCCGCAATCATTTCAGAACCGGAAAGCGCCGTCGATGACCTGCCGGGGCGTCCCGGAGCGGCTTATTGCCAGGGGTCGACGACCTCCACTGGAAGATCCTGGAAGTGGCGCAGGTTGCGGGTCGCGATCCTGGCGCCGCGGGAGATCGCAATGCCGGCGATCATCGTGTCGCGCAGATCGCCCCGGCGGCCCGTCTTGTGACGTTTCCCCATCAGGACCGCGGCCTGATGGGCGGCGGCCTCATCGAGCGGCAGGATGCGCCAAGGAAACCCCAGCGATCGCGCGCGTTCGAACGTCGCCTCCAGACGGCGTCGGCGCGCTCCCGGAGCCAGGACCTCGATCCCGTACTGGACCTCGTAGACCGTGATCGTGGTGAGATGGAGCGATTTCCACGGCTGCCGATCGATCCACCCCGTCAGCCGCGGGTCGGGGCGATCGGCCATCGTCGCGGAAAATACATTCGTGTCGAGGATGATCATTCGTCGAACTTAGGAATTCGAACTCCCCAATCTCCTCGAATCTCCTCGATTTTTTCTCCTTCTCTCAGTCCGTTCCCCGCGAACTGCCGCGTGAGCCAGGTTCCAAGGCCGATCCTCGCGATGTCGTCCTCCTCTCCAGGCTCCGCCACAGCGGCATCGCGCAGAATCTCGCGCACCTCCGCTTCGAGGCTGCGGCCGTGTCGGGCCGCCCGGCGGCGCAGGCCCTCCTTGACCTCGTCTTCGAGCTTACGAACCACGATCTGCGCCATCCGACCCGCTCCAATGATATCATGATATCATCGTGGCTGGCCGGGGACAACCCGGGCGCGTCAGCGTACGAAAACCTCGCTCCGCCGGCGCGCGAAATCATGCTCGGCGATGAGCCGGGCGATCGGCGCCGCGATCTTGTCGCCGCCTTGCGCCGAGGGCTCGATCGAGTTGGCGAAGTCGGCGTCCTCGTCGCAGATCAGGCGCAGGTCGAGCACCGGCAGGCCGCGCGCAAACGCGGCGCGGGTGATGACGTCGTTGAACAGGACGAGGCCGGTGACGGCGAGGCGCTGGAAGCGCGGGTCGGGGTAGCGCGGCTCGTAGATCGTGCACAGCGCCGTCGGCCTGCCGCAGTCGAGGACGGCGCGCACCATCGCCCGGTAGGCGCGCTCGAAATCGTCGCCGATGTCGGCGAGGCGCGTCAACGCGTCGGCGATCGAGTCCGCGGCCTCATCGAGCACGCCGATGTTGCCGAGCGCGTCGTTGCCGCCCGCGCTGACGATCAGATGGGTGGCGTCGGCGGGAAGGCGTTCGAGCTGGCGCCGGACGTCCGCCGCCGTCGCGCCGTCGACCGCCGCGAGCGTCGCCCTGGCGCCGGCCGGCAGCCGCGCCCGGAGCTGGCGCACGACGTCGGGCTCGCCCGGCCGCACATAGGCGGCGTTGTCGAAGATCGAGTCGCCGAGAAGGACGATGTGCGGCATGCCGGCCTCATTGGTCCTGCCTCGAACGGCTGACGCCCGCCGTTCGATCCCCTCGCGGCCGCCAAGTGGCGGGAGTTCCGCCGCTCGGCTAGAGCGCGATGACTTCTCTTCGAGTCGTCATCCCGCTCTACCTCATTGTTTGAGCATGATCTTT
>DAINQO010000328.1:0-3390 GCA_036742625.1 Microvirga sp.
TGCGAGCGGTCTTGTATTATGTAGGCCAGACAAAGCAAGCGCGACCGTCCTAGGTTCCGCACCGGCCTGCCGCCATCCAAGAAGGATTGCTCCTTGTCGCCGACGCTCGCCCGCGACGCCGCGGCCGGATTTTCCCGTCACCTCGGCCTCGAACGGAAGCTGGCGCGGGAGCTCGGCGGCGAGGTGAGGTTCGATGCCTTCACCCGGGGACGCTACGCCGCCGATGCGTCGATCTACCAGATCATGCCGGCCGGCGTGGTCTTCCCGAAGGACCTCGCCGATCTCGAGGCGGTGCTGCGGATCGCCCGCGAGGAAAGTGTTCCGGTCATCGCGCGCGGCGCCGGCACCTCGCAGAACGGCCAGCCGATCGGCGCCGGGCTCGTGGTCGACTTCAGCCGCAGCCTCAACGCGGTGAAGAGCTACGACCCCGAGGAAGGCGTCGTCACGGTCGAGCCCGGCGTCGTGCTCGAGCGGCTCAATGCCCGGCTCAAGCGCGACGGGCTGTTCTTCCCGGTCGAGCCCTCGACCGCGAGCCGCTGCACCATCGGCGGCATGACCGGCAACAACTCCTGCGGCGCGCGCTCGATCTTCTACGGCAAGATGGTCGACAACGTGCTCTCGGTGGACGCCATGCTTCCCGATGGCGAGCGCTTCTCGTTTGGCCGGGTCGACAATGTGAGCGGCGGAGTCGGCGGCTCCGACCGGGTTCGGAGCCTTGCGGCGCGGATGCTCGGCCTCGCCGACCGGGAGCGCGCCGAGATCGAGGCGCGTTTCCCGAAGGTGCAGCGCCGGGTCGGCGGCTACAACCTCGACAGCCTCGTCGCGCCGGTGCCGAACCTCGCCCATCTCCTCGTCGGTTCGGAAGGCACGCTCGCGCTCACAACCGCCGTGACGCTGAAGCTCTCGCCCTTGCCGGCGCATCGGGTCATGGGCGTGTGCCACTTCCCCGCGTTCCGTGCCGCAATGGAGACGACGCGCCATATTGTGGGGCTGGGGCCGGTGGCGGTCGAGCTCGTCGACAACAACATCCTGTCGCTTGGGGCGGACATCCCGCTCTTCCGGCAGACGCTGGCGCAGATCACGAAGGGAAAGCCGAACTGCCTGCTGCTCGTCGAGTTCGCCGGCGCGGATCGCGGCGCGCTTCTTGCCGACCTCCGGCGGCTCGATGAGTGCATGGCCGACCACGGCTTCCCGGACGCCATCGTCGAGGTCGTCGATGCGGCGCCGCAGCGGCAGGTCTGGGAGGTGCGCGAGGCCTGCCTCAACATCATGATGTCGATGAAGGGCGACGCGAAGCCCGTGTCCTTCATCGAGGACTGCGCCGTGCCGCTCGAGCACCTCGCCGACTACACCGCGGCGATCACCGAGCTTTTCGCCCGCCACGGCACCCGCGGCACCTGGTACGCGCACGCCTCGGTCGGCTGCCTGCACGTGCGCCCGATCCTCGACATGAAAAAGGAGAAGGACGTCCGCGCCATGCGCGAGATCGCGGAGGCCGCCTGCGAGCTCGTGCGCCGCTTCAAGGGCTCCCATTCCGGCGAGCACGGCGACGGCATCTCGCGCTCCGAGTTCCACCGCCGGATGTTCGGCGAGCGGCTGATCGGCGCCTTCGAGGAGGTCAAGGACGCCTTCGACCCGGAGGCGCGGCTCAACCCCGGCAAGATCGTCCGCCCCTACCGCATGGACGACCGCGCGCTGATGCGCTTTCCCGAGGGCTACGCGGTCGTAGAGCCGCTGAAGACGGCGCTCGACTGGTCGGAATGGGGCGGCTTTAGCGGCGCCGTCGAGATGTGCAACAACAACGGCACCTGCCGCAAGCTCGCCGGCGGCACCATGTGCCCGTCCTACCGCGCGACCCTCGACGAGCAGCACCTGACGCGCGGGCGCGCCAACTCGCTGCGCCTTGCGATCTCCGGCCAGCTCGGCCCCGACGCCTTCACCTCGCACGAGATGAAGGCGACGCTCGACCTCTGCGTCTCCTGCAAGGGCTGCCGGCGCGAGTGCCCGACCGGCGTCGACATGGCCAAGATGAAGATAGAGTTCCTGCACCATTATCATGAACGCCACGGCCGGCCCGCGAAGGAGAAGCTCGTCGCTTGGCTGCCGCGCTACGCCCCCTATGCATCAAGAACCCGGGGCATTCTCAATCTCCGCGACCGCATCCCCGGCGCCGCCCGCGCCGCGGAGGCGGCGCTGCGCTTTTCCGCCCGCCGCTCGATGCCGACATGGAAGAGGCCGTGGCGCGAGGCGGGCCGGCCCGCCGCCCCCGAGGCCGTGCGCGGCGACGGCCGCGATCTCGTCCTCTTCGGCGACACCTTCAACCGCTACTTCGAGCCCGAGAATCTCTCCGCCGCCGAGCGCGTCCTCGCCGCGGCGGGCTACCGCCTTCACCACGCCCGGCCGAAGGGCCGTCCCTTGTGCTGCGGCCGCACCTTCCTCTCGGCGGGCTTGGTCGAGGAGGCGCGCGAAGAGGCGCGGCGCACGCTCGACGCGCTGTCGCCGCTCGTCGCGCCGGGCTGCCGCGTCGTCGGGCTCGAGCCGTCCTGCCTCTATACCTTCCGCGACGAGTTCCTGAACCTCCTGCCGCAGGCCGAGGTCGCGCCGCTCGCCGCGGCGTCGTTCCTCATCGAGGAGCTGCTGGCGAAGGACATCGCCGCCGGCGCCACCACCCTCCCCTTGCGCGACCAGAAGGGCCGCAAGGCGCATCTCCACGGCCACTGCCACCAGAAGGCCTTCGGCGGCATGGCCGCGGTCGAGGCCGTGCTGCGGGCCATCCCAGGCCTCGACGTCGCGGTGATCGAGTCGAGCTGCTGCGGCATGGCCGGCGCCTTCGGCTACGACCCGAAGACCATCGACGTCTCCTTCGCCATGGCCGAGCTGTCGCTCTTCCCAGCGCTCCGCGAGGCCTCCCCCGACGACCTCATCGTCGCCGACGGCACAAGCTGCCGCCACCAGATCCACGATGGCGTCGGCCGCGAGGCGGTCCATGTGGCGCGCGTGCTCGATGCGGCGCTCGCCTGAGCGGTGGGCGCATCGACCCCGGCGATGGCTGTGGACACCTGCCGATCCTCACCCGCGAAGCGCGGGAAGGCGACCGCCGAAGGCGGTGGAGGGGGCCAGGGCCGGGCGCGCCGTCGACGCTTTCCATGCGGCCTATGGAGCCGTCGTGCGGACGATCCCAAGTCGTCGCGCGCGTGGCGCCCCCTCCACCATGCTTCGCATGGTCCCCCTCCCCCGCTTCGCGGGTGAGGATCTACTTCCGTCATGCCGGACGCTCGGGCGCCCTGACGCGAAGCACGACATAGACGAGCAGGGCGGCGTAGAGGACGAAGCCGGTGGCGATGGCCGTGAAGAAGCCGGCGATGCCGAGGTCGAGCCAGTACACCGCGG
>DAINQO010000329.1:0-3364 GCA_036742625.1 Microvirga sp.
CGTTAGCGCGCAATGACTTCTCGTCGAGTCGTCATCCCGCTCTACCTCATTGTTTAAGCATGATCTTTTCCGAAAACCGGCAGCCACTTTTCGAGATCATGCGTTAGCGCGCGGCGTCGTAGCCGGCCATGAAGCGCGGCGCGATCGCCCGCAGGCGGTCGCGGTCGACCCGGCCCGAGCGGGTGATGTAGCTCATGGCGAAATCGAGCGGATCGAGCCGCATGTGCGAGGCGAAGCGCTCGTACCAGGCGGCGCTCGCTTTTGACGCCGCGACGAGCTTCTCGACGATCGGCCGGCGCGCGGCTTCGTAGGTCGCGAGCGCCGCAGGCAGGTCCGGCGCCGCGTCGAGCGCGTTGACAAGCGCGATCGCGTCCTCGAGCGCGAGCCGCGTGCCGGAGCCGATCGAGAAATGCGCCGTGCGCAGCGCGTCGCCGACGAGCACGATGTTGCGGTGCGACCAGCGCTCGTTCCAGATCCAGGGGAAGTTGCGCCAGGCTGACTTGTTCGAGATCAGCGGGTGGCCATCGAGCGCCTCGGCGAAAACCTCCTCGCAGACCGCCTTCGTCTCGTCCGGGCTCATCTCGGCAAAGCCGGCCTCGAGCCAGGTCGCACGGTCGCACTCGACGATGAAGGTGCTCATCGCCGGGGCGTAGCGGTAATGATGCGCGTTGAAGGTGCCGAGCCTCGTCGCGACGAAGGTCTGCGACAGGGTCTCGAAGCGCTTGGTCGTGCCGTACCAGACGAACTTGTTGTCGAGAAAGGACAGCGACGTCTTGAAGTCGCCCTCGAAGGCGCGGCGCAGGAGCGAGTTCACGCCGTCGGCGGCGACGACGAGGTCGAACCCTTGCAGCTCGTCGACGGATCGCACCGGCACGCCGTAGCGGGGCTCGACGCCGACCGAGCGGGCGCGCTCCTGCAGCAGCGCCAGGAACTCGAGCCGTCCGATGGCCGAGAAGCCGACGCCGTCGATGGCGATGCGCTTACCGCGGTGGACGAGCGTGATGTCCTGCCAGGCTTCCATCCGGGGGGCGATCAGGTCGGCGGTCTCGGGATCGTCCTGGCGCAGGAAGTCGAGGGCGCGGTCGGAGAACACGACGCCGAAGCCGAAGGTCGCGCCGGCCGGGTTCTGCTCGAAGACCTCGACCTCGCTCTCAGGCTGCCGCCGCTTCCACCGATAGGCGAAGTAGAGCCCGGCCGGGCCGCCGCCGAGGACGGCGATCCGCCTCAAGATCATCTCAGGACGCGAACGGCTCGACGGCGATCCGCCGCCCGATCATGAAGGCGTCGGCGACGAGCCGGAACGGCGCCTCGTCGACCTCGGACCGGCCGTCGCGGACGAGCGCCGCGAAGCGCTCGTAGATGCGCGGGTATTCGGCCGACGCCTGGTCGACGACGACCTTGCCGTCGACGGCAAGGCGGCTGCCGCCCTTCTCGAGGAGGAAGCGCGCACCGTCCGCGGTCTCGACCGCGATATCCCAGCTCTGCTCGCCGGTCTGGCGCCAATCGAAGGCGGCGGTGAGATCGGCGTCGCCGGCGGGCGCGCCCGCGGCCGCGCCGAAGGCGAGATCGGCGGCGATCGGCGCGTCGCGGTTCGCCGGGAAGCTGAGATCGGCGCGCTTGACGAACACCGGCTCGGGCAGGATCCGGGTCACGATCGAGAGCGCGTTGATGCCGGGATCGAACACGCCGAAGCCGCCGGCCTGCCAGATCCATTCCTGGCCCGGATGCCAGACGCGCACGTCCTCCTTCCAGGTCACGGCGAGGCGCGTCACCGATCGGCCGGCGAGGCGCTCGCGCGCCTCTTCGACGGCGGCGTTGTATTGCGCGTGCCAGGTTGTGAAGAGCGTCTTCGCCGCGGCCTCGGCGGCGGTTTTGAGGTCGACGAGCTCGCTCAAGGTCGCGGCCGGCGGCTTCTCCAGGAGCGCGTGCTTGCCGGCGGCGAGCGCATCGCGGGCGATGGCGTGGCGCGGCTGCGGCGGCGTGCAGATCGCGACCGCGTCGAGGTCCGGCACCGCGGCCAGCATCGCGCGGTGATCCTTGAAGGCGTGCGGGACGCCCTCGACCGAGAGTCCGCGCAGGCTCGCGACCGCGACGAGCCTGAAGGCCGGGTTTGCCTTGATCGCCGGGATATGCTGATCCTGCGTGATCTTGCCGAGGCCGACGATTGCGATGTTGAGCGGCATGCCGTGTCCGTCCGGTGCGGCCTCATGTTAGCGGCGATCGGGCCGGCCTGTCAGGCCCCGGGGAGGCGAGGACGATGCCGGCACGAGCGCGGTTCACCGGCGTCTTCCCGGTCGCGCCGACGACCTTCGACGAGCGCGGCGAGCTCGACCTCGACAGCCAGCGGCGCTGCCTCGACTTCCTGATCGACGCGGGCTCCTCCGGCATCTGCATCCTGGCGAACTATTCCGAGCAGTTCGTGCTCACCGACCGCGAGCGCGAGGTGCTGACCGAGGCCGCGCTCACCCATGTCGCCGGGCGGGTGCCGGTGATCGTCACGACGACCCATTTCAGCACGCGCATCTGCGCCGAGCGCAGCCGGCGGGCCGAGGCGGCGGGCGCCGCGATGGTCATGGTCATGCCGCCCTACCATGGCGCGACGATCCGGGCCGGGGAGGCGGGCATCGAGGCCTTCTTCCGCACGCTGTCGGACGCGGTCGCGATCCCGATCATGATCCAGGACGCGCCGGTCAGCGGCGTCGCGCTCTCGGCCGATCTCCTGGCGCGGCTCGCACGCGAGGTCGCGAACGTCGCCTATTTCAAGATCGAGGTACCGGGCGCCGCGGCGAAGCTGCGCGAGCTGATCCGGCTCGGCGGCGACGCCGTCGAGGGCCCCTGGGACGGCGAGGAGGCGATCACGCTGATAGCCGATCTCGACGCCGGCGCGACCGGGACGATGCCGGGCGGCGGCTACCCCGACCTCCTGCGCCCGATCGTCGAGGCGCACGCCGCCGGACGGCGCGAGGAGGCGGCTGAAGGCTACGGGCGCGTCCTGCCGCTGATCAACTACGAGAACCGGCAGTGCGGGCTTCTCGCCTGCAAGGTGCTGATGCGCGAGGGCGGCGTGATCGCCTCCGACCACGTGCGGCACCCGCTCGCGCCGCTGCATCCGGCGACCCGCGCCGGGCTCCTCGAGATCGCGCGGCGGCTGGACCCGCTGGTGCTGCGCTGGGCCGGTTGACCGACGGCAGGCTCACTCGGAGAGCGGATCGAGCGCCGGCTCGCGGCGGAAGGCGCGGCGCAGCACCTTGACGATGAGCGGCGCCATGAGGCTCAACAGCGTGATCGCGAAGAGCACGACGACGATCGGGCGGGTGAAGAACATCAGCCAGTTCTGATCGAAGATGAGGAGCGACTGCTTCAG
>DAINQO010000330.1:0-3361 GCA_036742625.1 Microvirga sp.
GCGCAAGCCGTCAGGCGGGCGCGCATGGGGTGGCTTTCGGGAGGCCCCGGCAACCGGGCCGGAATGGAAAGCCCGTTGGGGACCTTGAAGGAGTCTCTGCATGGCCTGGGCTGGAGGATCGGGGAGACGCTCGAGCTGGACGAGCGTCACGCCGCAGGCGACACCGCGAGCCTGCCCCGGCTTGCGGCGGAGCTCGTCGCGAAGCGCCCGGACGTCATTGGCGCCACCGGCGGCACCGAGGCGAAGGCGCTGCAGGACGCGACGCGCGACATTCCGATCGTGTTCATGCAGATGGCGTGGGATCCGGTCGCCGCCGGTCTCGTCCAGAGCATCACACGCCCCGGCGGGAACCTGACCGGCTTCCTGCAGAGCCCCGAATTGCTATGGGGCAAACGGCTGGACCTCTTGCGCGAGGTCATGGGCCATCCGCCCCGCCGCCTCGGTTTCGTCGGCAATCCCGGCAACACGAGCTTTGCCGCGCAGTGGCGCAACGCCCAGGAAGAGACGGCGAGGATCGGCGCCGAGATCAAGCGCGCCGACGTTGGCGCTGCCGGCGAGATCGACGGCGCTTTCCGCGCCCTTGCGGACCGCGACGCAATCCTGGTGCAGTGGGACTTCCTGCTGGTCGGGCTCAGCGGGCGGATCGCGGAGCTCGCCGCCCAAAACCGATTGCCGGCGATCTATGAGCAACGGGTGCCGGTCGTCGTCGGCGGGCTCATGTCCTACGGCGCCGAGCTGACCGAGAACTATCGCCAGGGCGCCGTATACATCGATCGCATCCTGAGGGGCGCCCACCCCAGGGACTTGCCGGTGGTGCAGGGCCACCGGCTGGAGCTGGTGCTGAACACATCGGCCGCGAAAGCCATCGGCCTGACGATCCCGACGTCGTTGATCGCCCGCGCCGACGAGGTGATCGAGTAGCGCAGGTAGCACCGGCGCGCGCGGTGGCGGGGCGTCTGGACCGGCGTGCGGTTTGCGCCGATCATGGCCCCGAGGTCGATCCAATGCTCCGCGTCCTGCTTCCGCTCCGCTTCGTCATGCTCGTCGCATCGCTCGGCGCCGTGCTGGGGGCCCTCGTCATGTTCTGGCTCGGCGCTTCGAAGACCTGGGGCGCGCTCAAGGCGGCCTTTGCCGGCGGCGAGACGCGCGCCTCGATCGTCGCCTCGGTGATGGGCGCGACCGACGCCTACCTCTTCGGCGTCGTGCTGGTGATCTTCGCCTACGCCATCACCTTCGGCTTCGTGGTCGAGCTTGCGCCTGGCGAGCGCGAACGGCTGCCCGATTGGATGCGGGTCGACGGCGTCGCCGATCTCAAGCGCATCCTCGTCGAGGTCATCCTGGTCTACCTCATCGTCGATTTCGCGACCGATGTGGCGGGCACCGAGTCGCATCTCGACTGGCACACCCTGGTGATGCCGGGCTCCATCCTCCTGATCGCGGCGGCGCTGCGCCTGTTAACGCACGAGCGGGCCGGGAAGCCGGCACACACGCGCCCGGTGGATGTCGGACGCTGAAAGGGGATCGTCCGCTGCGGGTTGCCTTCGCGACGAAACCGCGTAGAGCGGGCCTCCCATTTTCGAACCACCCGATCCCTCGCTCATGCCGCTGCGCGCCGCCATCGTCCCCGTGACGCCGTTCCAGCAGAACTGCTCGATCCTCTGGTGCGACGCCAGCCATCGCGCCGCGATCGTCGATCCGGGCGGCGATCTCCCGCGCATCCTTGCGACGATCGAGAAGACCGGCGTCACGCCCGAGAAGATCCTCTTGACCCATGGCCATATCGATCACGCCGGCGGCGCCGCCGAGCTCAAGGAGCGGCTCGGCGTGCCGGTCGAGGGCCCGCACCGCGACGACAAGTTCCTGCTCGACAAGCTCGTCGAGAGCGGGCGCAAGTACGGCATGGTCGAGGCGAGGAACCTCGCGCCGGACCGCTGGCTCGACGAGGGCGACGAGGTCACGGTCGGCGAGCTTGCCTTCGACGTCCTGCACTGCCCGGGGCACTCGCCGGGCAGCGTCGTCTTCGTCACGCGCGGCGAGCCCTTCGCGATCGTCGGCGACGTGCTGTTCCGCGGCTCCGTGGGCCGCACCGACATCCCCGGCGGCGATCACGCCGCGCTCATCGGCTCGATCAAGAACAAGCTGCTGCCGCTCCCCGACGAAGTCGCCTTCCTCTGCGGCCACGGCCCGATGAGCAGCATCGGCGAGGAGCGCGAGACAAATCCATTCCTGCGCTGACGCGCCGGCACGATTTTTCTCGACGAAGCCCGCCGCGCGTTGTCTGATCGCCGCGCCGACAAGGGGAGGGGGATCTTGCTCACGCTGACGCGCCGCTCGCTCGTTCTCGCCGCCGCCGCCGCGCCGTTCGCGGCGCGCGCCCAGGGCTGGCCCTCCGGGATCGTGCGCATCATCGTGCCGTTCCCGCCCGGCGGCTCCGTCGACGCCATCGCCCGCATGGTGCAGCCGGGGCTGCAGCAGCGCCTTAACGCGACGGTGCTGATCGAGAATCGGCCCGGCGGCTCGGGCTCGATCGGGACGGCAGCCGTCGCGAGGGCCGCCCCCGACGGCAACACCTGGCTCTTCGTCTTCGACACGCATGCGGTCAATCCGGCGCTGATCCCGAACCTGTCCTACGACAGCCAGAAGGATCTCGATCCGGTCCTCCTCATCGGCACGGCGCCGAACGTGCTCGCGACCCATCCGTCGCGGCCCTACCGATCGCTCGCCGAGGTCATCGCGGCGGCGCGGGCGAGGCCGCGGGCGGTCACCTACGCGACGGTCGGGGCCGGCAGCCTCGGCCATCTCACCATGGTCCTTCTCTCGAAGCGCGCCGGGGTCGATCTCGTGCACGTGCCCTATCGGGGCGGCGGTCCGGCGATCAACGACGCGATCGCCGGCCATGTCGATCTCATCATCGCCAGCACGGCGCTCCTCAACGCGCACCTCCAGGGCGGGACGCTGCGCCCGCTCGTGCAGACCGGCCTCAAGCGGCAGGCGAGCCTCGCCGACCTGCCGACCGCCGACGAGAGCGGGTTTTCCGGCTTCCAGTCGCTCGCCTGGTGGGGCGTCTACGGCCCGGCCGGAACGCCGAAGCCGATCCTCGATCGTTTCCGCGCCGAGCTCACCGCGGCGCTGAAGGACGAGCGCGTCGCGAAGCAGATTGCCGAGACGCAGCAGATCACCGCGACCCTCGGCGGCCCCGACGAGCTGCGCGCCTTCTTCGACGAGCAGCTGCGCACCTGGGGCGCGGTCGTGCGCGAGAACGGGATCAAGAGCGACACGTAGCCAACCTCTCTGCGAAAGGTGAGATTCGGCGCCGCTTCGCGGCGAGTTCTTGCGCTGGGTCCCGGATCGCCTTCCACTC
>DAINQO010000331.1:0-1152 GCA_036742625.1 Microvirga sp.
CTTGACAGCGTGACGCTCCTCGGCTAGAAAAGGCGCACGCTCCGGAATTGCGGGTCGTCCACACCTCTCTCCGTCATGGCCGGGCTCGTCCCGGCCATCCCCCGGCCGCGGCGCTCTACTGGCCGGGATCGCCGGGACAAGCCCGGTGATGACATATGGGCCGGGCTCGTCCCGCGCCGGCCTCAGTCCGGCGACGGGTGACCGTCGGAGCGGAACTGGAAGACGAAATAGGGTGGGATGCACAGGCCGCGCGGATCGCCCTTGCCGGCGTTCCGCCCGAGCCAGGCGCCGTCCGGCTCCTTCTGGCCGAAATCCTCGGGATCGAGATGGCCGGCGACGCCGGCGCGGCGCTGCAAGAACTTCTCATGCCCGTTCGCGGCGTTGTAGCCGATCGGCCGCAGGCAGATGTAGTCGTCGCGGCAGGGCGTGGCGGCGTCGCAGGCGCGCACGCCCGAATAGGCGGTGCGCTGGACGAAGCAGTCGGCGAGCTTGCGTGCGCCGCTTGCGACCTGTGTCAGGCATCGGTTGAAGCCCGTCGCGGCGAGGAGCCCGCAGGTCGCCTCGGGCGGCAGCCCCTTGCATTCCGAGAGGCGCAGCATGCCGGATGGGAAGCCGCCGGTCTGGGCGTTGCGCTTGTTGACGAAGAGCAGCGGTTTCGGCTGGGCGTCGCTGTCGTTGCCCTCGAAAAATTCCTGATGCGCGGCGTAATAGGTGTTGTCCGCCGGCGCGCCCGGCGGCAGCCGCTCGTCGGGGATCAGCGTCTTGCGGTTCGACCGGTCGGTCCATTCCGGCGGCGTCTCGCGCGGCGGATCGGTGCGCAGATAGCGGTCGACGCCGTAGGCCTTCGTGGTCACGGTGCCGCATTGCATCGCATCGCCGATCCGCCGGCCGGTCCTGGACAGGCAGGCTGCGTCGCCGGCCGGGCCGTCCGCCTTCGGCGCGCAGGTGCCGAGCCCGGGCGCGTTCGCCGACTTGAACAGCGGCGTGCAGGCGAGGCCCGCCCGGCAGGTCCATTTGCGCTGGCTCTGCGTCAGCGTCGGCTCCATGAGGCAGGCGCCACCCCAGCCGCCGATGAGCTCGGTCCCGTCGAGCTCCGCCTGCAGCTTGTTGAGCGGCCGGGCCGCGTAGCTCGCCGCGAGATCGTTGCGGACG
>DAINQO010000331.1:1252-3353 GCA_036742625.1 Microvirga sp.
AATGGAAGCCGGCGATGGCGCGCGCCTGATGGCATCCCGAGCAGGCGAGCTCGTTCAGCCGCGTGCGCACGTCGTCGGCCGACTTCATGAAGCTGAATTGCCGCGTCGGGCTTACGGCGGCGTTCACCGCCGCCGTGATCTGCGCGTCCGAGATGATCGACAGCGCGGCCGTCGGCGCGTTCCAGAACGGCTGGTTCTTCGAGCGGTGCGGGCCGCCCGGCGACACTGTCGTTGCCCGGCAGGCGAGATATTTCTGCTCGATGTTGAGGGTACCGTTGTCGATGTCGGAGAGCACCTCGGGCCTTGCCAGATAGGCCTGGAAGTCGGCCTTCGACATCGGCTTGGACTTGCCGGGCTCGCAGCTGTCGGCGTCGCCCTTAGGGTTGCCGAGAAGGCGCGCGCGGTCGATCTGGTTCGTCAGGTAGCTGACGATGAAGCGTCGCTTGTCGACCGGGTCCCAGCGGAAGACGCGGATCACATATTCGGCGGTCGAGCCGAAATCGGTTTTGTCGCTGCCGGCCTTGATCCGGTAGGCCTGCATGTTGAGCTCGAGGCGCTCGATGTCGGTGCCGGTCAGGGGAGCGAGCACGCCGCTTGCCGGATCCGTCAGGTCGGCGACCACCTGTTCGGCGGACCGGTCGGCCGGGCGGGCAAGCTCCGCCACCCAGCGCGCCGCGACCTCGCGGCAGTTCGAGGCGCAGGCCGGCCTGTCGCGCGGCACCGCCGGGAAGACGACGTTCATCGTCACCGGCAGGCGCGACTGCACGTCGCCGGCATGCAGCGAATAGGAGAAGCGGTAGATGACGCTGATCTCGCCGCAGCGGTCGTGGTCCTCGGCGCCCGGCACGAGATCCTTGATGAACTGCCGGTCGATGCGGTTGACGATGCCGACGAGCTCGATCCGCGACAGCGGATGGGTGAAGAACTTGGCGTTCAGCGCGGTGCGGTCGCCGTCCTCGCCGCCGTCGTCGAGCTCGGCGAGGTCCGCGGCGATGGTCTTCGCGATGTCGCCGGCGACGCGCAGGTTGAACGGGTTCGACAGCGGCCCTGACGGCGCCTCCTGCTCGCTCTTCTTCGCCAGCGCCTGGATCAGGCAGGCGAAGACGAGCTTGCCGGACTTGTCGCAATCGCCGCCGGGGTCGAGATGGTCGAGGCGCTGGACGACGTCGGGCCGAGCGATGAACGGGCCGCGCAGCTTCTCCGGCAAGGGCGGGCCGGCGTCGCTCCCGGCCTGCGCCATCGCCGGGGAGAGCCCGGCGAGCATCGCGGCGCCGAGCGCCGCGATCAACGTCGGCCCTCTGCGCCCGCGCCGCATCGATGTCACAGGCGGGAAGGGATCGGTCGCCTGCTCACGGCCGCCGCGTGTCGAGGACGGCGCGCGGGCAGGCGGCGCGCTCGGCGTCGGTCAGGCTCGCCGGATCGGCGATGCCGGTATCGATCGGCGGTTCCGGCGTGAACGTCGCAGATGGACGGGCGTCGGTCAGGCCCGCATCCGACGCGCGCAGGCGCCCGCGCGCCTGCCAGGCGGATCGCTCTCCGGAGCCGAGCGCATCGCCGGCGCCGTCGATGTAGAAGGCGACGTCGCGGCCGAGGCGGTCGGCGCGCTGGCTCCCCGGCCGGACGTTCAGGGCAATGGCCTGCCGGACCTTCCAGCGGGCGGCCGAGGGCTGCGCCGCAAGGAGGTTCGCGATCGCCTGCTGGATCGGCGCCAGGGACGGGCTCGTATGCGCCGCCCGGTCCTTGAAGAAGCCATAGTCGATCTCGGTCGGCTGGAGTCCGTTCGCGGCATAGGCTCGGAAGAAGGTCGCGATCTTGCCGCCGTCGAGGCTCGCGCTCTTGTAGAGGCCGTCGAAGGTGGCGCGCACTGCAGGCACCTGCCCGATCGCGGCGAAGCCCGCCTTCCACGCCGCCCGCCGGGCGCTGTCGGCCCAGATGCCGCACAGATAGGTCTCGAGGCTGCGGGCCGGGTCGCGGTCTCGCATCCGGAACATCCGGCGGACGGCGGCGGCTTCGCCGGCGAAGCTCGCGTCGAGGAGCGATGGCGTCGCGGCATCGACCGCCTGGAGGATGAGCTGCACCTCACGGCCGCCGCCGCCGGTGG
>DAINQO010000332.1:0-3344 GCA_036742625.1 Microvirga sp.
CCTGGCCCGTGCGCCGGCCCGATGGGCGTGCACGGGAGGGAAAGGAAGGGAAGGAGGACCCGCCGGGCGGCGAGCCGAACCAGACCTCCCGCGCGACGCTCTTGATCCCTGGCCCCGCGCTTCGGCGTCTCGACGACCGTCGCCGGCCGCAAGCCGCCTTAAGTGCGTCCGCACGGACCCGGCGTTTCGCCGGGACGGGCGAGGCCGCCGCCAGGATGTCGGGCGGCGCGCCCTTGTCGCGCCGGAGACCGGGAGGCGGAGGACCCTGAGGCACCGCCTTGCGAGGGCGGGCTCAGCGCCGCGTCAACTCTTCGGGCCAGCCTTGTGGCCGACCCCTCGAGCCACCGCCTTCGCGCTTCGCGCAAACCGTTGCCGGTCCACGCCTCGCCCAAAGCCGATGCCGCCCCGCTCTCGAACGCCTCCGGAAGCGCCCCTCGCGGACGGGACGGGGAGGAGACTAGGACAGAGTTCCGAGGCTGTCAAGGATTTTTTTCAAATTATCGCAACTGCTCGCACGCCGTCGATCACGAACTGCACCGCGAGCGCGGCGAGGATGACGCCGAGGAGGCGGGTCAGCACCGCTTGGCCGGTGACGCCGAGGAGGCGGGCGATCGGCTCGGCGGCGGCGAATACCGCGAGGCAGGCGAACATCACCGCGGCGACGAGCGCGAGGAGGAGGGCGAGCGCGAGCGGGCTGCCCTCGGCCCGGCCGGCCAAGAGGATCATCGCCGTGATGGCTCCGGGGCCGGCCATCAGCGGCATCGCGAGCGGGAAGGCGGCGACGTTGCGGATCAGATCCTGCGTGACCGCGACCTCGGCCGTCTGCTGCTTGCGGTCGTTGCGGCGCTCGAACACCATCTCGAAGGCGATCCAGAACAGCAGCAGCCCGCCGGCGATCCGGAACGCCGGCAGGCCGACGCCGAGAAGCCGCAGCAGCACCTCGCCGCCGAGCCCGAAGAAGGCGAGGATGCAGAACGCAATCAGCGCCGCCCGCGCCGCCACGCGCCGGCGCTCCTCCGCCGTCATGCCGCGGGTGACCGACAGGAAGATCGGCGCGAGCCCCGGCGGGTCGACCGTGACGAGAAGCGTCACCAGCGCCGAGGCGAGAAAATCGGCGTACATGGCGATGAGCTTAACGCACGCTCGGCCCGGAGTCGGATTCGCATGCCGACACGCTTCTCTCCTCTGTCGAGCGGGCCATCCTCCCACGCCCTCATCCTGAGGTGCGAGCCGCGACCTGGTCCGGGGCGAGCCTCGAAGGACGCAACCCTGCCGGTGCTGCGCCGGACCGCCGTTGCGTGCTTCGAGGCTCCCCCGGGTCAAGCCCGGGGTCGCACCTCAGCATGAGGAGACTTGTGATGCCCCGAACACCCGTGGATCGCGCTCTGTTTCGGCTTGAAAACACCGCCCGAAACGGCCAATTAAGGGCTTGATTCCTCTCACATTCATGGGCGGCGCGCGCGGGCCTTCCCGGCGCCGCGGATAAGCCCGGCGCAAGACGCCGCAGCAGCAGGAAAGCTCAGCCTTGGCAGACCCGAAGGACCCCCGCTCCGGCCCGCCCGATCTGCCGCCGCCGGCGAGCGACGTGAAGCCGGTCCAGATCACCGACGAGATGCGCCGCTCCTACCTCGATTACGCCATGAGCGTGATCGTCTCGCGGGCGCTGCCGGACGCCCGCGACGGCCTGAAGCCGGTGCACCGGCGCATCCTCTACACGATGTTCGAGAACGGCTTCACGCCCGACAAGCCGTACAAGAAATCGGCCCGCGTCGTCGGCGACGTGATGGGCAAGTACCACCCGCACGGCAACCTCGCGATCTACGACGCGCTCGTGCGCATGGCGCAGGATTTCTCGATGCGCCTGCCGCTGATCGACGGGCAGGGCAATTTCGGCTCGATCGACAACGACCCGCCGGCGGCCGACCGCTACACCGAGGCCCGGCTCGACAAGGCGGCGATGCCGCTCCTCGACGACCTCGACAAGGACACGGTCAACTTCACGGCGAACTACTCGGGCGAGTTCGAGGAGCCGAGCGTGCTCCCGGCGAAGTACCCGAACCTCCTCGTCAACGGCGCCGGCGGCATCGCCGTCGGCATGGCGACGAACATCCCGCCGCACAACCTCGGCGAGGTCATCGACGCCTGCACGGCCTATATCGAGGACCCGGCGATCTCGATCGACGACCTGATCGAGATCGTGCCGGGGCCGGACTTCCCGACCGGCGCCCAGATCCTCGGCCAGGCCGGCGCGCGCGCCGCCTACCATCTCGGCCGCGGCTCGATCATCATGCGGGCGAAGTGGCACACGGAGGAGATGCGCCGCGAGCGCGAGGCGATCGTCTTCACCGAGATCCCCTACCAGGTGAACAAGGCGCACCTCGTCGAGAAGATCGGCGAGCTCGTGCGCGAGAAGAAGCTCGAGGGCATCGCCGAGCTTCGGGACGAGTCCGACCGCGACGGCATCCGCGTCGTCGTCGAGATCAAGCGCGACGCCGTCGTCGACGTCGTGCTGAACCAGCTCTACCGCTACACCGCGCTGCAGACGAGCTTCGGCGCCAACATCGTGGCGCTGAACGGCGGCCGGCCCGAGGTGATGAACCTCAAGGACCTGATCCGCGCCTTCGTCGATTTTCGCGAGGAGGTCGTCAGCCGCCGCACCAAGTTCCTGCTCGGCAAGGCGCGCGAGCGCGCCCATGTGTTGTGCGGCCTCGCCATCGCGGTCGCGAACATCGACGAGGTCATCCGGCTCATCCGCGCCGCGCCCGATCCGAACTCGGCCCGCGAGGAGCTCATGGGCCGCGACTGGCCGGCGCGCGACATCGCGCCGCTGATCGCGCTCGTCGACGACCCGCGCCACCGCCTCGCCGAGGACGGCAGCTACCGCCTCTCCGAGGCGCAGGCGCGGGCGATCCTCGATCTGCGCCTGCAGCGCCTCACCGCGCTCGGGCGCGAGGAGGTCGGCGGCGAGCTGACGAAGCTCGCGGCCGAGATCTCCGACTATCTCGACATCCTGCGCTCCCGGGTCCGCATCCTGACCATCGTCAAGGACGAGCTGAAGGCGGTGCGCGAGGCGTTCGCGACGCCGCGCCGGAGCGAGATCGTCGCCTGGGATTCGGACGTCGAGGACGAGGACCTGATCCAGCGCGAGGACATGGTCGTGACCGTGTCGCACGCCGGCTACATCAAGCGCGTGCCGCTCTCGACCTACCGGGCGCAGCGCCGCGGCGGCAAGGGCCGCTCGGGGATGCAGACCCGCGAGGAGGATTTCGTCACCCGGCTGTTCGTCGCCAACACCCACACGCCGGTGCTGTTCTTCTCCTCGCTCGGCCAGGTCTACAAGGAGA
>DAINQO010000333.1:0-3344 GCA_036742625.1 Microvirga sp.
GGCTCGCCCTTGAACTCGACGATGAACTTGCGCACGCCCTTCGGCCGCACCGTGCCGGCCTGCCCGCCGTTGCCGAGCCGGGTCGCCACGCAGCGCGCAAGCGTCGGCGGATAGGGCTCGTCGGCGACCCAGTGCAGGCGATAGCGGAATTCATGGGAGGTGCCGGTCCGGGCCGGCTCCGCCGGGACCCAGGTCGCGACGATGTTGTCGTGGATCTCGTCGTCGGTCGGGAGCTCGATGAGCTGCACCGAACCCCGGCCCCAGTCGCCGAGGGGCTCGACCCAGAGCGAGGGCCGGCGGTCGTAATAGACGCCGTCGAGATAGTGGTCGAACAGCCGGTCGCGCTGCATCAGCCCGAAGCCGCGCGGGCGCTCGTCGGCGAAGGACGAGGCGGTGATCCGCGGCGGATTGTTGAGCGGGCGCCAGATGCGCTCGCCGGTGCCGGTCCAGAGCGCGAGGCCGTCGGAATCGTGGATCTCGGGCCGCCAGTCGATCGCCGTCGGCTTCGCGGTTTCCGAGTACCAGTACATCGAGGTCAGCGGCGCGATGCCGAGGCGCTCGACGTCCTGACGGAGGTAGAGCGCCTTTTCGATCTCCATCACCACCGCCTCGGCACGGCGCATGACGAAGCGGAACGCGCCGGCGAGGCTTGGTCCGTCGAGGAGGGCGAGCACCGTCACGCCGTCCTGATCCGGCGCCGGCGTCTCGAAATAGACATGCGTGAAGCTCGGGAACTCCTCGGGCTTGCCGAAGACCGCGGTGTCGATCGCGGCCCCCCGCGCCGACAGGCCGTATTGGTAGAGCTCGCCGATGGCGCGGAAATAGGAGCCGCCGAGGAAGGCAACCCAGTCGTTCTTTCGCCAGTCGAGCCGGCCGGCGCGCGCCTCCTGGAAGCGGAAGCCGGCAAAGCCGGAGTTATCCGGCAGCCGGTGCGCCGGCGAGTCGGCCGGCATGTCGAAATAGCGGCTGTCGTAGAGGATCTCGCGCGCCTGCCCGGCCTCGACGACGTGCATGCGGACCGGCAGCTGAAAGTAGCGCCCGAGATGAAAGAAGGTGACCGGGAAGGCGCTCGGACCGTTCGCCCAGAGCGCCAGGTCGGTCTTGAACTTGATCTTGCCGTGGGCGTCGTAGTCGATCTGCTGCAGCACCTCGGGCGCAGGGCGCGTCGGGGGGATGTAGGGCGCGCGCGCAAGGTCGCGCGCCCGCTGCTTCAGGGCGTTGAAGGAGAGCGGTGACGCCGGGCCGAAGCGAAGCGCCGCGACCTCGCTCGCCGACAGCGGGGCGTCTGTGGCGGCGAACGCGCCCAGGGCGCCGGCGAGGAAGCTGCGACGATCGATCATGGAGGACGAGGGCTGCGAGCCCGAGGTAGGGGGCGCCCGCCCCGCCGTCAATCGGGCAGGCCTAGCGTTGCAGCACCGGATAACGGTCCGGGTCGACCCCGACCTCCCGCGCCGTGGCGCAGATGGCGCGCCAGGCGTCCTCGGGGAGCGGCACGCCGTTCTTGAGGCGGTCGGCTTTGCTGCGGCGCTCGGGTTCGCCCGGCACCAGCACTTCGCCGCCGGCGCTCGCCGGGCGCGAGCTCTTGAAGAACTCGATGTAGCGCTGCGCCTCCGCCGTATAGGCCTCGTCGGTGCCGAAGAACGACGGCGCCATGTAGAAGGACAACATGCCGTTGGCAAAACGCGGCTGGCCAGGTCCGGCGCAGCCCGAGCCGGTGAAGGCGCCGGCGAGGAGCTCGCACATGAAGGCAAGGCCCGAGCCCTTGTGCTCGCCGAAGGCGCGGATCGCGCCCTCACCGTTGCGGGCGTCGGGCGCGCGCGCGTCGTCGTAATCGCCGTAGAGCGTGTGCGGATCGGCCGTGAGCCGGCCGTCCGGCTCGATCAGGCTGCCCTGCGGCAGCTTCTTGCCGCCGCGCGCCGCGACCAGGACCTTGCCTTCGGCGACCGCCGAGGTCGCAAAATCGAGAATCACCGGCTCGGCGCCGCGCATCGGGAAGCCGATCGAGAACGGCGCCGTCGAGATGCGCCGGTCGACGCCGCCGAAGGGGGCGACGAGCTGGCTGCCGGCGACGTTGACGAAATGCACCGAGACGAGCCCGGCCTCGGCCGCCATTTCGGACCATTCGCCGATGCGCCCGAGATGGCCGGACGAGCGCAGCGCCACGACGCAGGCGCCGGACTTCGCGGCCTTCCTCATCCCGACCTGCACGGCCTCGGGGCCGATCGACTGGCCGAAGCCGAAGCGGCCGTCGACGACCGCGAAGCTGTCGTTCTCGGTGACGACCTCGGCGGTCTGGTTCTTGACGAACTCGCCGGAGCGCTCCCAGGCGACGTAGCGCGGCACGCGGATCACGCCATGGCTGTCGTGGCCGGTGAGATTGGCGCGTACGAGGTAGAGCGCGATGCGCCCGCTCTCGGCCTCCGAGCAGCCCTCGGCGTGGAAGATGTCATGGACGAGCCGCTGAAGATCGTCGGCGCGGATCAGCATTCGGGCATGCTCCCGGAAAAATGTCGCGGTGCAATGCACATAAAAACTTCGCCATGACCAGTCCCTTCGTCGAAGCCGCCGGAGATTGCAGCTTCGGCGCACCGTGCTACTACCGTCCCGCCCGGCGGGCATCGTCGTGACAGCGATCGGCCGGCCGCGAAAACGCCGAGCGAGACAGCCATGGCGAACGAGACGAACCCCGCCCCCGCGCGCGCCGACGAGTCCGGGGGCCCGGACACCGCGGGCCTGCCGGTCGCGGCTGTTGTCCCCGCCGGTGAGGTCTCGACCGAGGCGCTGCGCAAGGCCGAATCCTACATCGAGGCCGAGGAGGGGGCGACGAACCGCCTCGTCGGCGCGGCCGGGCTCCTCACCACCGGCATCGCCGTCATCATGTCGGCGTTCCACCTCTGGGCCGCCTACGACATCGTGCCGACCCAGGAGCTGCGCTACATCCACGTCGCCTTCGTGCTGGTGCTGAGCTACCTGCTCTTCCCGGTGGCGGTTCGCTATCGCAACCGCATCCGCTGGTGGGACGTGCTGCCGGCGATCGCCAGCGTCGGGATCATCGCCTACGCGCTCTATGGCGGCGACGACTTCACCGACCGCGCGACCGTCCCGGAGCGCTGGGACGTGATCCTCGGCGTCGTCTTCATCGTCCTGCTGCTCGAGGCGACGCGGCGCACCACCGGCCCGATCATGCCGGTCGTCTCCATCCTCTTCATCCTCTACGCGATGCTCGGGCCGCACCTGCCGCCGCCCTGGACGCACCGCGGCTACGACTTTCCGCGGCTCGTCGGGCACCTGTTCATCACGCTCGAGGGCATCTTCGGCGTCGCGGTCGACGTCTCGGCGACGCT
>DAINQO010000334.1:0-1459 GCA_036742625.1 Microvirga sp.
GTCGGTGGTGCCGTCCTCGTATTGCGCGCCGGAATCGAGGAGGAACAGCTCACCGGGCTTGAGCGCGCGGTTGGTCCGGTTCGTGACGCGGTAGTGCACGATCGCGCCGTTCGGCCCCGAGCCGGAGATCGTCGAGAAGGCGAGCTCCCTCAGAAGGCCGGTCTCGTCGCGCAGGGCCTCGAGCTTTTCGACGGCCTCGATCTCCGTGAGCTTGCCGGACGGCGCCTCGCGCGCGAGCCAGGCAAGGAAGCGCGTTACGGCGGCGCCGTCGCGCCGGTGCGCCGCGCGCGTGCCCGCGATCTCGGCGGCGTTCTTCACCGCCTTCATGAGCGAGATCGGGTCGGGCCCGACATCGGCCATCCCGCCGGCGCTCTCGATCCGGCGGACGAGCGCGACGGCGCCGCTCTCGGCGTCGATCCGCACCCTCGCTTTCGCCGATCCGAGCGCTTCGAGCGCGGCCGGCAGCGTCTCCTGCCGCGCGATGTCGGCGACGGCGCCGAGCGCGGCGCCGGCCTCGTTCGTGACCTTCGCCGGATCGAGGAACACCGTCGGGCGTCCGTCGGCCGGGATCACCGCATAGCCGAGCGGCAGTGGCGTATGCGCGACGTCGCCGCCGCGGATGTTGAAGGTCCAGGCGAGGTTGTGCGGGTCCGAGACCACGAGCGCGTCGACCTTTGCCTTCGCGAGCTGCTCCCGGATGCGCGCGAGCTTCGCCTCGCTCGTCTCCCCGGCAAGCTCCGCCGGGTGCGGCCGCACCGGCGCCTTCGGTGGCGGCGGCCGCTCGAGCCAGATCACGTCGACGAGGTTCATCTCGACGGCCGCGAGCGCGGCGCCGGCCTGCGCGACTGCCTTCTCGAGCTTCTTCAGCCCGTCGGCGGTGTGGAGCCAGGGGTCGTAGGCGAGCGTCGCGCCGGCGGCGAGGTTCTCGCCGATCCACGCCTCCGCCGTCTTGTCGGCGAGCGGCACCACTTCGACGACCGCGGTGTCGACCTGCTCGCCCGCCTGGAGCGTGTAGCGCCCGTCGACGACGAACGCCGCCTTATCGGCGAGCACGATCGCGGTGCCGGCCGAGCCGGTGAAGCCGGTGAGCCATGGCAGGCGCTCGGCGTTCGCCGGCACGTATTCCGACTGGTGCTCGTCCGCGCGGGGCACGACGAAGCCGTCGAGGCCACGCCGCACGAGCTCGTCCCGCAGCTTCGCGATGCGCGCCGCGCTATGCGCGCCGTCGGCAGGGTCGTCGAAGGTCTGGAAGCGGGCCATGCTCGAAGAATCCTCGTGTCGGCGATCTAACCTCTCCCGGAGGGAGAGGTCGAGACGGCGCGGCAGCGCCGTCCGGGTGAGGGGTTCGACGGAAGTCGGTGAGGGCACACCGTCCGCCGATCCCTCTCCCGGCTCGCGCTCCGCCCGAATCGGCCCTCTTCCTTCGGGCTGGCGCGCATGCGCAGGTCATGGGCCTGCC
>DAINQO010000334.1:1559-3325 GCA_036742625.1 Microvirga sp.
GCCGGATGCGGGTTTATAAGTCACGCTCCTAGGCGTAGCGCCGTCTCACCGACGCCACCTGGAAGCGAGCATCCCCGTCCGGGCTGTTGAGGGCCGCGCATGCTGGTGCGCGGATCAATTGGACGAGGCGAGGACCGACGAGCTTAGCCCGAGCGACTGCGGCAGTGGATCACCGGCCGATCGCGAATGGCCGAGCGCCCTCGCGAGAAATGCCTCGATGCTCGCCGAGATCTCATCCGTCGCGGCGGAGTTCGATCCCCTGTACCATCCGCTTGTCGTCAGGACAGGGATGAAACTCGGGCGTGGGTTGAACGCATGGTATGAGACGGCGATCAGGTCGTCACGGGCGCCGGAGATAATCCGCAGCTCGTAGGGGCCGCCAAGGGCCGCATAGATTTGGCCCTTCTTGGCGAAGGTGCTCGCGCGTCGGACCTTTAGAAGGAGATACTCGCCCGGCAGCGCCGTGAGCGCGGTCTCCTGTCGGCGGCGGCCGCCGTCCACGCGCGTGAACTGCATCAGGCGGGACGAGTAGGCGCCTTTCGAGACCACCCGCTCGATACCCGGCACCGTCCAGGCAGCGCCCATCCCGCTCGTGCTCGAGGATTCGAAGACCAGCACCGGCGGAATGCGCGATACCCTGACGGTCGGCACCGCCGCGATCTCGGTAGCCTCTCGTGCATCCTCGCGCGCGGTGGCGAGATGAGAGTAGCCCCAATGCAGGAATGGCAAGACGGCGGCGGCAAGACACGCGAAAGCGGCTGGGCTCCAGCTTCGCGGCGCCGAGACCGCCGCCCAGATCGGCGCGAGATAGAGAAGCAAAGTCGGAAGCACGATGCTGACCGCGCCCGTGAGCAAAGCGATCGGCACCA
Organism: Microvirga sp.; assembly: GCA_036742625.1. Classification (GTDB taxonomy): domain Bacteria; phylum Pseudomonadota; class Alphaproteobacteria; order Rhizobiales; family Beijerinckiaceae; genus JAJKJG01. The sequence goes on from DAINQO010000334.1 coordinate 2,429, forward strand.
GCACGCCGCCGCTGTCGCGCCCGACAGTGATCGAGAAGGCAACGAGCGTGATGGCGCCAGCAACCAGGACCATCGACAGGTTCGGTCGCGCAAGCTGCGGCGCGACCGGAACGCTGGGGCGCAACGGCATCGTCCTCCGGGCTCCGCGACCAATCCAGGCCAACCAGGCGAGCAGTCCTCCAAGCGCCAGCATGGCGGCTGGCAGGAGCATGTGCGCAGGACGCAGCAGCATCGAGAGCGCGAGCTGTAACGGCAAGAGCAGAGCCGCGAGAGCGGGCGCGGCGCTCAGCGCCTGGAGCGCCGCGAAGATCGACACGAATACGGCAAGGCCAGCCGCGACGCGCCCGGCCAGCCCGAAGCCCTCGCCGTCATCGGCGCGTGACGGCAGGAGGCACATCGCGCCGATGCACCACAGCGCCATGATCGTGAACCGGGGCACGGCGGTGTGGAGGACCCCGAGACTGAACCCGAGCGACCATGGCGCGCCGAAGACCGTCAGTACGGCATGATCGGCCGCGAAGAGAAGGGGGACGAAGAGCCCGACCCATCCCGGCACTCCCGCGTCCCGCGCTCGGCGCACCGAGATGCCGGCGAAGGAGAAGATGAAGGCGACGGCGACGAGCGGCTTGTATGCCATCGCCACGACGAGGCCCAACGCGCCGCACGCTCCGCCGACCCCGCGGCAGCCGGACGCGTTCGCGATGCCCCACAGGAGCAGGGGAAAGATCACGATGCTGACGATGAACAGCCCGATGCGAATGCCGGCCGCGATCGCAAAACGCTTCGGGTCGAGGTAATTCGAGAATGTGAACACGGCCGCCGGCTCCGCGAGAACGGCGGCCATGATCCCGCGCTGGCCTTAAGGCTCGGCTAAAACCATCGTTCGAGTCGCGAGGG
>DAINQO010000335.1:0-3307 GCA_036742625.1 Microvirga sp.
GTCGGCAGGACCGGCCCCTCGAGCAGGAGCTTCGTCCGGGCCGCGGGAGACGGCGGCATCTTGCCGGAGGCCGGCGAGCCGGAAGGAGCCGACGCGCTTTGCTGGGTCATGGGTGCCGGCCCGGAACGGGATCGGAGCGGCGCCGGGGAGCGTCCCGAGGCTGCGCCGGAGCCGATCCTTCGCCTTGCCGAGGGGGCCTGCAACATATGAAAGCTACGGCCGGGCTTAGATTTTCTCATGAGCTCGCCACTCCCTCCTCTCCCTTGTGGGGAGGTCCGACTCGGCCGAAGGCCGAGCGGGATGGGGTCGCCGGGCATCGGGCTCTCGGCCGATGCCGGCCACCCCTGTATCAGCCGCAGGGCCAAGACCAGGCGATCGGTTCGGCCTCGAGCTCTTTATCGGCCACCGCGCTCCATGCCCGGCAACCCCCCTCGGGCTCGGCCTTCGGCCGAGTCCGCCTCCCCCACAAGGGGCGAGGGCAGGCGCCGTCGACATCGTCGGCAACATCCTTCGTCATCGTCGGCAACGTCGCGCATCATCATCGGCAACGTCGCGCATCATCCTCGCATCATCATCGCATCATCGTCGGGGCTCCCGGCCAGCGGCGCACCGCCTTGACCCCGTGGCAGCGGGCGGGCAAACCCCTCCGCTTATCCGAAAGGAACATGCGATGGCCGCGGTCGTCGTGGTGGACAACTACGACTCGTTCACCTGGAACCTCGTCCACCTGATCGGGCCGCTCGTCGAGCGCATTCGCGTCGTGCGCAACGACGAGACGACGGCGCAGGCGCTTCTTGCCGAGGCGCCGGACGCGATCGTGCTGTCGCCCGGCCCCTGCACCCCGAACGAGGCCGGCATCTGCCTCGAAGTGATCCGCGACGTCGGCGTGAAGGTCCCGATCCTTGGCGTCTGCCTCGGCATGCAGGCGATCGGGCAGGCCTTCGGCGGCGAGGTGGTGCGGGCGCCGGTGCCGATGCACGGCAAGGTCTCGACCGTGTCGCACAACGGCCGCAGCGTCTTTCGCGGCATCAACGGCTCATTTACGGCGACGCGCTATCACTCGCTCGTCGTCGCCCGCGACACCTGCCCGCGCGAGCTCGAAGTGACGGCCGAGGCCGATAACGGCCTCGTCATGGGGGTCGCCCACCGCGACCTGCCGATCCACGGCGTGCAGTTCCATCCCGAGAGCATCGCGTCCGAGCATGGCGAGCGGATGGTGCAGAACTTCCTCGATCTCGCCGCGGCGTGGAACCGGGAAAGGCGTGACAATTCCGGCCTTGCCGTGCATTGAACCGCGATGGAGTCCTTCAAGCCCTACATCGCGAAGGTCGCGACCGGCGCGGCGCTGACGCGCGAGGAAGCCCGCGCCGCCTTCGACACGCTGCTCTCCGGCGAGGTCACCCCGGCCCAGGCGGGCGGCTTCCTGATGGCGCTCAGGGTGCGCGGCGAGGCGCTCGACGAGATCGTCGGCGCCGTCTCGGCGATGCGCGGGCGCATGCTCAAGGTCGAGGCGCCGGCCGACGCCATCGACATCGTCGGCACCGGCGGCGACCAGTCCGGCAGCTACAACATCTCGACCCTTGCGGCGATGATCGTCGCCGGCTGCGGCGTCAAGGTCGCAAAGCACGGCAACCGCGCCGCCTCGTCGCGCTCGGGCGCCGCCGACGTGCTGACCGCGCTCGGCGTCAAGATCGGGCTCGAGCCGGCGCACCTTTCGCGCTGCCTCGACGAGGCTGGCCTGTGCTTCATGTTCGCGCAGACCCATCACGCCTCGATGCGCCACGTCGCGGCAGCGCGCGTCGAGCTCGGCACGCGCACGCTGTTCAACCTGCTCGGACCGCTCTCGAACCCGGCCGGCGTCGACCGCCAACTCCTCGGCGTGCCCTCCGCCGCCTGGCTCGACCCGCTGACCGAGGGTCTGAAGGAGCTCGGCTCGCGCCGCGTCTGGACCGTGCACGGCTCGGACGGCCTCGACGAGATCACGACCACGGGACCGACGCACGTCGTCGCGCTCGAGAACGGCGCGATCCGCAAGTTCACCATCACGCCGGACGAGGTCGGTCTGCCGAAGGCGCGGCCGGAAGATCTGAGGGGCGGCGATCCGGAGCACAACGCCAAGGAGCTGCGCGCCGCGCTCGAGGGCCTGCCGACCGCCTATCGCGACATCGCGGTCTTCAATGCGGCGGCGGCGCTCGTCGTCGCCGAGACGGTCGCGACGCTGCGCGAGGGCGTCGAGCGCGCCCGGCAGGCGGTCGACTCAGGCGCCGCGCGCGGCGTGCTCGAGCGCCTGATCGCAGTCTCGAACGCCTGACCATGAGCGACGTGCTCGCCCGCATCGAGGCCTATAAGCGGCTCGAGATCGCGGCCGCGAAAGCGCGGATCGCGCCGCGCGAGATCGAGCGCCGCGCGCGCGAGGCCCCACCGCCCCGCGGCTTTGCCGCCGCGATCGAGCGCCATCTCGCGGCCGATCGCCCGGCGCTGATCGCCGAGATCAAGAAGGCGAGCCCGTCGAAGGGCCTCATCCGCGTCGATTTCGATCCGCCGGCGCTCGCCCGCGCCTATGCCGAGGGCGGCGCGACCTGCCTCTCGGTCCTGACCGACGAGCCGTCGTTCCAGGGCCGGCCCGAGTATCTTTCCGCCGCCCGCAAGGCCTCCGGCCTGCCGGTGCTGCGCAAGGATTTTCTCTTCGAGCCCTACCAGGTCTTCGAGGCGCGCCTGTGGGGCGCCGACTGCATCCTCGTCATCATGGCGAGCGTCACCGACGACGAGGCGCGCGCCCTCGTCGCGGCGGCGCAGGCGCTCGGCATGGACGTGCTCGTCGAGGTGCACGACGCCCGCGAGCTCGACCGGGCGCTGCCGCTCGGGACGCGGCTCATCGGCATCAACAACCGCAACCTCCGGACCTTCGAGACCTCGCTTAGCGTGTCGGAGGAGCTGGCGCCGCGCGTGCCGAAGGACCGCATCGTCGTCGGCGAAAGCGGCATCTTCTCGCGCGCCGACGTCGAGCGCCTTGCCGCCGCCGGTATTCGCACGCTCCTCGTCGGCGAGAGCCTGATGCGCGAGGCGGACGTCGCGGCGGCGACTCGGCGCCTGCTGTTCGGGTGACGGCGATGACGCGGCTGACGCATCTCGACAAGTCCGGCGCCGCCAACATGGTCGACGTCTCCGGGAAGGCCGTCACCGTCCGCACCGCCCGCGCCGAGGGCCGTGTCGTCACGGCGCCCGAAACCGTGGCCCTGATCCGCAAGGGCGACGCCAAGAAGGGCGACGTGCTCGGCACGGCGCGGCTTGCCGGCATCATGGCGGC
>DAINQO010000336.1:0-3305 GCA_036742625.1 Microvirga sp.
TCCGCCGCGACGCCACCCGCATGGGCAAGGCTGAGCCGAACGCGCCGTTCTCGCTCACCTTCTGCGACCCGCCCTATGGGAAGGACCTCGCCCCGCGCGCGCTCGCCTCGTGCGCCGAAGGCGGCTGGCTCGCGCCGGGCGCGCTCGTCGTGGTCGAAGAGGCGCAGGGAGTGGAGGTGGCGCTGCCGGAGGGGTTCACCCAGCTCGAGCGGAGGGATTACGGGGAAACGAAGATCGTGTTCGGGCGGTACGAGGGTCAGGGCTGAAAGATATCGACGAGCTTAGCCAAGAGCGCCTGACTCGTGGCCGGATCGAGCGCTCCCAAGTGACGGATCAGCCGCGACCTGTGGACCGAACGAACGTGATCGGTCAGCAGCTCGCCGGAAACGCCGCCAAAACCCACGGCGACTCGAAACGGATATCCCGTCTGCTTGGAGGACATCGGAACCACGATCACGGTCCGAAGCCTTGCGTTCATTTCCTCTGACGAGACGACGGCGCACGGCCGGGCTTTGGCGATTTCGGAGCCTCGGACGGGGTCGAGGGCGGTGAGATATAAGTCGAAACGATGGGCTCGTCCGGCCACTTGAAGTCCTCCGGCCACGTCCAATCCTCTTCCAGCGCCTCGCCGGAGGTGTTGTCCCAATCCGACCAGTCCTCTTCGTCGCCACCGATAGCTTCGATGGCCGCCGCCCAGCCCTCGCGCGGGTGCTTCGGCGGACGCAGCAGGACGATGCGGCCGTCCTCGACCGTCACGTCCGCCTCGTCCGTGATGCCGCTCGCTTCGAGGATCGGCTTCGGCAGCCGGATGCCTCTCGAATTTCCGATGCGGATGATCTTTGCGCGCATGGGGACCTCCCGTGCCTACATTGTAATTACGAAACCCCGCGGCACAACTCGGAGAGACCCCTCAGACACCAACGACTGCTCACCGCCGCCCGAACAGCCTCTCGATGTCGGCGAGCTTGAGCTCGACATAGGTCGGGCGGCCGTGGTTACACTGGCCGGAGAGCGGCGTCGCCTCCATCTCGCGCAAGAGCGCATTCATCTCCTCGGGCTTGAGCCGCCGCCCGGCGCGCACCGAGCCATGGCAGGCCATGCGCGAGAGCACGGCGTCGAGCCGCTCTTCGAGCGGCGCCGCGGCGTCCCATTCCGCGAGCGCGTCGGCGACGTCCTGGACGAGCGCCTTGATGCGCCCGCCGGCGAGCGAGGAGGGCACCTCGCGCACGAGCACGGCGCCGGCCCCGAAGCTTTCAAGCCCGAGGCCGAGCCGGTCGAGCGCCTCCGCCTCGGCGAGGAGCCGCTCGGCGTCGACCGGATCGAGATCGACCACCTCCGGGATGAGGAGCAGCTGGCGCGCGATCCCGGCCGTCGCGCGCTCCCTCTTCAGGCGCTCGTAGACGAGGCGCTCGTGGGCGGCGTGCTGGTCGACGATGATGATGCCGTCCTGCGTCTGCGCGACGATGTAGGTGCCGTGGACCTGCGCCCGCGCGGCGCCGAGCGGGGCGTCGGCGGGCTCGGCCTGCCCGCGGAGCGCGCGCACGTCCGCCGAGGGCGAAAAAGCCGTAAACGCCGCCTGCTCCGGCTCGGCAAGGCCCGGCGGCCGCTCGAGCGTCGCGGTCTCGGCGGGCGCCTGCCAGCCGGCGAAGGCGGGCGAAGGCCTTGCCGGCGGCACGCGATTGGCGACGAGGCCGGGACGCGGCGGCGCGCCGATCCCTGGGCGCAGCGCCTCGAGGGTGCGGGCGCCGCCGGTCGTCGCGGCGCGAAAGCCGGCGCGGGCGAGCGCGTCGCGCAGCGCGCTGACGACGAGCGAGCGCATGAGCGCCGGATCGCGGAAGCGGACCTCGGTCTTTGCCGGATGGACGTTGACGTCGACGATCGCCGGGTCGCACTCGATGAACAGCGCCAGCACCGGGTGGCGGTCCGAATGCATCACGTCCGCATAGGCGCCGCGCACGGCGCCGAGCAGCAGCCGGTCGCGCACCGGGCGGCCGTTGACGACGAAATGGATGTGGCTCGAGGTGCCGCGGTGATAGGTCGGCAGCCCGATCTCGCCGAACAGGCGCAGGTTCTCGCGGGCCTGGTCGACCGGCACGGCGTTGGCGGCGAAATCGGCGCCGAGCACGCGCGCCGCGCGCCGCGCGAGCCCGTGCTCGCCGTCCGGCTCCGGCGGATAGGTCGTCGCGGTGAGGTGGTCACCGGCAAGCGAGAAGCGGATCTGCGGGTGCGCCACGGCGAGGCGGCGCACGACCTCGGCGACCGCCTGCGCCTCGGCGCGGTCGGATTTGAGGAACTTGAGGCGTGCCGGCGTCGCGGCGAAGAGCTCGGCGACCTCGACCCGCGTGCCCTTGGTCGAAGGCGCCGGCCGCACCGGCGATTTGACGCCGGCCTCAACCAGGATCGCGGCCCCGGTCGGGGCGTCGGCGGTGCGGGTCGTGATCGAAAGCCGCGCCACGGCGCCGATCGACGGCAGCGCTTCGCCGCGAAAGCCGAGCGTGCCGATGCGCGAAAGGTCGCCGTCCGGCAGCTTCGAGGTCGCGTGGCGCTCGACCGCGAGCTCGAGGTCCCGAGGGGACATGCCGGCGCCGTCGTCGACGACGCGGATGAGCCCGCGCCCGCCGCCCTCGACCGTCACCTCGATCCCGCCAGCGCCGGCGTCGATCGCGTTCTCGACCAATTCCTTCACCGCCGCCGCCGGGCGCTCGACCACCTCGCCCGCCGCGATGCGGTCGACGAGGACGGGGTCGAGGCGGCGGACCGAGGTCATGCGAGGCGCCTCGCCGCGGCCCGGCGGGACGGCGATGATGCCGACGATGACGCGCCAAAACCCCGACGATGTTGCGCGATGGTGCCGACGATGATGCGCGTCATCCCGGATGATGATGGGCGACGCTCGCGCCGCGGCGCGCTCATCCCTTCGCCTCCGCGAGATAGCGCTTTGCCAGGACCTTGCCCTCCTCGACCGCCGGCTGGTCGAACGGATCGATGCCGAGGGCGTAGCCGGTCAGGATGGTCTCGAGCATGAAATGCATCAGGAGCTCGCCGATGACGCGCTCGTCGAGGCGCTCGACATGCAGGCGCCGCGTCGAGCGGCCGTTCTTCGCCAGCGTGTCGGCGGTGGCGCGGCCTTGCGCGGCGACGAGGTCGCCGATGCGGCGCCCGGCAAAGCCCGGCTCGCCGGCCCGCCGCGCGAGCTCCGCGTCGATCTCAGGCCCCTGCCCCGCCGCGCCGACCGTCAGGATCGTGAACAGCTTGTCCTTCGGCCCGGCAAGATAGAGCTGCTGCTGCGAGTGCTGGTCGACCGG
>DAINQO010000337.1:0-3304 GCA_036742625.1 Microvirga sp.
GCCTTGGCCTGGTCGGCGATGCGCTGGTCGAGGGACGGCGACTGGATCGTGCCGGGGCAGATCGCATTGGCGCGGATGCCGCGCTTGATGTAGTCGGCCGCGACCGCCTTCGTCAGCCCGATCACCGCCGCCTTGGTGGCGCCGTAGGCGTAGCGGTTCGGGATGCCGCGCACCGAGCCCGCGCCGGAGGCGATGTTGACGATCGAGCCGGCGCCCTTCTCCAGCATGCCGGGGAGATAGGCCTTGATGGTCCGGTGCATCGACTTGACGTTGATGTCGAACGAGAACTCCCAGGCCTTGTCGTCGGTTTCGAGCACCGTGCCATGATGGACGAAGCCCGCCGCATTGACGAGGATGTCGACCGGGCCGGTCTCGCCGGCGAGCGCCGCGACGGCATCGTTCGAGGTCACGTCGAGCTTGCGCCGCTCGGCGCCTTCGAGGCCCGCGAGCTTTTCCGCATCGAGATCGGTCGCCCACACCTTCGCGCCCTCGGCGACGAACGCCTCGGCGATGGCGCGACCGATGCCTGCCGCCGCCGCCGTCACCAGCGCCGTCTTTCCCGTGAGCCGCCCCGCCATGCCGTTCCTCGTCAGATGCGCTTCGTCATGTGGACGAGCCGGCGATCCTCCAGCTCCTCCACCCGCTCAATGGCATAGCCGTGGCGGTGATACCAGCGCACGTTCGCGGTGAGCTTTTCGCCGGTGTAGAGGCGCAGCTCCCGCAGCCCAAGCGAGCGCGCCCGCGCCTCGGCGGCGTCGAGGAGGCGCTTGCCAAGACCGGTGCGTTGCGCCGAGGGCGCGGTCGCGATGCTCCAGATCAGGAGATGATCGGGTGCCGGATCGACGATCAGCGCGCCGGCGAGCCCTTGCCCGGTCTCGGCGAGCCAGACCTCGTGATCGGCGAGCGCCCGGCCGTAGTCGAAGAGCAGCGGCAGCGGCTCGACCCCGAGGACGTCGCGGTTCGGCGCATAGGCGGCGCGCTGGAGCTCGCCCAGGGCCGCGAGGTCGCCCGGCCCGGCCAAGCGGAGCCCGAGCCCGGCGTCGCCGCTCGCGAAGGTCGCGGCATTGAGGGCGCTGAGGCTGAGGCGCTGTCGCCCAGCGGCGTCGAAATTCGCCGGGTCGAGCCAGCGCTCGAAAGCGCGCCGGCGCGCCGGCCATTCGCCGTCGAGCATCGAATACCAGGCGGTGTCGCGGTTCTCGCCCTTGATCACCATGTGCTGGCGGAACACGCCCTCGAAGGCGAAGCCGAAGCGGCCGGCGGCGCGCTTCGAGCGCTCGTTCGCGTTATTGCACTTCCACTCGAAGCGGCGGTAGCCGAGCTCGTCGAAGATGTGGCGGGCAAGGAGGTAGACCGCCTCGGTCGCGCTCCTGGTCTGCCCGAGCCGCGGGCCGAACAGGAGGTGGCCGGTCTCGATCACGCCGTGGGCCGGGTCGAATCGCATCAGCGACAGCCGCCCCTCGGCCCGGCCGGTCGCCTTGTCGACGACGGCGAAGAACAGCGGGTCCTCGGAGGCGGCGGCCTTGTCGAGCCAGGGCTCGAACGCGGCGCGGTCCGGAAACGGCCGCTCGGGCAGATAGCGCAGCAGCGCGTCCGAGGTCGGGCCGGCAGCGAAGAGGTCATCGCCGTGGCGGCCGGCGTCGAGCGGCTCGAGGCGGACATAGCGGCCGTCGTGCGCCCGGCGCTCGGGACGGGGCCGCGGCGTCCACTGCGCAAGGTCGGTCATCGCGAGCGCTCTTTGAGGTCCTCGCGGAAGAAGCCGTTGAGCTCGGCAAAGGCGACCGAGCCGTCGAAGCCGGCAAAGCTGCCCTCCTCGGCCATCAGCTTCGCGGCCCGGATGAAGCCGGTCCAGGCGGCGCGCGAGAGCGCCGAGCCGACGCTGATGCGGCGCACCCCGAGCGCCGCGAGGTCCGAGACGGTAAGCCCGATATTCGAGCCCATGAGCACGTTCACCGGCGTCTGCCCGGCCGCCGCGACGATCGCCTGGATGTCGTCGCGCTTGCGCGGACCGGGGGCGTAGAGCACGTCGGCGCCGGCCTCGGCGTAGGCCGTCAGCCGGCGGATCGAGTCCCGGAGCGGGTCCGGGTGGCCGACGAGGAAGCATTCGGCGCGGGCGGTCAGGAGCACGTCGGCGCCGCTTGCATTAATCGCCGCCCGCGCTGCCGCGATGCGCTCGACCGCGAATGCCTGATCGTAGAGCGGCTTTTCCTTGTCGCCGGTCGCATCCTCGATCGACAGCCCGGCGACGCCGGTCGCGACGCAGCGCTTCACGTTGGCCGCGACCCCTTCCGGCTCATGGGCGTAGCCCGACTCGAAATCGGCGTTCACCGGCAGCTCGGTCGCGGCGACGATCTCGGCGATGTGGCCGAGCGCCATGTCGGCGGGGACGGCCCAGTCCATGTCCGGCAGCGCCTGCGAGAAGGAGAAGCCCGAGCTCGTCGTCGCCAGCGCCTTGAAGCCGAGACGGCGCAGATAGCGCGCCGTGCCGACGTCCCAAGGGTTCGGGATCACGAAGCAGCCGCTCTCGTGGAGCGCCCGGAAAGCGGCGCGCCGCTGGTGGAAATTCGCCATCGCACTCACCCAAACACGAATTGCCAAGCGAGAAAGCCCAGGACGGCGACGATCGCAAGCGCCCCGAGGGCGCTCGCATAGACCGTCAGCACGAACGAGAAGAGGAACAGCGACAGCCCGCCGATGATGGCGCCGGTCGCGATGTGGGCGCTGCCGCGCTTCCAATGCGCGACCGCGCCGCCCAACACCGCGCCGGCGATGGTGAGCACGGACACAAGGACGATGGTCTGGGTGCTCAGATCCATTCTGGCGGCCCTTCGTCAGCGTGACGGCCGGTCCGGCGAACCGGATGATTCAAGACGCGCGCGCAGCGCCGCGAGATCAGCGCCGATGCTGCGGCCGACCATCATCCCAAGGAGCGGCGCCGCGAGGTTGAAGAAGCGTCCGGCGTCGCCACGGGCGCGAATCCGCGCCAGGGTTCCGTCGGCCGCGTCCTCCAGCTCGTAGCGCACCTGCATGGGAAAGGGCTTGTCGACCCGGATGTCGACGAACCGGTCGTCATCCGCCGCCACGACGGAATAGACGTAGCTGAATTGGCGCCCGAGGAACTTCGTGGTGCGCTCGACGCGCGAGCCCGGCCGCAGGCGGCCTTCGGTCAGCGGGCGCGACTCGACGACGCCCGTCGTCCAGGCGGCGTCATTGCGCGGATCGAACATGTAGGCCGCCACCTCGGCGCGGGCACGCTTGACCAGGACCTGCCGCTCGACATCGATGCTCATCGTCGGCTCGCGATGCG
>DAINQO010000338.1:0-3297 GCA_036742625.1 Microvirga sp.
CACAGCGGCAGGTCGAGGCCGTATTTCGCCCGCCATTCGGCGACGACCGCCTTGTCCGAGGCGGCGATGTCGCCGAGCTGCGCCAGCACCGGGTCGCCAGGCACGGTGTTGGCGATGAGGAAGATCACGAGCGTCGCGAGAAGCGCCATGACCACCGTGATCGCAAGCCGCGAGACGACGTAGCGCGCCAAGGTTCAGGCGCCCCCGCGCGCGGCCGAGGCCGGACGCGCCGCTATCGGTGCAATTGTGCTCAGCCCATCCCTCCCGATCGGCGTCATGGCGGCGGTTCGCGTCCGCCCGCCCGTTCGATTTCGGCTTAACATGCCGGCAAAAATCAGGTCTGACCAGATGGCGCTCGGCCGCGCGGTCGCGGCAACGCATCGAGGAACGCCATGCCGCGAGTTTTCCTGACGCACAGCCCCGACATGCTGCGGAACTACTACGGCGAGCGCGCCGTCGCGGCGCTGCGGGAGGTGGCCGAGGTCGTCATCAACCCGACGGGGCGGGTGCTCGACGCCGAGGCGCTGATCGCCCACGGGCAAGGCTGCGAGATCGTCGTCTCGGACCGCCAGACGCCGGGTTTCGCTGCGTTTTTCGAGCGCGCGCCCGCGCTCGTCGCCTTCCTGCGCTGCGCCGTCGACATCCGCAACGTCGACGTGGCGGCCGCGAGCCGCAACGGGATTCTCGTCACCCGCGCGACGCCGGGCTTTGCGGCGTCGGTCGCGGAGCTCGGGCTCGGGCTGATCATCGATCTCGCCCGCGGCATCACCGATGCGGTTGCCGCCTACCGCACCGGCCGGGCGCCGGAGGCGCGGATCGGGCGCCAGCTCAAGGGCGCGACGCTCGGCATCATCGGCTACGGCGTCATCGGTAAGCACCTCGCCGGCATCGCCAAGGCCATCGGCATGACGGTTCTGGCGAGCGATCCCTACAAGACCCTCGACGAGCCGGGCATCGCGCAGGTCTCGTTCGAGGACCTTCTGGCGCGATCCGACTTCGTCGTCTGCCTCGCCGTCGCGACCGAGGAGACCGAGAACCTCATGAACGCCTTGGCCTTCGCCCGCATGAAGCCGACGGCGTTCTTCATCAATCTCTCGCGCGGCAACCTCGTCGACGAGCCGGCGCTTGCCGCAGCCCTCGATGCCAAGACCATCGCCGGCGCAGCGATGGACGTCGGCCGCGCGCCGGACCAGATGCCGTCGCTCGATCTCGCCCGGCGGCCGGACGTGCTGGCGACCCCGCATGCCGCCGGGCTGACGCTCGCTGCGATCGAGCACCAGGCCTTCGACACCGTCGCCCAGGTCCGGGCGCTCTGCGCCGGCGAGGTCCCGCCGCACGCGGTCAATGCCGACGCCGCGACGCGGCTGGATCGTTTGCTCCGGGCCCGGACCAGGTGAGCGTCTCGGCGCCATCGCCCGCCTGACGCTCACGCGCCGGTCCGCCGGCCGGATTGCGCGCGCGCCGCGTCCCCCATACCATCGACGGCGGACCGTGCGGCGTCCGGACGGAAGGCCCGGCCGCCGCATCTCGCCTGTCATCAAACCGGAGCAAGCTGCCGTGCCCTCTTCCTACGATGTCCTGATTCTCGGTGCCTCCTACGGCTCGCTCCTTGGAACGAAGCTTGCGCTTGCCGGCCACAACGTGACGCTCGTCTGCCTGCCGGCCGAGGCGGAGGCGATCAACCGCGACGGCGCCATCGTGCGCCTGCCGGTCAAGGGCCGCGACGCGGTCGAGATCGACTCGCGCAAGGCGCCGGGCAAGCTCTCGGCCGCAGGTCCCGGCGCCGTCGACCCCGCCGACTACGACCTCGTCGGCCTCGCCATGCAGGAGCCGCAGTACCGCTCGGCCGGCGTGCGCGAGCTTCTCGACGCGGTCGCGAAGGCCAAGGTGCCGTGCATGTCGATCATGAACATGCCGCCGCTGCCTTATCTCCGGCGTGTCCCCGGCGTTTCGGCCGACGCCCTCAAGGCCGCCTACACCGATCCGACCGTCTGGCAGAGCTTCGATCCGGCCTGCATGACGCTGTGCAGCCCGGACCCGCAGGCCTTCCGGCCGCCGGAGGAGCCGGTCAACGTCCTCCAGGTGACGCTGCCGACGAACTTCAAGGTGGCGCGTTTCGATGCCGACGAGCCGACGCAGATGCTGCGCGACATGCAGGCCGGCATCGAGGCGATCCGCTTCGACGCCGGCGGCGAGAAGCTCGAACTGCCGGTGAAGCTCAAGGTCCACGACAGCGTCTTCGTGCCGCTCGCCAAATGGGCGATGCTGCTGACCGGCAACTACCGCTGCGTGACGAAGGACGGGCCGCGCTCGATCAAGGAGGCGGTGCATACCGACCTCGCCGAGTCCCGCGCCGTCTACGACTGGGTGCGCGAGCTCTGCATCGCGCTCGGCGCCTCGCCCGACGACCTCGTGCCGTTCGAGAAATACGCCAGCGCCGCGCAGGGGCTCGCCCGTCCGTCCTCGGCGGCGCGGGCGCTTTTTGCCGGCGCGCCGAACATCGAGCGCGTCGACCGCCTCGTGCAGGCGATCGCGGCCCAGAAGGGCCGGCGCAACCCCGTCGTCGACGCGACCGTCGCCCTCGTCGACGACCGCCTCGCGGCAAACCGCAAGGCGGCCGCCTGATCGTCGGAAGGCACCCTCTCCCGGCTCGCTCCGCTCGCCACCCTCTCCCTTGAAGGGAGAGACCTCTACAAAAGTCTTTGGAGCCGCTTCGCGGCGGCTTCCTGCGCTGGGTCCCGGGTCGCATTCCGCTTTCGCTGCATGCGCCCGGGAAAGCGGTGGAGAGAGCTGCGCCCAAACCCTCAACCGCGCTTTCCCGGACGCCTGCAACGCAGCGAAGCGGAGTGGAAGGCGATCCGGGACCCAGCGCAAGACTCGCGAAGCGCCGCTTACTCTTCCTTTCGCAGAGGTCTCCTCCGGGAGAGGCAGGCGCACGCCACCCCCTCGGGCGTTTCCGCCGAGGCTAAGATCTTCGCACTGTCAAAGAGTGGGGGGAGCAGGACGCCAGGGACCGGCTCACATTATTTTTAGGATGCCAGCTCACCTGGCGTCCCGCGCGGCGATTTCAGACCAAGGTCCTCCGTTCTTGTCGGCGGTCGGGTCTCCGAAACCGGACCTGGCCTGTCAGAGCTTTTGGCCCTTGCACAGGTCAGACGCGCCGGCCTTCTCCCGATCCGCTTCCAGCCTCATGGCAGCCCCGCCGTAGTGCGGGGTGGTCGGATCAGACGGCGGTGGTCCCAATACGCGGGGCACCCCCGAATTGGCCTTGGCCTCCCGGGCCCGGGGTTTGCGTGA
>DAINQO010000339.1:0-3282 GCA_036742625.1 Microvirga sp.
CGCCGCGATCATCGGCAGCGTGCCGTCGCAGGTGATCCGCGATGTTCTTGTGGCCTGCATCGCTTGGCTCATGCTCGCGTTGAGCCTACATATGGCCGGACGCATGATCCTCCGGAGAATCGAGGAATGACGATCCAGGCGTTGGCGCTCTACGCACCTCCGGCGCTTGTCGCGTTGGCGGCAATCATCATTTACGTCGTCGCAAACCGGCAGGATCGCGAGGAGCGGCAGACACCCGCCGAATGAGCGCCTTTGGCCGCGCGCTTCGCAACCATCCTGCAGGCAGGGCTCTTGTCGAAGAGAAGGAATGAGCCGATGGCCCTCGCGACGAAGCTGTGGGATCCGGCCGAGTTCCTCGACAGCGATGAAGCGGTTGCCGCCTACATCGCCGGCGCGCTCGACGACGGCGACCCGGCGCTTGTCGCCGCGGCGCTCGGCGATGTCGCTCGTGCACGCGGCATGTCGCGGATCGCCAACGAGACCGGGATGTCCCGCGAAAGCCTGTACAAGGCGCTCAACGAGAAGGGAAATCCCGAGTTCGGAACTGTCCTGCGGGTGATGAAGGCTCTCGGCTTGAAGCTCGCCGCGAAGCCGGCCTGAGCTCATGCCCGCCGACGCAACCGCCCGCCCGGCACCGGACGGCCCAACGCTCGACCGTCCCGTCGGAAGTCGCGGCCGCAGCGCAATCCCCTTCCGCGGCGGCGGCTTTGCGCCGGGCACGAACCTTCTGCTGTCGATTGCCGGCCTCGCCGCTTTCCTCGGGCTGTGGCAGCTCGCCTTCGCGATGCGGTGGGTGAACCCGGTGCTGCTGCCGGGCCCGATCGAGGTCGCGCGCGCCTTCGCCAAGCTCGCGATGTCGGGCGAGCTCGCCGCCCATCTGGCGGCCTCGCTCTCCCGCATCGCGATCGGCTGGGCGCTCGGCGTCGCCGGCGGCGTCGCGCTCGGCGTCGCGATCGGCCTCTCGACCATCGCGCGCTCGATCGGCATCCCGGGCGTCAACGCGCTGTTCCCGATCCCGAAGATCGCGATCATGCCGATCCTGATCCTGTGGCTCGGCATCGGCGAATCCTCCAAGGTCGCGACGATCGCGCTCGGCGTCTTCTTCCCGATGGCGGTCGCGACCTTCGCGGCGATCGACGACGTGCCGCGCAACCTCGTGCGCATGGCCCAGAGCTTCGGCGTCCCCTTCGCCGACGTGGTCCGCAAGGTGCTCCTGCCGGGCGCGCTTCCCGGCATCCTGTCGGGCTTCCGCATCTCGGCCTCGATCGCGCTGCTGCTCGTCGTTGCGGCCGAGATGATCGGCGCCGACCGCGGCATCGGCGCCTTCGTGATGCAGGCCGGCAACCTGATGCAGACCGACCAGCTTCTCGCCGGCGTCGCCGTGCTGTCGATCCTCGGGCTCGTGATCGGCGTCGGGCTGTCGCGGCTCGAGCGCGCGCTCCTGTCCTGGCGCTAGAGCGATGATCCGCGAGCCCGCCCGCGCCGTGCCGGTGCTCGCGGAGCACGAGGTCGTCGTCCTCGGCGGCGGCCCGGCCGGGATCGCGGCGGCCGCTGCGGCCGCACGCCAGGGCGCCGACGTGCTCCTCGTCGAGCGCTACGGCTTCCTTGGCGGCATGGGCACGGCCGGCGGGGTGACGAACTTCGCCGGCCTCTACGCCCTCTCGCATGGCGAGACGCGGCAGGTCGTGCACGGCATCGCCGGCGATCTTCTCGATCGCATCGACCGCCTTGGTGGCCTGAACGCGCCGCAGCAGGGGCTTCAGGGCCGCATCACGGTGCGCTCCTACGACGTCTCGGCCTACAAATGCGCCGCCGACGATCTCCTGCTCTCGTGTGGCGCGAAGCTCCTGTTCCATGCCTTCGCGGCCGATGCCGCGATGGACGGCGACCGCATCGCGGCGCTGATCGTCGAGACCAAATCCGGCCGCCGGGCGCTTTGCGCCAAGCTCTTCATCGACTGCTCCGGCGACGCCGATCTTTCGGCCCGCGCCGGCGTGCCCTTCGCGCTCGGCGACGGGCACGGCAGCGGGCTGTTTCCGACGACGATGTTCCGGGTCGGCAACGTCGATGCCGACAAGGCGCTCGCCGCGATCGGCGAGTTCAAGGCCATCGACCGCCTCATGGACGAGGCGGCGCGCCGCGGCGCCTACCGCTTCCCGCGCGCCGGTGCCGTGGTGCGCCCGCAGAAGAACCCGACCGAGTGGCGCGTCAACGTCACGCAAATCCGCAACCGCGACGGCCGCGCCATGGACGGCACCGATGCGCTGCAGCTGAGCGAGGGCGAGATCGAGGGCCGCCGCCAGGTGCGGGAGTATTTCCGCTTCCTCGTGAGCGAAGTGCCGGGCTTCGAGAACGCGCAGATCGTCGAGATCGCGCCCCAGGTCGGCATCCGCGAGACGCGGCGGATCGAGGGCGCCTACCAACTTTCTGGCGAAGACATCCTCGGCTGCGCCGATTTCGATGACGCCATCGGCGTCAACGCCTGGCCGATGGAGCTGCACCTCGAGGGCCGCATCGCGTGGCGCTTCTTCCCGGACGGCAGCCGCGGCTGGTGCGCTCTGCCCTACCGCATGCTCGTGCCGCCGAAGGTCTCCAATCTCCTCGTTGCCGGGCGCTGCGCCGCGATGACCCATGAGGGCCAGTCGGCGGCGCGCGCCAGCGGCGCCTGCTTCGCCATGGGGCAAGCCGCCGGCACCGCCGCGGCGCTGGCGCTTGCCGCCGGCACGACGCCGGCCGATGTCGACGTGACCGCGCTGCAGCGCCGGCTCGAGCGCGACGGCGCCTTTCTTGGAAACGAAGCGGCGCTCGCGAGTTAGACTCGCGGCGGACAGACGGGAGACACCACAGCCGGTCATCCCGGAAGCCGCGTAGCGGCTATCCGGGACCCATAGCGCCGGCGCGTGGGGGTGGATCCCGGCTCTTCGCTTCGCTCCGGCCGGGATGACTTGAGATCAGTTGGGAAAAAAGGGGGAGAGACGCGCATGGATCGCCGCCAACTCTTGAAGGCGCTCGCCGCGCTGCCGGTCGCCTCCGCCCTGCCCGCCCTGGCGCAGGGCGACTGGCCGACGCGCAACGTCACCATGATCGTCCCCTTCCCGCCCGGCGGGCAGGCGGATCTTGCGGCGCGGCCGGTCGCGGCGGCGCTGGAGAAGATCTTCGGGCGCGGCGTCATCGTCGAGAACCGCGGCGGCGCCGGCGGCGGCGTCG
Source organism: Microvirga sp. (assembly GCA_036742625.1). Classification (GTDB taxonomy): domain Bacteria; phylum Pseudomonadota; class Alphaproteobacteria; order Rhizobiales; family Beijerinckiaceae; genus JAJKJG01. Next base: position 3,208 of record DAINQO010000339.1, read on the forward strand.
GCAACGCCGCCGCGGCGCGGGCCGAGCCCGACGGCCACACGCTGTTGATGACGCTGTCCTCGCTCGCGGTGCTGC
>DAINQO010000340.1:0-3279 GCA_036742625.1 Microvirga sp.
CGTCGAAGGCGAGGCTCGGCGGCAGCTGGACGAGGAGCGGCCCGAGCTTGTCTTCGAGCGGCGCAAGCTCCGCCAGAAACCCGGCGAAGAGGTCCGCGGCATCGCTCAGCCGTCGTTCATGCGTGATCGCCCGCGGCACCTTGAGCGAGAACCGGAAATCCTTCGGCACGCATTCGGCCCAACGTGCGTAGGTTGCGGGGCGGTGGGGGCGGTGGAAGCTCGAATTGATCTCGCTCGCGTTGAAGCGCCGGCTGTAGCGGGCGAGATGCCCGCCTTCGCCGGGAAAGGCCTCCGCGACCGCGCGCGGGATGGTCCAGCCGGCCGTGCCGATGCTGACCCGGTCGGCCACGGCGGTTATTCGGCGCTCACCCGCCCCGCTTCGGCGAGGCGCGGTTCCGGCGCTTTCTCAGGGAAGCGGGCTTGCGTCTCGGCGATGTCTGAGAGCGTCGGCAGGCTCGCCTCGTTGCCGAGGTGCTGGACCGAGTAGGCCGAGGCCGCGCGGGCGAAGGCGAAGTGCTCCTGCCAGCTCGCCTGCGGCCGGGCGATCGCCGAATGGACATAGGCGCCGTGGAAGATGTCGCCGGCGCCGTTGGTATCGACGACGCGATCGTCGGGCACGTCGAGCGCCGGCAGGAAGCGGTCGTTGCCGTCCTCGTCGTACCAGACCATCCCGTGCTCGCCGAGGGTAATGCCGCCGACCCGGCAGCCGCGGCTTTTCAGGTAGGCGAGCATCTCGCCGTGACCGAGATTCATCTGCTCGCACAGCCGCTCGGCGACGACCGCGACGTCGACGTGCGCGAGAAGCTCATGCGTGTTCGAGCGCAAGCCGCCGCCGTCGAGCGAGGTCAGGATGCCGCGCGCGCGGCAGGCCGCGGCGTAGTGGATCGCGGCGTCGGGCTGGTGGCCGTCGAGGTGCAGCGCCCGGCAGCCGTCGAGGTGCAGCGGCGGGAAGGGGTGCAGGTAATGGTCGTCGCGGCAGCGCACGATGGCGCGCTTGCCGCCGTGCGGCATGATGAAGGAGAGCGAGGATTCGCGCACCTTCCGGTGATGGACCGAGATGCCGTACTTCGCCGCCATGTCGATGAACATGCGTCCGAGCCAGTCGTCGGCGACCTGGGCGAGGAGGTCCGGCGCGATCCCGAGCTTGGCGCAGGCGAAAGCCGCCGTGACGGCGTTGCCGCCAAACGAGATCGCGTAATCCTCGGCGACCGCCTTCTCGTCGCCGGTCGGGATCTCGTCCGTCAGGAAGGTGACGTCGATATAGGCCTGGCCGATGAACAGGGCTTCCATGGGCGACTCACGGCTCCGTTGCCAGCTTATGGTAGCGTGCAATATCAGGGGGAACGACCTCGCGAGCAGCGCTCCTTGGGAGACACGCCATGCCGACCAGCCGTTCTTTGCGCGTCACCCTCCCGGAGGACATGGCGCAGATGGTAAAGGCCAAGGTGGAGAGCGGCGAGTACGCGAGCGAAAGCGAAGTCATCGGCGAGGGCCTCAGGGCGCTGCGGGATCGTGATGACGCCCTCAATCGATGGCTGAAGGAGGAGGTCGTCGCGGCGTACGAGGAATACCAGATCAATCCCTCCGACGTGGCCGACGGCCGCACTGTCGCGGAGAGGCGAGTAAAAAAGGGCATCCAATGGGCGAGACGGTGAGACTTCGCGCGGCGGGCGGGTTCGAGCCGTCGGCCTATGTGGCGCGGCCGGCGGGGACGGCGAAGGGCGCGCTCGTCGTGATCCAGGAGATCTTCGGCGTCAACGGCCATATCCGGCGGGTCGCCGACGGTTTCGCGGCAGACGGCTACCTGGCCATCGCCCCGGCGTTGTTCGACCGCATCCGGCCCGGGATCACGCTCGGCTACGGCGAGAACGAGATCCAGGAAGGCATCGCGCTCAAGGGGCAGTCCTCGACCGAGAACGCGCTCGCCGACATCGCGGCGGCGCGGGACTTCGTCAAGGAGGCCGGCAAGGCCGCGGTGATCGGCTATTGCTGGGGCGGATTTCTCGCCTGGGTTTCGGCGACGCGCCTTCCCGGGCTCGCCGCCGCCGTGTCGTATTACGGCGGCGGCATCGGCACGGTTGCGCAGGAGACGCCGCGCTGCCCGGTGCTGATGCATTTCGGCGAGAAGGACCACGCCATTCCGCTGACCGACGTCGAGAAGGTGCGGGCGGCGCACCCGAAGGGCGTCGAGATCCACGTCTACCCCGCCGGCCATGGCTTCAATTGCGACGAGCGCGCGAGCTACGACGCCGACAGCGCCCGCATCGCGCGCCAGCGCACGGTGGCTTTCCTCGCCACGCATCTGCGCTGAGATCAATGAAAATCGCGGCTCTTGACGAGCGCGCGCACCGAGCCCTCGCCGACGAGGGAGTGGTCGCGCGGCATGGCGAAGCCCTCGCGCAGGCGCGCGAGCTCGGGCGAGAGGTCGAGGAAGGTCTCGGCCACGACATGCACCACGAGCCCCTCGCGCTGCAGGCGCCCGCGCACGGCGAGGAAGCGCGCCGTCATGGCGACGCGGCGGTTCGCCTCGAACACGTCGCGCCAGACGATGACGTTCGAGATGCCGGTCTCGTCCTCGAGCGTCACGAACACCACGCCCTTCGCCGTGCCCGGCCGCTGCCGGATCAGCACGATGCCGGCGACCGTGAGGGCTGAGTTGAGCGGCAGTGCGGGCTCACGATGCTCGGCGTTCGTCGTCACGCCGAGCCCGCGCAGCATCGGGCGGAAGAAGGTGCAGGGGTGCTCCTTCAGCGAGAGCCCGGTCGTGGCGTAGTCGTCGGCGACGTGCTCGGAGAGCGCCATCTCGGGCAGCCCGACGCTCTCCTCCCGGAAGAGGCCGTCGGCGAGATGCGGCGTGAACAGGGGGGCCGGCTGGTCGAGGAGGCCGCCGTCCCGCGTCAGGCGCGCCGCGTCGAGGCCCTTCACGACCCATAGCCCCATGCGCCGGTCGAGGTGGAGCGAGCGGAAAGCGTCGGCTTCGGCGAGGCGCTCGAGGGTCTGGCGCGACAGCCCCTCGATCGCGCCGAGCTGGTCGATCGCGTGGAAGCCGTTGCCGCGCTCGCGCGCCTTCACCAGGCGCTCGATCTCCGCCTTCTTGATGCCGGTGATCTGGCGGAAGCCGAGGCGCACGGCGCAGCGCACGAGCCCCTTCGGCTCCTCCGCGGGCTCCAGCGTGCAATCCCAATCGCTGTAGTTGACGTCGATCGGGCGCAGCTCGACGCCGTGCTCGCGCGCGTCGCGCACGAGCTGGGCCGGCTGATAGAAGCCCATCGGCTGGCT
>DAINQO010000341.1:0-3278 GCA_036742625.1 Microvirga sp.
GGGCTTTGGGAGAATGCGTCGACAGGCGAAGAGACACTCCCGTGAACCTGTTCGCGTTCGGGCTCGGCTACAGCGCGACGCATTTCGTGCGGCGCCATCGCCACCGATTCGAGACCATCGCCGGGACGACAACCTCGCCTGAAAAAGCGGCGGCGCTGCGGGCCGACGGCATCGAGCCTTTGATGTTCGACGGCGCGAGCGCGGATCTGGGAATCGCAAGCGCCTTGACCGGCGCCGATGCCGTCCTGGTCTCGATCCCGCCGGACGCGGAGGGCGACCCGACGCTCCGGTATTTTGCCGCCGCGATCGCCGCGGTGCCGCGGCTCGCCTGGATCGGCTACCTGTCGACGGTCGGCGTCTATGGCGACCATGGCGGCGGCTTCGTCGACGAGGACACGCCGGCCCGCCCGGTCAGCGCCCGCTCGCGCGAGCGGCTCGCGGCCGAGAATGCCTGGCTCGATCTCGGCGGCCGGTCGGGCAAGCCCGTCCACGTCTTCCGCCTCGCCGGCATCTACGGCCCCGGACGCAACGCGCTCGCGCAGCTTCGCGCCGGCACGGCGCGGCGGATCGGCAAGCCCGGGCAGGTGTTCAACCGCATCCATGTCGAGGACATCGCCGCCGTGCTCGCGGCCTCGATCGCCCGGCCGCGCGCCGGCGCGGTCTACAACCTCGCCGACGACGAGCCGGCGCCGCCGCAGGACGTCGTCGCGTACGCGGCGGGCCTCGCCGGCATCGCGCCGCCGACGACGGTCGCGTACGCAGAGGCGCGGCTCACGGGCATGGCGGCGAGCTTCTGGGGCGAGTGCAAGCGCGTCTCGAACCGCCGCATCAAGGACGAGCTCGGCGTCGCGCTGTCCTATCCGAGCTATCGCGAAGGCCTTGCGGCGCTCCACGCCGCCGGCGAAGGCGGCGTTCCGGTCAGGCGGCGTGACGGTTCGCGGCCGGCCCGAAATGGTCGATGTAGCGCTGGCTGATGCGTGAGACCGGCAGCACCACGAGCACGTCGGTGGTGCCGAACTGGCGATCGATCACCGCCCCGTCGCCGAAGCGCGCACCGAGCCGCAGATAGCCCTTGATCAGCGGCGGCAGGTCGCGCAGCGCCGCCTTCGGGTCGACGGCTTCCTGGCTCATGAGATCCATCGCGACGTAGCGGCCGTCGAGCGCCCGCACGCGCCACGGCTCCGGCGCGGCGGCGTAATGATGCAGGAAGCTCAGCGGCAGGGCGAGCTTCCGCGGATCGGTGCCCTCGAGGCTCGCGCAGCCGATCATCACGTCGATGCGGTGGTGCAGGACATAGGTCCAGATGCCGTGCCAGAGCAGCTCGACGGTGCGCCGGTTTCGATAGGCCGGCAGGACGCAGGAGCGGCCGAGCTCGAGGAAGCGCAGGTCCGGATAGGCCTCGACGAGCGGCGCGACATCGTATTCGCCGGCGCTGTAGAAGCCGAAATGGCGGTCCGCCACCTCCTGGCGCAGCAGGCGATAGGTGCCGACGACCTGCGGCTTCGGCTTGCGGAACGGCTTACGACTCGCCGCGTGATCGAGCACGAGCAGGTGGTCGCAGATCGCGTCGTACTCGTCGAGGTCGCGCCGCGACAACAGCGATGCGCCGTTCGGCACCGCCGCCATCTCCTCGTAGAAGACCTTGTAGCGCAGCCGCTGCGCCCGCCGGATGTCCTTCGCGGTCGTCGCGAGCCGCACCTCGAGCGATCCGAGACGGCCGAGCACCGGATCGAGCCCGCCGCGCGCTTCCGCGAGTGCCGCCCGGGCCTTCAGCCCGGGGATGAAGCCGATGACGCCGCCCCGCTGAAGCGGCTTCAGCCATGGCTCGACGAGACCGCCCTGCGAGGCGAAGCGGAGGCCGAGCCGCTTCGGCGCTGCCTGCCGCAGCATTGTCATCGATCCCTCGCCTTGGCGGCAAACCCGCATCGCGGCGCCGAAAGCGTCCGCCTCGAATGCAACCTGAACATAATGCGCCGACCGTTTTATGACAACGAAACGGCGGCGGACGCGATCCCTCAGGAGGCGCGGGCGAGAGGCGTGCCGGCGTCCTTCAGCAGGGCCTCGAGGGCCGCGAGCTCGAACGGCTTCGCCAGAAAGCCATCGAAGCCCGCCGCCGCCGAGGTCTCGTCGGCGTTGCGCAGATTGGCGGTGAGCGCGACGATCCGCAGGCGCCGGGCGACCCCGAGCGCCTGCTCGAAGACCGCGCCCTCGCCGACCGTGCTGTCGACGGCGATCTCGCCCTGCATCCGCTCGACGATGCGGCGGGTGATGGCGAGGCCGAGGCCGGTGCCGCCGTGACGCCGGCTGAGCTCGGCGTCGCCCTGCTCGAACTCCTCGAACAGGCTCGGCACGCGGTCTTCGGCGATGCCTGGACCGGTGTCGTGAACCGCAAGCGAGAGCACGCCGTCGCGGCCCTGCTCGACGATCACCCCGACGCCGCCGGCCTCGGTGAACTTCACCGCGTTGCCGGCGAGGTTGACGAGGATCTGGCGCAGCCGATCCTGGTCGCCGACGACGCGCGCCGGCACCTCCGGCGCGACGAAGGCCGCGATCTCGATGCCCTTGCCCTGGGCTTTGGGCGCAAGCAGCTCGACCACGCCCTCGACCACGGCACGGAGGTCGAACGGCTCGGCGAGGAGGTCGATCCGGCCGGCCTCGATCTTCGAGAAGTCGAGGATCTCGTCGATGAGCGAGAGGAGCGCCTGCCCCGAGGTCTTCACGGCGCGGATATAGGTCGTCTGCTCGGGGCTGGGCGCGGTGTCGAGGAGGAGCCCGGCCATGCCGAGGATGCCGTTCAGCGGCGTGCGGAACTCGTGGCTGACGGTCGCGAGGAAGCGCGATTTCGCCTCGCTCGCCGCCTCGGCCTTGGCGCGGGCCTCGTTCAGGGTGCGTTCGGCGGCGACCCGTTCGGTGATGTCGCGGCCGGCGCGCACGAGCTCCGGCGCGCCGTCGCGGCCGGCGATCGACGTCTCGACCCAGGACAGCCGGCGGATGCCGTCCGGCGTCCGGACCGCCTCGTCGACGACGCGCGCCCCGTCGGCGCCGATGCGCGGGGCGCCGCTCTCGATCACCGTCGGACGTTCGCCCGAGCCGATCAGCGTCTCGCGGGACGTTCCCATGAGCTCGGCGAAGCGCTCATTGGCGAAGGTGATGCGCCCTGCCCGGTCGCGCTGGACGATGACGTCGAGCTGGGCCTCGATCAGGCTGCGGTAGCGCTCCTCGGATTCGGCAAGCCGCCAGGTGCGGTCCTGGAGGCGCTCGACCTCCGCCTCGAGCGC
>DAINQO010000342.1:0-3244 GCA_036742625.1 Microvirga sp.
GCGAACAGGTTCACGGGAGTGTCTCTTCGCCTGTCGACGCATTCTCCCAAAGCCCCTCATCCTGAGGTGCGAGCCGCACCGCCAGTGCGTGCTGCGAGGCTCGCTCCGCTCGCACCTCAGCATGAGGAGAGTTGTGCGGGCTCCCGCAGCGGGAACGCGCGCGCGCCCATTCGCCGCGAACGTCGGGGTCGGCTTCCAACGGCAGGTGGGCTGCCGCCAGAGCGTCGATGCGCGCTTTCGGCAGCAACCTTCCAACCGCCCACACCGCCATCGCACGCACGAGCGGCGAGGCGTCGCCGAGAAGCCGGACGGCATCAGTGGCGAGGCCGGGGTCGCCCGAGTTGCCGAGCGCGATCGCGACGTTGCGCACGAAGCGGTCGCGCCCGGTGCGCTTCACCGGCGTGCCGGCGAATTTCGCCCGGAAGGCGGCGTCGTCGAGCCGGGCGAGCTCGGCCAGCGGCGGCGCCGCGAACTCCTCGCGCTGCACGAGCCGCGCCTCGCGGCCGGCCTCGGCGAACTTGTTCCAGGGGCAGACCGCGAGGCAGTCGTCGCAGCCGAAGACGCGGTTGCCGATGCCTTCGCGCAGCTCCGGCGCGATGTGCCCCTTGTGCTCGATCGTCAGGTACGAGATGCAGCGCCGGCTATCGAGGCGGTAGGGCGCCGGAAAGGCGTCCGTCGGGCACACGTCGAGGCAGCGCCGGCAGGAGCCGCAGCGGTCGGGCTCGGGGTCGTCGGCCGGCAGCTCCGCGGTCGTGAAGATCGAGCCGACGAAGAGCCAGTTGCCGAACGCGCGCGAGACCAGCACCGTGTGCTTGCCCTGCCAGCCGAGCCCGGCGGCCGCGGCGAGCGGCTTCTCCATGACCGGCGCCGTGTCGACGAACACCTTGGCGTCGCCGCCCTGCGCCGCGAGGAAGCCGGCGAGCTCCTTGAGCTTGCCCTTGATGACGTCGTGGTAGTCGCGGGCGCGCGCATAGACCGAGATCGTCGCCCGGTCGCGCAGGTCCAGCGAGGCGAGCGGGTCGAAGGCGGGGGCGTAGTTCACGCCGAGCACGACGACGCTCCGGACCTCGTGCCACAGCGCGCGTGGGTTCGCCCGCCGCTCCGGCGCCGCCGCCATCCAGTCCATCGAGCCGTGATGGCCCTCGTCGAGCCATGTCCGCAGACGGTCCGGCGCGTCCGGCATGGCGTCCGGCCGCGCGACCCGCATCACGGCAAAGCCGAGCGCTTCGGCCCGCGCGGCAAGGACCTCCTTCAGCGCCGGGCCGCTCAGAAATCGAGGTCGGCGTAGTGGCTCGCCGGGGTCATGCCGGGCACCCGGTCGGCGAGCACGGCGCGGAACGCCGGCCGGGATTTCACCCGGGCGTACCAGTCCTTCGCCGTCTCGTCCTCGTCCCATGGCACGTCGCCGAGATAATCCGCGCAGGAGAGATGGGCCGCCGCGGCGAGATCCGCATAGGTCAGATCGTCGCCCGCGAGCCAGTTCCGGCCGGCGATCAGATAGCCGATATATTGCAGATGGTAGCGCAGATTGGTGCGCGCCGCCCGGATCGCGTTCATGTCCGGCGGCCCGCTCCGCGGCCCCATGAAGCGCTTGAAGATCTTCTCGGTGACGAGATGGCCGGTGACCTCCTCCTGGAACTTGCCGAGGAACCAATCGAGGAGCCGCCGCACCTCGACGCGGGCGGCGGGCTCCTTCGGCAGCAGCCGGCGGCCGTTGAGCCCGCCGCCGCGCGTCTCGTCGAGGTATTCCGCGATGACCGCGGCGCCGGGCGCGACGACCTCGCCGTCGACGAGCGTCGGCGTCGACCCGGCCGGGTTGAGCCCGAGATACTCGATCCGACGCTCCCAGGGCCGCTCTTCCTTGAGCTCCGGCTCCAGCCCGATCTCGGCGAGCACGATCCGCACGAAGCGCGAGTTCGGGCAGAAGGGGTAATGGTGGAGGATTGCCATTCAGAGGCTCGCGGGCTCGCGCGGGAGGGGGCCTGATCGGGCGGCCGGATTAGGACGCCGTTGCCCTTAACGGCGGGTAACCATCGGGAAAAGCTTTTGCGCTCTGATGGCGCCCCAGGCGCCGGCCGTATAGAAGCCGCGGCGGCAAGACAACCCGATTCAACAACCCGATTCGCGATCCGGCTCGCCGCCGGTCGCAGGGCAAGGGGCTCCCGATGACGGGGAACGAGCTGTTCCAGGCGGTGACCCTCGGCGTCCTCGAGGGCGGCACCGAGTTCCTGCCGGTGTCGTCGACAGGCCATCTCCTGCTCCTGCAGCACTTCTTCGGCCTCGAAGGCGAGGCCAACAAGACCTTCGCCATCCTGATCCAGTTCGGGGCGATCCTGGCGCTGCTCTCGGTCTATTTCACGCGGCTGTGGAAGATCGCGGCGGCGGTCCCGAGCGATCCGGACGCCCGCCGCTTCGTCGTCGGCGTCGTTCTCGCCTTCCTGCCGGCGGCGGTGGTCGGGGTGTTCCTGCGCGGCTTCATCAAGGACGTGCTGTTCAACCCGTTTCTCGTCTGCTGCACGCTCATCGCCGGCGGGCTCGTGCTGATGGTCATCGACGAGCTGAAGCTCGAGCGCACCCAGCACGATGCGACGCGCTTCCCGCTGCCGATGTACGTCGCTATCGGGCTGTTCCAGTGCCTCGCCATGATCCCCGGCGTGTCGCGCTCGGGCGCCACCATCGTCGGCGCGATGCTGATGGGCGCCGACAAGCGCGCCGCGGCGGAGTTCTCGTTCTTCCTCGCCATGCCGACCATGGCGGGGGCATTCACCTACGAGCTGCTCAAGAGCTACAAGACCCTGTCCTTCGAGGACGGGGCGCTGATCGCGGTCGGCTTCGCCGCCGCCTTCGTCTCCGGCCTCATCGTGGTCAAGGGCCTCCTCGACTACGTCTCCCGCCACGGCTTTTCGCTCTTCGCCTGGTGGCGTATTGCGGTCGGAGCCGCCGGCCTTGCCGGCCTCCTCGTGTTCGGCTGACCGCGATGCCCTCCGGCCGCGACGATCTCCTCGTCTTCCTGGCGCTGATCGCGATCGTCGTCGGCACCATCGTGCTCGCCGCCGTCCTGCCGGCGGCGCCGGCGCCTGCGGTTCCGTCCGCGGCATCCTTCGGCGACCGCGACCGGAGCTGCGCCGAGTGGACCGACGGCTGCGTCGTCTGCGAGCGCGGCGATCACGGCGCCGCCTGCTCGACCCCCGGCATCGCCTGCGTGCGGCACGCCGTGCAGTGCCTCAGGAAGACCGGCGGCTGA
>DAINQO010000343.1:0-3225 GCA_036742625.1 Microvirga sp.
TTGCCGCCTTCGGGCTGTTCCTCGCGCTTCTCGTCGGGCTGCCGCTCGCCTGGCTTGCGTACTACGCCCTCACCGACGCTGCCGGGGCGCCGACGCTCGCGAACCTTGAGCGGCTCGTCACCGACGAGACGCTGCGCGCACCGCTCCAGATCAGCCTCGTGGTCGCGACCTGCGTCGGCCTGCTCTCGGCCGCGGTCGCGGCGCCGATCGCCTGGCTTGCGGCGCGGACCAACATGCCCGGGCGCGGCTTCGTGCGCGTGCTGGTGACGGCGTCGTTCGTCACCCCGCCCTTCCTCGGCGCGATCGCCTGGGAGATCCTCGCCGCGCCGAACAGCGGCCTCCTGAACCAATGGTACCGCTGGCTCTACGACCTGCCGCCCTTCGTGCACCTGCTCGACATCTATTCCGTCGCCGGGCTGATCTTCGTCGACACCTGCTACGCCTTCCCGTTCGTGTTCGTGCTCGTCGCAAACGGGCTCGACCGCACTCCCGGCGACATGGAGGACGCTTCCGCGATCCTCGGCGCCAAGCCTTGGCGCACGGCGTGGCGGATCACGCTGCCGCTGGCGCTGCCGGCGGTGCTTGCCGGCATGATGGTGGCGTTCCTGCGCTCGCTGACGCTCTTCGGCACGCCGGCGATCCTGGCGCTGCCGGGCAACTTCCACACCATCACGACGAAGATCTGGAGCCTGTTCCAGTACCCGCCGAACCCGGGGCTTGCCGCCGCGGCCTCGATCCCGCTGCTGGTGCTCACGATCCTGTTGCTGCGGGCCGAGCGCTGGGTGCTCGGACGGCGCAGCTACGCCGTGATCGGCGCCAAGAACAGCCCGCCGCGGCCGGTCGACCTCAAGGCCTGGCGCTGGCCGGCGCTCGCGCTCTGCCTCGTCGTGCTGTGCAACCCGGTCTTCCTGCCTTATCTCGCGCTCGTGCGCGCCGCATTGTCGAAGACCATCGGCGAGCCGCTGACGCTTGCGACGATGACGCTGCAGCACGTTCGCTTCGTCTTTTTCGAGTTCTCGCCGACGCGGCTCGCGCTGCAGAACACCGTCATCCTCGCGGTCGCGACCGCGACCGTCGGCACGGCGCTTGCGCTCGTCATCGCCTATGTGGCGAGCCGCAAGGTCATCGCCGGCCACCGGGCGCTCGCCTTCCTCGCGACCGCGCCGATCGCAGTCCCGGGCATCGTCCTCGGCGTCGGCCTGTTCCTCGCCTACACGCGCGGGCCGGTGGTGCTCTACGGGACGCTGTGGATCCTGTTCCTCGCCTATCTGACGATCGAGCTTCCGGCCGCCTACCAGCAGCTCCAATCGGCATTCCAGAGCCTGCACCCGGAGCTCGAGGAAGCCGGCCGGCTGTTCGGCGCCGGCCGCATGCGGACGCTGAAGGACATCCTGGCGCCGCTGCTCAAGACGGCCGTGCTCGCCGCCTGGTGCTTCATCTTCATCGGCGTCATGCGCGAGCTCTCGGCCGCCGTGATGCTGTTCACCGCCCAGACCAAGGTGATCTCGGTCGTGATCTACGACCTCAACGAAAGCGGCGACCTCGGCGCGATCTCGGTGCTCGGCATCACGCTCCTCGTCGTGACCTTCGCGATCGTGTTCGTCGCGCAACGCCTGAGCGGCCGCGTCGGGCGCGCCAGAGCCGCTTGACCATCCCCGGAGCAGCCCCGTGACCCGCATCGCGATCCTCGACGACTACCAGCGCGTCGCAATGACCATGGCGGACTGGAGCGCGCTTCCGCCCGAGTGCGACCTCGTCGTCTTCGACCGCAACCTTGAGACCGAGGATGAGGCGGCACGCGCGCTTGCCGACTTCGACGTCGTCTGCCTCCTGCGCGAGCGCATGCCGATGCCGCGCACGCTGATCGAGCGGCTGCCGGCCTTGAGGCTCATCGTCGTGACCGGGGCGCACAACCGCACCCTCGACCTTGCCGCCGCGAAGGAGCGCGGCATCACGGTCTCGCACACCCGCGGCGGCGATTCGCAATACGCGACGCCGGAGCTCGCCTGGGGGCTGATCCTGTCGCTGATGCGGCACATCCCGCAGGAGCACCAGCGCATGCGCGAGGGCGGCTGGCAGGAGACCGTCGGCACGGCGCTGCACGGCCAGACGCTCTCGATCCTCGGGCTCGGCCGGCTCGGGTCGCGCATGGCGTCGATCGGGCGCGCCTTCGGCATGGAGGTCCTGGCCTGGAGCCCAAATCTCACCGCCGAGCGCGCCGAGGCCGCCGGCGCGACGCTCGTCGCCAAGAACGAGCTGTTCGCGCGCGCCGACGTGCTCACCATCCATCTCGTGCTGGGCGAGCGCTCGCGCGGCCTCGTCGGGGCGGCCGAGCTTCAGCGCATGAAACCGAGCGCCGTCCTCATCAACACCTCACGCGGCCCGATCGTCGACGAGGCGGCGCTGATCGCCGCACTTGAGGCGCGCGACATCCGCGGCGCCGGTCTCGACGTCTACGACCGCGAGCCGCTGCCGGCGGACCATCCGCTCCGCCGGCTCGACAACGTCGTGCTGACGCCGCATCTCGGCTACGTTACCGAGGGCACCTACCGCATGTTCTACGCCGACACCGTCGAGGCGATCGCGGCGTGGCGCGCCGGCACGCCGGTGCGGACCCTGTGAAGCACGGCCGTTCGAGTTCCGCACCGCCGTCGCTGTTTTTTTGCACCCCGCGCGCTTGCACGGCCGGACCGCCGATGACATCTCTTTGCGCGTAGCGCCGGAGGCATGATGAGACGCCGTTCGCAAGCCCGGGATTCCTTCGCGGCGGTCCGCTACGCCGTCGACACCGGCGCCATGCCGCCGCCGCGTCGGCGGAGCTTTCTTGCCCGCCACAAGTGGGTGGTCCTTCCGGCTGCCGCCGTGACCCTCCTCGGCGTCGGGTTCCTGGCTAACGAGACGCGCCGACCGCCGACCGCGACCGCAACGGCGGCGATCGATTGCACCTCCGCGCGCGACGTCTGGCGGCCGGCCTGCCGGCCCGAGAACGTTCAGAGCTGGGTCGCCAAGGCGGCGTCGGCGCGCGATGAAAGCCCCGCCGCGACCGGCGCCATCGAGGAGCAGGGCAAGCGCGCCTCGACACCGAAACGGATCGCCGCCGGGTCATCGAAGCCCGAATCGAAGCCGGCAGCCGCCGAGGCCGGTCCCGAGCCGGCGCGGAAGGCCGCACCGGCGAAGCCCGCGCCGGAGCCGGTCCGCGTCGTCGAAACAAAGCCCGAGCCGGTC
>DAINQO010000344.1:0-3211 GCA_036742625.1 Microvirga sp.
ACCCGCAATTCCGGAGCGTGCGCCTTTTCTAGCCGAGGAGCGTCACGCTGTCAAGATGTTTTCCTAGCGCGGCCAAAAAAGTTTCGATCACATCGCCGTGCGGGCGGGGCGGCGACGCGCGGGCCTCATGCTAGCCTCTTGCCGGTCCGGCCGCCCCTTTCCGAGCCGGACGCGGGAGGAAACCAGCATGCGCCGCATCACCGTGATCGCCGCCTCGCTCCTTGCCGCGGGCGCGGCCGCGACCGCCGCCGTCGCCCAGCAGGGGGGCGCCACCATGAGCTTCTTCGTGACGAGCGCCGGCTCCGGCCGGGGCGCCGATCTCGGCGGGCTCGAGGGCGCCGACCGGCATTGCCAGGAGCTCGCGGCGAAGGCCGGCGCCGGCAGCCGCAGCTGGCGCGCCTACCTCTCGACGCAAGGCGCCGGCGCCGTCAACGCCCGCGACCGCATCGGCCGCGGGCCGTGGCAGAACGCCAAGGGCGAGATCATCGCGCAAAGCGTCGACGACCTGCACGGCGCCTCAAACAAGATCTCGAAGCAGACGGCGCTGACCGAGACCGGCGAGCCGGTGAAAGGCCGCGGCGACACGCCGAACATGCACGACATCCTGACCGGCTCGCAGGCCGACGGCCGCGCCTTCCCCGGCGCCGACGACATGACCTGCCGCAACTGGACGTCGGCTGAGGCCGGCGCCGCGATGGTCGGCCACCACGACCGCATGGGGCTTCGCGACGACGAGCCGTCGAAATCCTGGAACACGTCGCACCCATCGCGCGGCCCGAACGGCGGCTGCAGCCAGGACGCGCTGCGCGGCACCGGCGGCGCCGGCCTGCTCTACTGCTTCGCGGCGAACTGAGGCGCGCGGTTCGCACGCTCCTCCTGTGTCATCGCCAGGCTTGTCCCGGCGATCCCGACGCGTGGACTGGCGAACCCGAATCGCGATGGCCGGGGTCAAGCCCGGCCATGACGGAGAGAGGTGTTGGCGACCCGCAATTCCGGAGCGTGCGCCTGTTCTAGCCGAGGAGCGTGACGCTGTCAAGGAATATTTTCTGAACGCCTCACCACACCCGCTGCGCGTGCGTGATCCACACCGCCGCGCCGGCGGCGATCGCGAGGAGCGAGGCGATGGCGAGCGTGTAGCGCACGCTCGGCGGCATCGGCGGGGGCATGCGGGCCATGGCGCGACCGTGCCGCGACCGTGTGGCGATTCCTTGACCGGCGCCCCTTCAGGGCGGGCCCGGCGCGTGAAACAGCGGTTCCGAGATCATTCCAGGAACGCCTCGGCACAGCGCCTCGCCTGCTCGATGGCGCGGTTGTGGATGGTGAAGAGCGGATCGCTCGCGAGCCCCGGAACGCGCACGCTGAAGGCGATCACGTGCACCGGCCCGACCGCGTCGTGGAAGGCGATGGTCAAGGCGACCTGCTTCACGGACGGCTCGCCCGGAACCTCGGCAACGGACTCGACACTCGGCACCATGGAGGCGGCTCTCCGTATGGGGGGACAACAGCCTATCCGAGACGAGCCGGCGCGGCCAGGAGCGCGGAGGCGGATCGCGGTTCAGCCTGAGATCTCGTCCCGGGCGGCCCGGATCGGCGCTTCGCGGGCGCGGCGGATGGTGACCATGCCTTCCGCCAGGGAGTCGTAGATCGCGGCGAGCCTCAGGCAGGCGTCGCGTTCGGCGTTCCGGTCCGCGAGCCGGCGGTACTGGTCGGCGCGCTCGCGATAGCGCTTGATGATCACGTCGGGGTCGGTCTCGATGAATTGCGGCATGCGAGCCTCCAAAACGGAGCGGCTACGCCTTTACGCGCACGAGTACCGGCAATGACCGCAGCGATAGCCGAATCGCCGCCGGACCGAAAGGCCGCGAGCGCCGCCGCGACCGCATGGGCCAGCGGCAATGCTCCGGGAGCCGGCCGGCGTGCGCGAGGTCCAGGTTAATCGATAAAAGCGGCGAATCCTTCGAGCTCGAGCGCCGCAAGGCCGCGTATGACGGCAGCGCCTCGCAGGTCCCCGCTATCAACATGCTGTCCATTCTTTGAGCTTGATTGTGACGGTCGCTCTCGGGCGAGTCGGGTGCGTTCATCCCCGAGACGCCTCGCATGCTCGCCGAAGCCCATTTGACTGCCGTCGTGTACGATCCTCCGGCGTCCGGCCTGCCTCACGTGGCCGTGCTGTTCGATGCGGAGGGCGACGTGATCGCCGTTCGGACGGCGGCGTCGATCGACGAAGGCGAGGCCGCGCTCGCGAACCTCATCGCCGACATCTCCGCCGCGCAGCACGCCACCGCATAGGTCCGAGCCGCCGCGGCGGGCCGCCCAAATGCGACAGCACCGGCGGGGGTGCCATCCGGCCCGAGGCAGAGCGACGAGGCCGCCCGCTGAGGCGACCTCGCCGATGAAGCGACTATATCGCGCCGCGACGAACAGCGCGCCGGGTGGCCCGCGAGGCCGCGCGCCCCGTGCGCCGCACCGTACGACCCATGCGCCGTCCCGCCCGCCGATCCTGGCGCCGATCCATGCCCACGGTCTGTGCTTCCGCCGGCTCCGACGCGACCAGCGCCGGCGCCGTGACGGCAATCGCTGCCGCCGCCAACCAACCAAACAGCCTTCGACGCGAAACCGCTTCCGACATGAAAACCTCCTACAGCAAGTGCCGCAACAGGGTGGCCTAGCCGACCTGGCACGCGCGAGCTTGGCTTATTGGGACAGCCGTCCGGGCGAATTGGGACGCGGCCGTCTAACAGCGCCGCGCGGGGGGACACCCACGATTTGAAATTAGGACGGCAGGGCGCTAGCCGCCGCGCTGGCCGCCAACAGCCCGTACCACGCGCGGTGGCTCGGCGAGAAGCCCAAGCAGGCGTTCAATTTCCTCACCGTACCGAAGCCAAATATCCACATAGTAGTCCGGCAATTGCGCGTAATGGGCGATCTCGCCGACGGTACGCGACTCGTCTTCAAACGCGGCCCTAAGCTTCTGCCGGGCCGCTCGCGGGATAAGCACCGCCATCGCGCGGAATGCGCCGAGATGATCGTTGAGAGCCGGCAGGAGCGGGACTTGGAGTTCGTTCGCCAAAACGGCGGGGATGAGTCTTCGCACCCCCTCCTCGGTGTTTACGCGCGCCCCTCATGGTCGAATACGTGCAGAACCTCTTTAACAATCACAAGACGCTTCCAGTCGTCGGAAAGATCTTCGCCAAACAGAACGTCCGTGACG
>DAINQO010000345.1:0-3166 GCA_036742625.1 Microvirga sp.
ATCGAGCAGCGCCCAGGGGGCGTGCTCGCGCGACGAGCCGCAGCCGAAATTGTCGCCGGCGACGATGATCTGCGCCTTCCGATAGGCCGGCCGGTTGAGGACGAAGTCCGGGTTCTCCGAGCCGTCCTCGCGGTAGCGCATCTCGGCGAACAGCCCGGTGCCGAGCCCGGTGCGCTTGATCGTCTTGAGGTACTGCTTCGGGATGATCATGTCGGTGTCGACATTGACGATCTTGAGCGGCGCGGCGACGCCGGTCAGCACGGTGAAGGGCTGCATCTCGGTTGACCCTTGCGGCGCGATGCGCCGGACCGGCGCTGTCTAGCAAAGCGCCGCCGAGAGTCATAGCCGTCGCGCGCCCATCTCCCTCTTCGGCGGAGCCTGCATGGCCCGCTGCCCTGCGGCCGGGGCCCTCACCCCTGCCCCTCTCCCGTTCGGGAGAGGGGTTCGCAGCGATAGCGCGGCGGCAGCTCCGGGATGGCGGGCGCGAACTCTCCGGTCGCCGGGTCGCGCAGGAGGAGCGCACCGGTCGCGACGCCGAAATAGGCGCCGTGCAGGTGGAGCCTGCCGCGCTCGACGAGGATGCTGATGCAGGGGAAGGTCATGAGATTGGCAAGCCCGTGCTCGACCGTCGCGAGCTCGAGCCGGGTCAGATAGTCCTCGCGGTCGCCATCGGCCGCGCCGAGGCGCCGGGCCGCCGGCGCGATCAGGTCCATCCATTTGCCGATGAAGTCGCCCGGCGACAGCGGCGCCGCGTCGTCGGCGAAGGCGCGGATGCCGCCGCAGCGGGCGTGGCCGAGCACGACGATGTGCTTGACCCGCAGCGCCTGCACGGCGAACTCGAGCGCCGCCGAGGTGCCGTGATACTGCCCTTGCGTCTCGTAAGGAGGGACGAGGTTCGCGACGTTGCGGACGACGAACAGCTCGCCCGGGCTCGCATCGAAGATCACCTCCGGCGAGACGCGCGAGTCGCAGCAGCCGATGACCATGATCTCGGGCGACTGGCCGCGCTCGGCCAAGGCCTCGAAGCGGGCGCGCTCGCGCGGCAGCCGCTCGTCGAGGAAGGCGCGGTAGCCGGCGAGCAGGCGGTCAGGGAACATCGCGCCCTCCCGCCGGCGGAGCGGCGTCAAAGCCGGCGCCGAGGTCGCGCGGCACGGCGGGCAGGTCGCCCGCCGCGACGGCGGCCGCCAGCGCCGCGAGCGAGCGCGGCTCGATGACGTCGCGCGTCCGCCGCAGCGCCTCGATCGGCCACCAGCGCACGTCGAGCACCGGGTCGCTCTCGGTCTCGGCCAGGCGGGCGGTGTCGACGCGGTCCGACGGCAGCCGCACGACGAAATAGCGCTCGCGCACGAAGCGCGGCTCGCGGAACAGCAGCAGCGGCGTCTCGCGATGCGCGACAGGCGCGCCGACGGCGGCGTCGACGACGCCGATCTCCTCCTCGAGCTCGCGCCGCAGAGCCTGGGCATGGGTCTCGCCGGGCTCGAGCCCGCCGCCGGGCGTGAACCAGAAGGCGCGCAGGCCCGGGCGCCCGGGATCGACGTCGATCGCGGCCTCGTACTGGATCAGCAGCAGCCGGCCTTGCGGATCGAGCACGAGCCCGCGGGCGGTGTCGCGCAGCGCGAGCTCGCTCATGCGGCGGCCTCGGCGAGCTTGCCGAGGTCGACGTTCGCGCCGCACAGCAGCACGCCGACGCGCTCGCCGGGGCGGGGCTTGTAGGCGCCGGAGACCAGCGCCGCGAGCGCCGCCGCGCCGCCGGGCTCCGACGCGATGCGCCAGTCGCGCCACAGCGCCCGTTGCGCGGCGCGGATGGCGTCGTCGGCGACGAGCGCGACGTGGTCGACCGTGTCGCGGCACGTCGCGTAGACGAGCGCGCCGACATTGCGGGCGCCGAGCGAATCGGCGGCAACCGATTCGACCTCGACGTCGGTCGGGCCGCCGGCGGCAAGCGCCGCATGCAGCGCCCGCGAGCCCTCGGGCTCGACGCCGACGACCTTGACGCGCCCCGCCCACCAGCGCGCCATCCCGGCGATGAGGCCGCCGCCGCCGACCGCGACCAGCACGGTGTCGAGGCCGGGCGCGTCCTCCTCCCATTCGAGCGCCACCGTGCCCTGCCCGGCGATGGTGGTGTCGGCGTCGAAGGGATGGGCGCGGAACGCCCCCGTCGCGGCGACATGGGCATCGCAGGCGCGCTGCGCGTCGTCATAGCGCGCGCCGCCGATCGTGACCTCGGCGCCGTGGGCGCGGATCACGGCGATCTTCGCCGGCGCCGAGATCTCGGGCACGAAGATCCGCGCCTTGATCCCGAGCCGGCTTGCCGCGTAGGCGACGGCAGCGCCGTGATTGCCGCCCGACGCCGCCGCGACGCCGGCCGCCGGGATCGGCCGCGACAGAAGCGTGTTGAAGGCGCCGCGCGGCTTGAATGAGCCGGCATGCTGCAGGAACTCGAGCTTGAGGCAGACCTCGCCGTCATGGCCGAAGCCATGGGGGAGCGTCCACACCGGCGTGCGGCGGATATGGGGGGCGATTCGCGCCGCGGCGGCGCGGATGTCGTCGCGGGAGACGGAGACGGTCATGGCCCCGCTTCCTTGCGGGATGTCGGGCCCGACGGCAAGGCCACTGGCGATCCGCCGTCGGCGCCGCTAAACGGGGCGGCCTTGAGGAAGCCCGCGATGCCCGACATCCGCCCCCGCCGCAGCGTGCTCTACATGCCGGGCGCCAACGCCCGCGCGCTCGAGAAGGCGCGCACGCTTCCCGCCGACGCGATCATCATCGATCTCGAGGACGCGGTCGCGCCGGAGGCGAAGGAGGCGGCGCGCGTAAAGGTCGTCGCGGCGGTGCGCCAGGGCGGCTACGGCCACCGCGAGGTCGTGATCCGGGTGAACGCCCCCGACACCGCCTGGGGCGAGGGCGACCTCGCCGCGGCGGCTGAGGCCGCACCGGACGCGATCCTGATCCCCAAGGTCTCGGATGCCGAGACCCTGACCTCGGTCGGGCATCGGCTGCGCCGCCTTAACGCGCCGGAGAAGACCCGGGTCTGGGCCATGATCGAGACGCCGCTCGCGATCCTGCGCTGCGAGGAGATCGCCCGCGCGGCGCGCGACGTCGACACGCGCCTTGCCTGCTTCGTCATGGGCACGAACGACCTCGCCAAGGAGACGCGCGCCCGCCA
>DAINQO010000346.1:0-3156 GCA_036742625.1 Microvirga sp.
CGCTGAGCGACGACGATGCGATCACGCTCGAGTCGCCGCGGCCGGTCGGAACCGGCGTCGGCATGCGGCTTATCCGCACGAAGGAGAGCATCGGCGTCGTCATCATCATCGGTCGCGAGCCGGCGATCACGCCTGTCGTCACCGCGATCAGGTCGATCCGCGCCGACCTCCACATCATTGCGCTCGCGGTCGAAACCGGAACCGCGAACCTGTCGCTTCGCGATGCCTCGTTCCAGGAGCTGACCCACGTCATTCGCGCCTTGGCGGAGTCCCGGCCCGAGCAGTCCGACCGGTCGCGATCGGGCAAGATCCTGCGCTTCCGGGCGGGGCCGCCCGGACGGCAGCCCGGCCCGTCGCCGGCCAACTTGCCGGTGCCGATCGAGCCGGAGATCGATCCCAAGCGCGTCGAGATGCTCGACGCGGCGGTGAGCTGGGTCGAGCTCGCGACACGAAACCTCATCAAGATCTGGTCGGGGCGGGGCGATGAGACGCCGGCGTTCGCGCTCACCTGGGAAGCGCTCGAGCGCTGGCTCGCCGAATTCGTGCAGATCGCGCACACACCCGCGGGCCGCATCGACAGCGCGTTCCGCGACCTCCTGCGCAAGCTCGACGACGCTGCCTTCGCGCACACGCCGCTGGCGCAGGTCGTGAAGCTCATCCGCGGCGACGAGATTGCGATCAAGCTGTTCCTGACGGTGCTTGTCGCCGATCTCGACATCCGCTTCCACCGGCTGTTCGGAGCGCTCCACGACGACCTCGGACGCCGCTATGCCTCGCTCGGCCTCGCCTGCGCGGTCATCGCGGCCGCGACCGACGACGCGACGCCCGTCACGATCCGGGCCGAGGTGGCGGCGCTCGAGCGGCTGCGCGCGCTCGGCCTCGTCCACGGGCTCGGGCGGGCCGTGGCCTCGGCCGATGAGCCGCTGAGAATCGAGCCGGCCTGTCTCGACTGGCTCCTGACTGCGGATCCGGAGCGGCTGATCGGCTCCGACGGCGCCCGTCTCGTTCGCCCGACGCCCGAGAACGCCATTGCCTTGCTCTCGGCGACGCGGCTGCGCCACGTCCGACGGGCGGTGCGGCGGTCGCTCGTCGGACAGGGCGACCGCAGGGCCGCGGCGGTGCTGCTGACCGGCTCCGTGCCGGGCTGGATCGAAGCCGAAGCCGGCGCGTTGGCCGGCCCCGAGCTCAGGATCGGTCCGCCATCCGCCGATATCAGCCCGGACGCGCTTCAATCGGCGCTGCGCTCGCTCCTGGTCGCGAGCCGCATCACCGGGCGCCGGCTCGTCGTCGACCTCATGACGGAAGGCCCCGCGGCCGACGCCGTCTGGCGCGCGCTGGCGCCGATGCTCGCGCATTTCGAGCGCCGGCCCTACCTCGTCGCCTTAAACGCGGCGCGGCTGCTGGCGCTGACCGGGACCGACGGCATTGTGGTGGCGTCGCTGCCGGCGCCGAGCATCGAGGATCGCGGCGAGGCCATCGCCGCGGCGCTCGGCCAGCGCGGCGCGCACGATCCCGACCTCGTCGAAGCGATCGCCGACCGCTTCCAGATCGCGCTCCAGGCGATGCCCGACGCGGTCGCGATGGCGCTGTCCGCGGCGTCCGAGAGCGGTCGCCCGACGCGGCCCGAGGCCAAGGATTGGCTGGCCGGCTTCAGGCGCATGGCGGCCTCGCGGCTGCCGCGCCTCGCCCGGCGGCTGGAGCCCGATCCCTGCCCCGACGATCGGCCGTTCTCTTGCCTCGACCGCGTCATCCTTCCGCAACAGCCGCAAGCCCAGCTGCGCTCGCTGATCCAGCATGTCCGCTTCAGCCGCAAGGTGCTCGACGATTGGGGCTTCGGCGCGCTCGTCGACGCGAAGGGCGTCGCCGCGCTGTTCACCGGGGAGAGCGGTACCGGCAAGACGATGGCCGCCCATGCCGTCGCCTCCGAGCTCGCAACCGATCTCTTTGCCGTCGACCTCGCGCAGATCGTCTCGAAATACATCGGCGAGACCGAGAAGAACCTCGACGTCATCTTCGACGACGCCGAGCGCGCCGGCGCCGTGCTTCTCTTCGACGAGGCCGACGCATTGTTCGGCAAGCGAAGCGCCGTCAGCGATGCGCACGACCGCTACGCCAACATCGAGGTCGCCTATCTGCTCCAGCGCATGCAGCAGTTCGCGGGTCTCGCGATCCTGGCCTCCAATCATCCCGAGAATATCGATCCCGCTTTCACGCGAAGGCTGCGCTTCAACGTCGCCTTCCCGCGGCCCTCGGCCGCCGATCGGCTGCGGATCTGGGAGCAGTCGATTCCGCCGCCGATCCGCGCCGAGTGGCTCGATCTCAAGCGGCTCGCCTTCGCGCTCGACGTCACCGGCGGCATCATCCGCCAGATGGCGCTCCACGCCGCGGTACTGGCTGCCGAAGCAGGGGCGACCATCGCCTTCGACCACCTGCTCGCGGGCGCTCGCGCCGAGCTCATCCGCCTCGGCAGCTATGGCGATCTGCCGAAGCTCGAGGCGCTGTCGCGCGAGGCCCAGCAGGCGAGGGCCGCCTGATGGCGATCGACGCCGTGACCGCCGCGCTCGTGGAGCTGCTCAAGGCCTCGCTCGGCAACGAGGCCGGACTGCCCGCGAGCAATTTCAACATCGGCTTCGGCGCCCCGAACGGCGGTGCTGCGAACGCCGACCTCGTGCTGTTCCTCTATCTCATCACGCCGAGCCCCGAGCTGCGCAACGCCGAGCGCGTGCGCGCCTTCCCGGGCCAGGAGGACGCGCCGCGGCTGCTCGAGCCCGCGGTGCCGCTCGACCTCCATTATCTTCTGACGACGGGGGCCGCCGCGGCGTCGTCGCCGCAAGGGCTGAGCCGGCTCGCCGATGGTATCCGAGCCATCGAGGCCGCGTCTCCGCTCGTCGTCCCTGAGGCCTTCCAGGCGGCGGTGTGGCTGTCGCTCATGCCGATGACGACCGACGAGCTGTCGCGCATCTGGGGGCTGTTCCCGAACGAGAATTGCCGCAGCTCGATCGCCTTCCGGGCGTCGCCGGTGTGGATCGATCCGCGCGAGCCGGCGATCGTCGGGCCGCCGGTGATCGACCACCAGGCGGACGCCGGCCGCATCCTGGAGCCTGCCTGAGATGGCGAGCACTGCCCTCGGCCTGCACACGCCCGACGAGGTCAAGC
>DAINQO010000347.1:0-3141 GCA_036742625.1 Microvirga sp.
CATCCTCGGCATGGCCTACGGCGCCTGGGAGCTGTGGCGCCGAAAGAAGTCGGGCTACCGGTAGGCCGCTGGCCCCGCCGGGCGTTGCCGCTTAGAGCGCGATGACTTCTCGTCGAGTCGTCATCCCGCTCTACCTCTTTGTTTGAGCATGATCTTTTCCGAAAACCGGTAGCCACTTTTCGGGATCATGCTTAGGCTCGCGGCGGACAACGGACCCGCGAATGCGACATTGGCACGGCCCCTTCGACAAGCGGGGCTACCACCACGGCAACCTGAAGGAAGCGCTGATCGAGGCGGCGCGGCGCTTCATCGCCGAGCGCGGCCTCGGCGGCTTCACGCTTGCCGACGCCGCAAAGCTCTTGGGCGTCTCGCCGGCGGCGCTGTACCGCCATTTCAGCGGCCGCGAGGCGCTCGTCGCCGAGGTCGCCGGCCGCGGCTTCGACCAGCTCGCCGCGCGCCTCGCCCGGGCGCTGCGCGGCCCGGGCACGCCGGTCGAGCGCTTCACCCGCATGGGCGAGGCCTACCTCGCCTTCGCCGAGGAGGAGCCGGGCTTCTATGCCGCGATGTTCGCGCCGCGTGGCGGCGACGAGGAGGCGCCGCCGCGCCCTTGGGGCCCGCCGCCCGGCGAGGACAAGCCCGAGGGCGCCTTCACGCTCCTCGTCAACGCCCTGATGGTGACCTTCCCGGAAGGTTTCGACGGCGTCGACCCGCGCTTCATCGCGCTCGAGGTCTGGGCCCTCTCGCACGGCATCGCAACGCTCGCCGCCGCCGGCCAGCTGCCGAAAGGCCCAGGCATCCCCGACAAATACGAGCTCCTGCGCGCCGGCGTGCTGGCGCTCGTGCACGGGGCGATGGCAGGGGGGAAGCGATAGCGCCGGCTCGCCGTGCGCCTAAGCCGAGGCGCTCCGACGCCCCGTGCCTTCGCCGAGGCGGGCGCCGCATCGAGCCTATAGGGCCGCGCCAGGGCCTCCACCGGAAGGTGCCATTCGCCCGCGATGGTACGGATCATGTCGAGCGTAAGCCCGCGCTTGCGCGCCAGGATCTCCGAGGCGCGGGAGCGCGAGCCGAGAATGCGGGCGAGATCGGCCTGGCTGCGGCCCATGTCCTCAATGGCAAACCGGATCAGGTCGATCGGATCCGACGGCCCTACCGGCCAACGCTCGGCCTCATAGTCGCGAATGAGCACGCCCAGCACTTCGAAGCGGTCCGCGTCCGGCGTACCGGCCTGCGGCTCGCCGTCGAAATAGCGCTCGTACTCGGCGAGCGCCCAGGCGTGGTCGGCGTCGTTGCGGATCGCGCGAATCTCCTGGTCCATCACACGGTCTCCGGATTGATCCGATCATACTCTTTGTGCGTGCCGACGAGTTTGCGAAGCGACAAGCGCTGCCTCACCAGATGCGTTCGGCAGGCATGCTCAATCGCTCCTTCCTTTTTTTAATAATAGACTTGTCTTCACAACGTACTGTTCGCATTCTTCCATCTATGAGCGAACTGCAGCGTCTAAGGCAGGAAGGCTTCGAGCTTGCCAGCCAATGGCGCTCGCCCGAGTGTCGCGTGCATCGCGTTCCCTGGCTCCGACGCATGCCAGGCGTTTACGCGTTCATGGTCGGGGGGCGAATCCGGTATGTCGGAAAAGCCGATCAACTCCACAGAAGGTTGCGCAACTACAGCAACCGCTGCTTCGCCAGCACAGGAGGGAAAGCGCCTCGTGTTTGCCATGCTGGTATCATGCAGGCAGTCGGAACCGGCCGGACAGTCTACGTTTATGCGCGTGCAGCTGAACCAAAAACCGGCATAACGAATGCCGTTCTCGAAGATCGGTTAATACGAGAACTCCGCCCGATTTGGAATCGCACTCACCAAGGCTTCGCCTGAAGCATACGGCGATGCGAGCTGAGTTCTCAAGCCGGCCCAGGCGCTTACGAGCGCGCTCATTCGCGTCTGCGAAATTCGTCAGGCCCCCTTGAAACCCTCCCCGCCCCGATGCATGTTAATGTTGTTGACATTCACATGCGGAGACCGCGATGTCGTGCCATGCCTCCACCGCCGGCTGGAATTCCGGCCACAACGCCGGCGGCGCCGGCCATAATGCCGGCTGGTCCGCCGGCCACCGTCGCTGCGGCCCGCCGCGCGGGCTCGAGATCGCCGGCATCGTCCTCGGCTTCATCTTTTTCTGGCCGGCGGCGCTCGCCTACCTGATCTGGAAATGCACCGGCTACACGGTGCCGAACGAGGCGAAGGCCTTCTTCGAGAAGAACTTCAGCCGGCTCGGCGGCACCGGCGGCTGGCCGTGGAACGGGGCCGGCAACGGCGCGCGCGGCGCCAGGGGCAAGTTCTCGTCGACCGGCAACTTCGCCTTCGAGGAATACCGCCGGCGCGAGCTCGAGCGGCTCGAGGAAGAGCGCCGCCGCCTCGACGAGGAGGCGACCGCCTTCGCCGAGTTCGTCGAGGAGCTGAAGCGGGCAAAGGACCGCGACGAGTTCGACGCCTTCATGGCAAAGCGCCGCCAGGGGCCGGCGACGGCCTGAGCCTGCGCCTCATCGTGTTCGAAGCGGAGCGCCCTCTCGGGCGCTCCTTTCGTTTTCGGGTTTCCCGTTCGCCTGCTTTCCGGTCGCGTGCCTCGGCACACATCCACGGCTTTCGGCCTTCGCCATAAGCAGCGGCGTCAACACGGACGCGACCGTCCGAGCGAAACCCACAGGGGAACCATCATGACCTTCCGCAAGACCATCTCCGCCGCTCTTGCTGCAGCTATGCTCGCCGGCTCGCTCGTCGCCACCGCGGCTCCGGCCGAGGCCCGCGGCGGCGCCTTCGCGGCCGGCCTCATCGGCGGCGTCGCGATCGCGGCCGACGCCTACCGCCCGGGGCCGGTCTACGTCGTCGAGCGCCGCGTCGTCCGCCGCACCCGCTGCGGCTGCGTCGTCCATTACCACGCCTACCGCTACTGAGCGGCGCCCGCGCCAACCCACGCAACGGAGCCCCTCATGCGCCGTTTCGCCGCCGCGGCGCTCGCGACCCTTAGTCTCGCGAGCGCCGCCCGGGCCGAACCCGCCGAATGCCTGATCGAGATCAGGGGCCGGCCGCTCGAGCGCGATGACTTCTCTTCGAGTCGTCATCCCGCTCTACCTCTTTGTTTGAGCA
>DAINQO010000348.1:0-3134 GCA_036742625.1 Microvirga sp.
CTGACGGGGAGCAGCCCTTGTGGCCGGAAAATCATGAGCACCATCAAGAGAAGGCCGAAGGCGAGCAGGCGGTAGACCTGGAAGTCGCGGAAGATCTCGGGCAGCGCGACAATGATTGCGGCGCCGAGTATGACTCCCAGAAGGTTGCCGACGCCGCCGAGGATGACCATTGCCAGGATGTTGATCGATTCCTGGAAAAGGAAGTTGTCCGGGAAAACCGAGCGCTGCCACGACGCCAGGAGGCCGCCGGCGATCCCGGCGAACGAGGCCCCGATGGCGAAGGCTTGCAGCTTCGAGACAGTCGTGTTGATGCCCATCGCCTGTGCCGCGAGTTCGTCCTCTCGGATCGCCTGCCAGGCCCACCCAATCCGCGAATCCCGCAGCCGCGCCGAGGCGACGAGCACAAGACCGAGCGCCGCGAGAAAGAGGTAATAGTACTCCGCGTTGCGGCTCGCCACGAACCCGCCAAGCGAGGGCGGGTCGATCGAGATGATCCCGCTCGGCCCGCCCGTGATGTTGACCGGGCGGTCGAGGTTGAGGAGGAAGATGTACGTGATCTCGCCAAAGCCCAGCGTGACGATTGCGAGGTAGTCGCCACGCAGCCGTAGCGTCGGCGCGCCGATTAGAATGCCCGAGACTGCGGTCGCCGCGACGATGATCGGCAGAATCACGATAAAGGGCAGATGGATGCCGAAATGGGGCGACGCGAGAAAGGCATAGATGTACGAGCCAATTCCGAAGAACGCGACATAGCCAAGGTCGAGAAGCCCGGCGAAGCCAACGACGATGTTCAGGCCGAGGGCGAGGAGGGCGTAGAGGCAAATACGCGTGACGACACCCATGACGTAATCGTTTGGCGCGAGCAGCGGAGCGGCGAGCGCAAGGATCGTAAGCCCGATCGCGGCGAGAGCCTGGTAGCGCACGATCCTCAGACCTTTTCGCGATCCGACAGGCCCTCGCCGAGCAGCCCCTCCGGTCGGAAAACGAGAGTCATGATAAGAAGCGCAAACGCGACGACGTCTTTGAAGGCCGGATTGATGAAAGTGACGGCGAGGCTCTCGGTAATGCCGAGGACGAGCCCGCCGAGCATCGCACCACGGATGTTGCCGATGCCGCCGAGCACCGCCGCGGTGAATGCCTTAAGCCCGGCCGAGTACCCCATGACGAAGTCGATCTGCGTATAATAGAGGCCAACGAGTACGCCGGCCGCGCCGCCTAGCGCCGAGCCGAGGAAGAAGGTGGTGCCGATAACCTGGCCGACACTGACGCCCATGATCGCCGCCATCTCCCGGTCCTCGGCAACGGCGCGGATTGACCGGCCAAGGGTGGAGCGCTGTACCAAAACATGGAGGCCCCACATCATCATGCCGGCCACCCCGACCATGACGACGAGGAGTGCTGAGATACTTGCGCCGAAGAGGCTGAACCGCCAAGCGGGGGGGAAAAGGAAGTTGGTCATATAGACCTTCATGCGCGCGCCCTGAGTCAGCATGACGGCGTTTTGCAGGAAGATCGAAGCGCCGACCGCACTGATCAGCGGGCCGAGTCGCGTGGCACCTCGGACGTATAGCGGGCGATAGGCGAGGCGTTCGATCAGCACGCCCAGCGTGCCGGTGCACAGCATTGCTGGCGCCAGCATCAGCGGCAAGACCCAGGCCGGGTGCAGCCCGCCAACCTTAGCGTCGAGCAGCGCAGCGAGAACGCCCCAGCCGATATAGGCGCCGATCATGAAGACCTCGCCATGCGCGAAATTGATCATGAAGAGGACGCCGTAAACCATGGTATAGCCAAGCGCGAGGAGCCCGTAGACCGTGCCGAGCGCGATGCCAAAGACGAGTTGCTGCGGCAGGATCGCAAGAATGTCGCTCAACGCTCAATCCTCCCCGAGATAGGCGCGCCGGATGTCATCGGCGGCGAGCAGCGCGGCGGCGCTGTCCTGAACGGCGATGCGACCGTTCTGCAGGACGTAGCCACGGCTCGCGATCGAGAGCGCCACGGCGGCATTCTGTTCAACCACCAGGATCGTCGTGCCCTGCTGGTTGATCGTCTGAATGATATCGAAGACCTGGTCGACGAAAGCCGGCGAAAGACCCATCGACGGCTCGTCCATGAGCAGGAGGCGCGGCCGCGCCATTAGCGCCCGGCCGATCGCCAGCATCTGCTGCTCGCCCCCCGACAGGGTGGCGGCGTATTGGCTGGAGCGCTCGCGCAAGCGAGGGAACAAGCCATAGACGCGCTCCATGTCGCGGCTAATCTCGGCCGCCGGCTCCTTGCGGCGGATGAAGGAGCCCATTGCCAGGTTCTCCCACACCGTCATGCGGCCGAAGACGCGGCGCGCCTCGGGCACGAGCGAGATGCCTCGCCGCACGATCTCGCCGGTGGACAGCCCATCGAGGCGCTTCCCCTCAAACTCGACCGTGCCAGCATGCGGTCGCACGATGCCGAGGATCGTCTTCATCGTCGTCGATTTTCCCGAGGCGTTGCCGCCTAGAAGACAAACGATCTCGCCGGCGTGGACCTCGAGCGTGACGCCTTTGAGCGCCGGAATCGGCCCGTAGAAGGTGTCAACCGCGCTGAGCCTAAGCATGCGCGGCGCGGCGTCCGAGATATGCCTCGAGCACGGCAGGGTGGCTGCGCACGGTCTCGAAAGCCCCCTCGGCTATCTTGACGCCGTGGTCCAGAGCGACGACGCGATCGCAGATGCCGCGGACGAGTTTCATGTCGTGTTCGATGAGGAGAATGGCGACCCCGCGGTCACGGATGCGCCCGATGTCGCCCATCAGCTCGCGCGTCTCCGTGGGGTTCATCCCCGCGGCGGGCTCGTCGAGAAGAAGGAGGCGCGGCATCGTCGCCAGCGCCCGAGCGATCTCAAGGCGCCGGCGGTTGGCGTAGGATAGCGACACTGCGAGCTGCCCTGCCCGCGGCAGCAGGCGCTCGCCGAATAGCGCCAGCAGCGTCGCCGCCTCCTCTTGCACCCGCCGCTTCTCAGCGCGTGCACCGGGCAACGCGAGAAGGATTCCGGCGAGACCCGCGCGCGTCCGACAGTGCCGCCCGACGAGCACATTCTCCAGCACCGTCATCTGATTGAACAGCCGTTGATTCTGGAATGTACGGGCGAGCCCGAGCGCGGTGAT
>DAINQO010000349.1:0-3112 GCA_036742625.1 Microvirga sp.
GCCATCAGCGCCGCGCCGGTGATGTAGCTTGCCTCGTCGGAGGCGAGCCAGAGGATCGGAAAGGCGATCTCGCGCGGCGTCGCCCAGCGCCGCATCAGGCAGGTCGTCTCGGCCTCGCGGTCGATGTCTCCTTGCGTGCGCCCAAGCGCCTCGGCGCGCTTCTTGTGGAAGGGCGTGAAGGTCGCGCCGGGGCAGACGGCGTTGACGCGCACTCCGTGCGCCGCCTCCTCGAAGGCGAGCGTGCGCGTCAGCGACACGATGCCGGCCTTGGTCACGTCGTACTGCCCCATCCCGGCGCGCGGATTGAAGGCGTGGGTCGACGACACGTTGACGATGCTGCCGCGCGAGGCGCGCAGATCCGGCAGGGCTTCGCGGGCGAGATAGGCGTAGCTCAGGAGATTGACGGCAAGGATGGTCTCCCAGGTCTCGCGCCGCGCCTCGGCGAGCGGCTCGTAGGCGCGGATGCCGGCATTGTTGACGACGACGTCGATGCGGCCGAAGGCCCGGCGCGTCGCGGCGACGATCGCGGCGGCGGCGGCCTCCTCGGCAACGTCGGCGGTGAACTCGAGGATTTCGGCCTTGGGCACCGCAGCGCGGATTTCCGCGCCGGCCTCAGCCATTGCGCCGGCGTCGCGGTCGACGAGGACGGTTCTCGCCCCCTCCTCGCAGAACAGCCGCGCGGTCGCGGCGCCGATCCCGCCGGCGCCGCCGGTGACGATCGCGACCTTGCCCTCGAGCCGGCGCGCCGCCAATCGCTATCTCGCCGCGGCCGGCGTCATGGCTCCGCCTTGACGTCGTGGAAGCTGACCCTGACCCGGGCATGCGGGCGGGCGCCGCCGGCCGGCGTGCCGAGACCGAGCAGGCTGTTCATCTCGCCCTGCGCCACCTGCCCGGTTCCCGGCAAGGTAAAGCAGACCCGGCCGTGACGGGCCGATCCCTCGAACAGGTTGAGCGCCTTGAGCTCCTCGTCGGCGACGTCTACGTCGGCAAACCAGCAGTCGGGCCGCTCCGGACGCGCCGTAAGCCCGCGCAACAAGGGCGCGAGAGCCGGCGGTATCGTGTGCAGAACGCGGTCCACGCGCCCGCCTTAGCAGCTTTCCCGCCCCGGCGCAGCCGGCCTCAGCCGACGAGCAGCAGGATGGCGCCGGCCGCCACCATGGCGAAGCCGGGCCAAT
This sequence comes from Microvirga sp., assembly GCA_036742625.1. Taxonomy (GTDB): domain Bacteria; phylum Pseudomonadota; class Alphaproteobacteria; order Rhizobiales; family Beijerinckiaceae; genus JAJKJG01. The sequence continues at coordinate 1,176 of DAINQO010000349.1, forward strand.
TCGCCTTGAACCCGAAGCCCCGGGCCGGCCGCGACGGCTCGAGGCTGCCGTCGGCCGGCGCCGCCGCCTTGCTCAGCCGGCCCCGCCACATCGGCTGGGCGGCCATGAACAGCACTCCCGCGATCACGAGGAGCGCCCCAAGCCAGATCATCAGCATGCTCGACTGCATGACGCCTCCTCCGGCATCCCGCCGATCGCGCCCAAGCTTCAATCATATATGCGCGCCGGCCCGCGGAAGTTCCCGGCCGGCCCGGGACGGTCACGCGAACCGCCCTTCTCGCCGCGGCGAATTCAAGTAAACTCCGGTGCGCCGCAGCCGCGTTTGGCGCGCGCGGCCCGGGGAGGTGCGCCGTGCCGACATATGTCCTGCTCGCGAACTGGACCGAACAAGGCATCCGCGGCGTTAAGGAGTCGCCGCGGCGCCTCGACACGGCAAAAAAGGCCCTGAAGGACATGGGCGGCGAGTTCAAATCGGTCTTCCTCACGCTTGGCGACTACGACCTCGTCGTGATCTACGAGGCGCCCGACGACGCCGTCGCGGCGCGGTTCAACCTGCAGCTCGGCATGCAGGGGAACATCCGCACCCGCACCATGAAGGCCTTTCCCGAGGCCGCCTACCGGGAGATCATCACCTCGCTCGGCTAGCCGGCGCGATTCCTTCCATGACCCGCCCTCAACCCCACGGAGACAGTCGCATGCGCATTCTCGGTTTGGCGTTCGCAGCCAGCGTCCTCACGGCCCTCCCCGCCCAGGCCCAGGACGCGGCGGCCGGGGAGAAGGTCTTCGCCCAATGCCGCGCCTGTCACCAGATCGGCGAGACCGCCAAGAACGCCGTCGGCCCGGTGCTGAACGGGCTGTTTGGGCGCAAGTCCGGAACCATCGAAGGCTACAGCTATTCGCCGGCGAACAAGAATTCCGGCATCACCTGGGACGAGGCGACCTTCCGCGAGTACATCAAGGACCCGAAGGCCAAGATTCCCGGCACCAAGATGATCTATCCGGGCCTCAAGGACGAGAAGCGGATCGACGACCTCGTCGCCTTTCTGAAGCAGTTCGACGCGTCGGGTAAGAAGACCGCGGCGAACCCGAGCCCTGGCGGCAAGCTCGCCATGACCCGCTGAGGGCCGCCGCGGGCCGCGTCGGCCCAAACTGGCGATGAACAACGCCGCGGCAGCGATTGACAATGGGCGCCGCGCTGCACGATCATTGGCCGTTGCGGCCGCGGTTCGGCGCGCCGGAACCGCGGCGCGGCGTTGCGCCCGGACATCGTGGTGCAACGCGGGACGGAGCCGTTCCCTCGCAAGCAAGAACGAGACAAGAGCAACCGGATCAAGAACCGTAGCGGCGGCGGGGGGATAGAGCGGGATGGCCACAGCGATCTTACTGGTGCTCGTCGCGGTCGGTTCCGTGGTGTTTCACTTTCTGAGCCCGTGGTGGTGGACGCCCATCGCCTCGAACTGGGCCTACATCGACCACACCATCATCATCACCTTCTGGATCACCGGCGTCGTGTTCGTGGCGGTCGTCCTGTTCACGGCCTATTGCGTCTACCGCTTCCGCCACCGGCCCGGGAACGCGGCCCATTACGAGCCCGAGAGCAAGCGGCTCGAAATGTGGCTCACGGTCGTGACCGGCATCGGCGTGGCGGCGATGCTGGCGCCGGGCCTCTATGTCTGGCACCAGTTCGTGACCGTCCCGGCGGACGCGACCGAGATCGAGGTCGTCGGCCGGCAATGGTCGTGGGCCTACCGCCTGCCCGGCAAGGACGGGCGGCTCGGCACCTCCGACACCCGCAACGTCAGCCCCGACAACCCGCTCGGCGTCAACGCCAACGACCCGAACGGCAAGGATGACGTCGTCATCGACGGCGACGACCTCCACCTGCCGATCGGCAAGCCGGTGAAGGTGCTGCTGCGCTCGATCGACGTGCTGCACGA
>DAINQO010000350.1:0-3112 GCA_036742625.1 Microvirga sp.
GCGCGTTCTTGAGGAAGTTGTCGTTGAAGGCCGAGAAGAACTGGCACCAGAACAGCGGCGCGAAGCGGCGCGAGGTCATCAGCGAGTCGGACACGGGGCGTTCTTTCGCGGCGGCAGGGGAATCGGCCATCAGGCATAGCTGACGCGTGCGGGTCAGCAAATCCACCGTGCGTAGCATGTCATCCTCCGCAGATCAGGATTATGAACGTCGTTCAATTTTTATCGCACAATTCTGAACGATGTTCAAGAGGAATTTTGAATGCTGCTCAGAATCGGCTTATGACGGGTCGCGGGGAGGGCCCATGGCGCGGCGGACCGATCATTCGCGGGAAGAGCTCGCCGAGCTCGTCGTCGGGGCGGCCGAGACCCTCGCCCGGCGCGAGGGCCTGCGCGGCATCGCCATGCGGCGCATCGCGGCCGAGATCGGCTATGCGGCGGGGTCGATCTACAACGCCGTCGGCGACCTCGACGCCGTCGTCCTGCGGGTCAACGCCCGCACCCTGGAGCGTCTGCGCGCCGCGCTCGTGCGCGTCGTCGACCCAGCGCGGCGGCCGATCGAGAACGCGCTCGCCGTCGCCGACGGCTACCTCGATTTCGTCGCCCGCCAGCCGCGCCTGTGGGGCGTGATCCTCGAGCATGTGCTGCCGCCGGGCAGCGACTTCCCGGACTGGTACGAGACGGCGCTCGCGGCGACGACGAACGTCGTCGACGAGGTGCTGAAGCCGCTCGTCGCCGACGAGGACGAGCGCCGCCGCGCCGTCGCGACGCTCTGGGCTTCGCTGCACGGGCTCGCCTCGCTCTCGAGCTCGGGCAAGCTCGCGGTCGTCGACCGGGACGACCCGCGCGCCATGGCGCATCTCCTGATCCGGCGTTTCCTCGGCGGCGCGGCGAGCCCGGCCGGCTGAGGCGGCGTTCGCGGCCGGCCCGAACCGGCGGCGACATCGTACGTTGACCACCAGGCGCGGCGGTCGGCGCCGCGAGGGACATGGCCATGTATCGCGATGCGCGGCGGCTCCTGGTGGCGGCGGTCCTGGCGCTTGGCCCGTCGGTTGCCGCAGCCCAGGGCACGGCGGCGAACCCGAGCGCCGCGGCCTCCGACATCCGCAGCCCGAGCTCGACGAACCCGGCCGCCGCGGCGTCCGACATCCGCAACCCGAGCGCCACGAATCCGGCGGCCGCCGCCTCGGACCTGCGCGCGACGGCGGTCCCGGCCCAGGGCGGCGCCCCGACGGTCGGTCGCCGGCAAACCTTTACGCCGGCCGTCATCCGCAAGGAGCGACGCCCGCGCAACGCGAAGCGCGCCCCGGCGCGCAAGGGGGCCGTCAGGGAGGCGGCCGGCCGCACGGCATCGCCGGCGAAGGCGGTCCCGCCGACGCAGGCGCAGCAGCGCGCCGAGAGCAAGGCCGGCGCCATCATGGGCAGCGTCTGCCGCGGCTGCTGAGCCCGGCTGGCGCGGCTCTGCCGCGAGTGGCATCATCGCGGCCGGCGATGCCCGGGGAATGCCGTGCCACAAGCTTTCGCGAAGCTCGCCGCCGCCACGGCCCCGGCGGCGGCGGACGATCCGGCGGATCTCTCGGCGGTCGCGCTTCTCGACGCCTACGCGGCAAAGCGCCTCTCCCCGGTCGAGACGATGCGCGCCGTGCTCGACCGGGTCGCGCGCCGCGAGCCCGAGCTTCACGCTCTCTATGCGCTCGATGCCGAAGGCGCCTTGGCGGACGCGGCGGCCTCGGCCCGGCGCTGGGCGAAAGGCGAGGCCCTGCCGCTCGACGGCGTCCCGGTCACGATCAAGGAGAACATCGCCACCAAAGGCACGCCGGTGCCGCTCGGGACCGCGGCCCGGACGCTCGAGCCGGCGGCCGAGGACGCGCCGCCGGCGGCGCGGATGCGGGACGCCGGCGCGATCATCTTCGCCAAGACGACGATGCCGGATTACGGCATGCTGTCGTCCGGGCTGTCGAGCTTCCATCCGCTGGCCCGGAACCCGTGGGACCTGACGAAGAACCCCGGCGGCTCCTCGGCCGGGGCCGGCGCCGCGGCGGCGGCCGGCTACGGGCCGCTCCACATCGGCACCGACATCGGCGGCTCGATCCGGCTGCCGGCCGGCTGGTGCGGCATCTTCGGGCTGAAGCCGAGCCTCGGCCGCGTGCCGATCGACCCGCCCTATTGGGGCCGCGTCGCCGGGCCGATGACCCGCACCGTCGCCGACGCGGCGCTGATGATGCGCGAGCTGTCGAGGCCCGACGATCGCGACACCATGAACCTGCCGCCGCAGGACATCCCCTGGCTCGATCTCGACATCGAGCCGAAAGGCCTGCGCATCGGCCTCGTTCTCGACGTCGGTCTCGGGATACCGGTCGCGGCCGAGGTCGAGGCGGCGGTCTTGGACGCCGCGAAGCGCTTCGCGGACCGCGGCGCCGCCGTCGAGCCGGTGCCGCCGTTCCTGACCCGCGAGATGCTCGACGGCCTCGACCGCTTCTGGCGCCAGCGCGCCTGGGCCGACATCGGCGACCTGCCGCCGGAGGCCCGCGCCAGGGTGCTGCCCTACATCCGCGAATGGGCCGAAGGCGGGCGGGCGCTCTCCGGCCGCGAGGTCTATGACGGCCTGAGCCAGATGCTCGCCATCAAGAGCGCTGCGATCGCGGCCTGCCGCGGGTTCGACTTCGTGCTGGCGCCGGTCGCGCCGGTCGCGGCGTTCGCGGCCGAGCTCGCCTCGCCGCTCGACGACCCGGCGCGGCCGTTCGAGCACATCGCCTTCACGGTGCCGTTCAACTTCTCGGAGCAGCCGGCGGCGTCGGTCAACGCCGGCTACACGGCGGCCGGGCTGCCGATCGGGCTGCAGATCGTCGGCCGCCGCTTCGACGATCTCGGCGTCCTGCGGATGGCGCATGCCTTCGAGGCGATCCGAGCACCGCAGCGGCCCTGGCCGGCGCCAAAGGAAGAGTAAGCGGCGCTTCGCTGAGTCTTGCGCTGGGTCCCGGATAGCCTTCCACTTCGCTGCGCTCCGTTGCAGGCTTCCGGGAAAGGGCGGTTGGGAGATCAAGCGCCAATCCCTCCACGGCTTTCCCGGGCGCATGCAGCGAAGCGGAATGCGACCCGGGACCCAGCGCAAGAC
>DAINQO010000351.1:0-3074 GCA_036742625.1 Microvirga sp.
GGCGGACGGGCGCGGCTGAGGCTGCCGGCAAAGCCCGGCCGCCCCGCCCGCGAGGTCGCCGACCTGTACCGCCGCCTCATGGCCCCGCAACGCAATGTGTGAATCTGCTAGCCCCTGCGGGGAGAGAGGCGCCGGAGCGCGAAGCGTTGCGGCTGGAGATCTTCGTTCTCCCTCCCCGAAGGGGAGGGCCAACTCGGGCAAAGCCCGAGCGGGTGGGGACCGCCGGGCATAGGGCTCCGTCCGATCATGGCCTGCTGCCGGCATGATCGAGGTTTTTCGTCGGCAGCCCGTTCTACGTCCGGCGATCCCCACCCCGCTCGGGGCTTGCGCCCCGAGTCGGCCCTCCCCTCCGAGGAGGGAGGAGCCGGAGCGCGAAGCGCAGCGAAGAGCCGGGATCCACCCACAAGCGCCGGCGCCGCGGGTCCCGAATAGCCGCTGCGCGGCTTCCGGGATGACTGCGCGTGGGCGAACGCTCGCCATCACGCCCCCAAGAGCTTGCGCCGCAGGGCGCGGTCGTCGCGGAGCTCGGCTGCCGGGCCGGACCAGGCGACGCGGCCGCGGTCGAGGACGGCGGCGTGGTCGGCGACCGAGAGCGCGACCTCGGCGTTCTGCTCGACGACGATCGCGGCGATGCCCTCGTCCTTGAGGCGCCGGATCGTCGCCAGCACGTCGGCGACGATCTTCGGGGCGAGGCCCTGGCTCGGCTCGTCGAGGAGCACGAGGCCGGGCGCGCCGAGGAGGGCGCGCGAGATCGCCACCATCTGCATCTCGCCGCCGGAGAGGTTCTCGGCCTCGCGATGCATCAGGTGGTCGAGGGCCGAGAAGATCTCGCAGGTCTCTTTGAGGCTCCACGGCCGGAAGCGCGTGCGCTTCTGGGCGATCGAGAGGTTCTTCGCCACGGTGAGCGTCGGGCACAGGCGGCGGTCGTCCGGAACCCACGCTATGCCGGCGCGGGCGATGCGGTGCGTCGGCCAGTGGGTCACGTCGGCGCCGCCAAAGCGGATGCGGCCGCGCTTCGGCCGCGTCAGGCCGAGGATCGAGCGCAGCGTCGTGGTCTTGCCGGCGCCGTTCGGGCCGAGCAGCGCGAAGACCTCGCCCGGCAGGACGGCGAAGGAGACGTCGAACAGGACCTGGGTCTCGCCGTAGAAGGTGTGGATGCCCTCGCACGCCAGCAGCGCCTCGACGCCGCCGGCGGTCGCGGGCTCGGAGCGGGGCAGGGCGGCCGCAACGGTCATTGCAGCCGCCCGAGGTTCGAGGCCTGCACCCAGGGATTCTGCTTCAGCTCCTCGGGCCGGCCGCTGGCGATGACCTGGCCCCAATGCACCACCGAGATGCGGTCGGCGAGCCCGAACAGGACCTCCATGTCGTGCTCGATGGCGACGATCGAGAGCCGGCCCTTCAGGCGCCGGATCAGGCCGGCGAGACGGGTGACGCCGTCCGAGCCGAGGCCCGAGGTCGGCTCGTCGAGGCACAGCACGCGCGGGCGCTGGGCGAGCGCGACGGCGATCTCGAGCGCCCGCCGGTCGCCATAGGGCAAATCCTTGGCGACGGCCTCCGCCTTCCCGGCCAAGCCGACCTCGGCAAGGACCGCCCGCGCCGCGCCCTCGAAGCCTTTGTCGCCGACGGCGCTGCGGTAGCCGTCGAAGCCGCGGGCGCGGAACTCCGGCAGCGCCACCTCGACGTTCTCGAGCGCCGTGAACTCGTCGAACAGCGTCATGATCTGGAACGAGCGCGCGAGCCCGCGCGCCGCGATCGCGTGCGGCGCAAGGCCGGTCACGTCCTCGCCGGCGATGCGGACCGAGCCGCGGGCGGGCTTCACGCGGCCGGTCAGGACGTTGAAGAAGGTCGTCTTGCCGGCGCCGTTCGGGCCCATGATGCCGTGCAATTCGCCAGGCTCGACCGCAAACGAGATGTCCTCGAGCACGACGCGGTCGCCGAAGCGGACATGGATGTCGCGGGCGTCGAGCATCGCCATCGCGCTAACCCCTCAGCACCTGCGCGAGGCGGGACGAGCCGCGCACGCGCTTCGGGTCGAGGCGTTTCCACCACGCCTGCACCGCGCCGGCGATGCCCTCCGGCCTGAACAGCACGACCGCGATGAAGAGGAGCCCGAACCACAGCATCCAGGAGTTCGTCACCGCGCCGATGACGTCGCGGGCGATGAGATAGACGACGACGCCGATCACCGGCCCCCAGAAGCTCACCATGCCGCCGCCGATCAGCACCATCATGACGATGATGCCGGAGTAGTGCAGGCTCATCACGTCCGGGAAGGCGGAGTTTTGGGCCATGGCGAAGAGGCCGCCGGCAAGCCCCGAGAGCGCCGCCGAGATCGTGAACACGGCCATCTTGTAGAGCCGCACCCGGTAGCCGAGATGGGCGGCGCGGGTCTCGCTCTGGCGGATCGCCGAAAGCACGCGGCCGAAGGGCGAATGGGTCAGCCGCCAGAGCCCGATCACCGCCGCCATGAACACCACGAGGACGAAGTAGTAGAGCGCGGTGTTGCTCGTCAGATCGAAGGAGGCGAGGCCGAGATCGGCCGGCGGGCGGGCGATCTTGAGAAGCCCGTCCTCGCCGCCGGTGATGCCGTGCGATTTCACCGCGACGAACCAGAAGATCTGGCCGAAGGCGATGGTCATGAAGGCGTAGTAGATGCCGCGCCGGTGCGAGATGAAAAGTGACACGAGCCCGCCGGCGGCAGCGCCCGCGGCAAGCGCCGCGGCGAGGCAGAGCCAGAGGTTCTGGGCGAGGTTGAGCCCGAACAGTCCGAAGGCATAGGCGCCGACGCCGAAATAGGCGCCGTGGCCGAAGGAGGGCAGCCCGGCGGTGCCGAGCAGGAGGTTGAAGGCGAGCGCGTAGAGCGACCAGACCAGGATCTCGACGCCGAGATAGGGGTAGAGCCCGACGCGGGTGATCCACAGCGGCACCGTCGCGAGGACGAGCCCGACGACGACCATCGCCGGGGTGACGAGCCTCTCGGCGTGGGGCGGGGTCTTCATGCGCTCGCTTCCGCAAACTCCGACGCCCTCATCCTGAGGTGCGAAGCCCGAAGGGCTGAGCCTCGAAGGACGCAC
>DAINQO010000352.1:0-3073 GCA_036742625.1 Microvirga sp.
CGGAGCCGCGACGGCGAGCTTCGGCTCCGCGCTTGGCGGGCTCGCGCGCTCGGTGGCGGCGGCCTGCGGCGGCGCGACGACGAGCGCCGGTGATGCCGCCGCGGATTTCGGCCCCGGGGCCTTGAGCCGGGGCAGCGTCACCGCGGCGGTGCCGAGAACAGCGACGGTGGCGAGCATCAGAGGCAGGAGCCCGCGCCGCCGGCCGCGCAGCCGGCGGGCCGCCTCGCGCTCGGCCGCGAGCCGATCGTCGAGGGCGGCGGCGCCGCGAGGATCGGGCTCCGCCGCAACGCGCGGCAAGTGGCGGCCGGTCACGGCCGGGCTCCGCGCCACTTCAGGAATTCCTCGAACAGGCGGTCGCGGTCGAGGTCGGAGGCAGGCTTGCGATCGTTGAGGAAGCGCTGGAAGTCGCCGCGGTTCGAGGCCGTCGTCGCTGGGCCGCCGCCGCTGTGGGCGTCGAGCCATTCCTGGGCGGCCGGGAAACGCTTCCAGTTCGCCAGTCCCGCCGCGAGGTTGACCTCGCGCCATTTCGCGTGACGCGGGGGCTTGAGGAACTCGTCGAACTTCGAGAAGAAGACGTCGATGAAGCGCGCGATGCGCTTGTAGCGCTCGGTTTTCGCCGGCCAGTTATAGGCGCCGAGCACGGTCCCGACCGCGAGCGTGTTCACGGTCGCCCCCTCCGGGATGAGCTTCGGGTAGTCCTTGGCCGTCAGCGTCGCCGGAAAATACTTGTCGGCAAGCGCGTCGACGAAGGGCACCGGCAGGACGTGGAAACGCTCGCCGGGGTCGAACCCGGCGACGACCGCGACCGGCTTTGCCGCGACCGACACGACCGCCGCGAGCTCGCCGCGTTTCAGGAGGTCGAAGGCCGCCGCCTGGTCGATGTTCACCGCCTCGATGTCGAGGCCGAGGCCCTTGAACATCGAGCGCCCGGTGTAGTCGGTGCCGCTGCCCTTGACGTCGAAGCTGACCTTCTTGCCGGCGAGCTGCCGGATGTCGGTGACCTCGCGCGGCGCGATGACGTGGAGCTCGTCGTTGAACAGCCGCGCGATGTAGGTGATGTGGCGGTCGACGTTCGTCAGGCGCTTGTCCTCGCGCAGCTGGTCGAGGGTGTCGGTGCGCACGAAGCCGAGGTCGACGCCCTTGAGAAAGCGGATGTCGTAGGCGTTCTGGCCGGCGCCCTTGCCGAGGATCGGCAGGATGCGCAGGTCGTCGCCGTCGTCGAGGACGAAGGCCATGTCGCTCGCCATGCGGAAATAGGTGCCGCCCGGCGTGCCCGAGACGACCGCGACCGTGTTGGCGTTCATGCGCTCGCCGAGCGCCGCCTCGCTCATCGGCGCGGCCGGCGCCGCCGGCGCCGCCGGGGCGCGCGACGAGCCGCGGGCCTTCACTCCGGCGGCGTTCTGAGCCGGCGCCTCGGAGGCTGCGCCCAGCAAGGCAGCGATCAATGTCAGGCCGAGAAAAAACGAACGACGCATAACGGCAATCCCCCGGTGGCCGCGACACGCCGGCGCCCAACACGCCTGCCCCTGCGAAGACCATCCCCGGGTAATAAACGACTCCGGATCATGGCAGGGAACTAAACTGTGAACCGCGGCCGCACGTCTGAACGAAGCTTAAGAATTGACGCAGCCGGATCGGAAAATCTTCGCGCGGTCTGCCGAATACTCGGATTTCCCGAGTCTTACGTGAAACGCCGAATGCCTGTAGCCGGGAGCGCCAGTCAGGGCTTCGCCGCGTCGATCTCGTCGAGCACGGCCTCCGGGGCGACGTCGCGCTTGATTTCCCGGAGTTCATCGTCGACCTCGGTCTCGACCGCGAGGCGTTTGGCAATGTCGGAGACGAGCGCGGCAAGCTTCGTCACCTCGTGCTCGGCCAGGAGGCTGATCTGCAGGTCGAGGTCGGCGCGCTTATCGGCCGCGGCCTGCATGCGGTTCTGGCTGATGAGCACGAAGGTCGACAGGAAGATCGCCTCGACCGAGGCGATCATGGCGAGCACCACGAAGGATTCGTCCCAGCGCGGCACGCCGGGCACCCAGCCGAGGTTGGCGACGATCCAGAAGCCGAAGGCGGCGAGGTGGATGTAGACGAACGGCATGCTGCCGGTGAAGCGGGTGATCGCGTCGGCGATCTTCTCCTGCACCGACGCCTGCGCCTCCTCCCGCTGCCGCCGCTCCTGAAGCGAATGGATGTTGCGCGCCAGCACGGTGCTGAGACCGGCGGGCTGCGGCCGGTAGGTCGGGCTGGCGTCGGGGTGCCGACGGGCGGCGCCGGCAACGCCGCGCTCAAGGTCGCGAGCGCCGTCCCTCGTCCCGATCGCCGCAGCCGTGCGCGCGCCAACCATCGATCGCTCCTCTAAAGACGGCGCACGGCCTACGCCGCTGCCCGGCTAATGAACCGGCGCCAGGGGAGCGGGGTTCCGGAGCGATGGCGCGATCGCCCGAGCCGAGTAGCCCGCCTCACATGGACCAGTTCCTCCGGAAACGCCGGAGTCACGTCCGCCGGAACGTCAGGTAGCTCGGGCGCCGGTCTTCGGCCGCCGCCTTGGCTTCGTAGCGCGTGCCGGGCCAGCCGGGCCAGGGGCGGCGCCAGTCGTCGGGGCGCTCGGCTGTCCAGGCGAGAGCGGGCGAGCGCAGCGCCCGGGCCAAGGCCCAGCCGGCGTAATCGTCGATGTCGGTCGCAAACCGCAGCTCGCCGCCGGGCCGCAGGATGCGGGCGAAGGCGGTGAGCGTGTCGTCGGAGAGGAAGCGGCGCTTCCGCTGGCGCCGCTTCGGCCAGGGATCGGGGTAGAGCAGGTACACGACATCGAGCGACGCCTCGGCGAGGCGCGGCAGGAGCGCGGCCGCGTCGCCGTCCCAGAGGCGGATGTTCGACAGGCCCTCGCGCTCGATCGTCGCCAGGAGCTTCGCCATGCCGTTGACGAACGGCTCGCAGCCGATGAGGCGCGCCTCCGGCCGGGCGCGCGCCTCGGCGGCGAGTTGCTCGCCGCCGCCAAAGCCGATCTCGAGGGTGACCGGCGCCCGGTCGGGAAGCGGTCCGAACAGCGTCTCCGGCTCGACCGGCCCGGCTTCGGGCA
>DAINQO010000353.1:0-3032 GCA_036742625.1 Microvirga sp.
GCAGCGCCTCGACGAGGTTCGACTTGCCGCAGCCGTTCGGCCCGACGACGCCGGTGAGCCCGGGCTCGATGATGAAATCGGTCGGCTCGACGAAGGATTTGAAGCCGACGAGGCGAAGGCGCGTGAGCTTCACGGGCCGGCCCTACCCGTCACGGCGACTTGCCCCACCCCGCTCGCGCCTTCCGGCGCGAGTCGGCCCTCCCCCGCGGGGAGGGATTTCAGAGGGCCGGTCATCGCCAAGAATCCCTCCCCGCAGGGGAGGGGCAGGGGTGGGGTCGGCCGCGAGAGCGGCCGGGCGCTAAACCCCGAGCAAGGGCTTGAGGATCTTCTCGAGCTCGTCAATCGACATGTTCCCGCTGACGCGCTGGCCGTTGATGAAGAAGGTCGGGGTCGAGCTGACCTTGAACTTCTCCTCGCCGCGTTTGCGCACCGCGTCCACAGCGTCATAAAGCTTCGAATCCTGCAAGCAGCTCTCGAATTTTTCCTTGGAAAACCCGGCCTGGCGCATCATCTGCTGCAGCGCGTCGAGGGGCTTCTTCGAGAACGCCCAGGCGCTCTGCTGATCGAACAGGAGGTCGGTGATCGGATAGTATTTCGCCTCGCCGTCGCAGCGCGCCAGCATGAAGCCGGCCTTGGCGAGCGGGTCGAGCGGGAACTCGCGCAGGATGAAGCGCACCTGCCCGGTGTCGATGTAGCGCTTCTTCAGCTCCGGCCAGGTGTCCTTGTGGAACGCCGCGCAGTGCGAGCAGGTGAGCGAGGCGTACTCGACGATCGTGACCTTGGCGTTCGCCGGCCCGAGCGCCACGTCGCCGAGGGGGCCCGGCGCCGCGAGCTCGTCGGGCGAGACGTTCTGCGCCAGCGCCGGAAAGCCCGGCAGGAGCGCGGCCGCGGCGGCGGCCGAGCCGAGGAGAACGAGGGCCTCGCGGCGGGTGATCATGGATTGGCTCCGGGAAGGACGACGGTTGCCCCTCGGTTAAGACCTCGGGCAAAATGTGGCAAGGCGCGCCGGCTCACGCCTTCGTGCGGGCGCCAGCGACGACCGCGCTGCCGAGCCGCGTGAGCGCCTCGCGCAGCGGCTCTTCCGCGATGCCGGCGGTCGTCTCGGCGAGCCGGGCGTGGTCCTCGGACGAAAGCTCCGGCAGCGCCGGGCGCGCCGGCCTGGGCCGCGGCACCGGGCCTTGCTTCAGGACCAGCCGGCCGACGCAGCGCCAGCCGTAATGGGCGTTGATGCGCTCGATGAGGAGCGGCGCGAGGTGCTGCAGCTCGAGCGCGAAGGCGCTCTCGACGCGCACGATCAGCGCCGCCGGCTCCGGCCGCGCGTCGGGGTCGGGCCGCCCGCGGCGCGGCCATTCGAGCCGGACCGGGCGCGAAAACGCCGCCAGCCGGTCGCCGGCGATCTCGGGCCAGGCCGTGATCACGTCGGAAGCCGCGAAGCCCTGCGCGCGGAGCGCCGGGCCGAGGCAGCTGTCGACGAAATCGGCGAGGGGCTTCGGACGGGCCATCGGTTCGTTCTGGAGAAAGCCGAGCGCCGCCTTGGATCGCCGGCGCCGGCTCGCTATCGAGGCGCATGCTAGCGGTTCCGCCTCCCGCCTCAAAGCCCGAAGCGGGCGAGCTTCTCGCCTGGTACGACCGGCACCGCCGCGACCTGCCCTGGCGCGCGAAGGCCGACGCGCCGGCCGATCCCTATCGGGTCTGGCTGTCGGAGATCATGCTGCAGCAGACGACGGTTGCGGCCGTGAAGCCCTTCTACGAGCGCTTCCTGCAGCGCTTCCCGACGGTCGCAGCGCTGGCCGAGGCGCCGGTCGAGCAGGTGATGCAGGCCTGGGCCGGGCTCGGCTATTACTCGCGCGCCCGCAACCTCCATGCCTGCGCGAGGGCCGTCGCCGAGCGCCACGGCGGGCGCTTCCCCGACACCGAGGCGGGCTTGCGCCGCCTGCCTGGCATCGGTGCCTACACCGCGGCGGCGATCGCGGCGATCGCGTTTAATCGCCCCGCCGCCGCGGTCGACGGCAATGTCGAGCGCGTGGTGTCGCGGCTGTTCCTCGTCGAGACGCCGCTGCCGAAGGCAAAGCCCGTGATCCGCGACCTCGCCGAGGCGCTCGTGCCGGCCGAGCGGCCCGGCGATTTCGCGCAAGGCCTGATGGATCTCGGCGCGACGATCTGCACGCCGAAGCGCCCGGCCTGCGCCATCTGCCCATGGCTCGGCGCCTGCCGGGGGCGCGCGGCGGGCGTGCAGGAGACGCTCCCGCGCAAGGCTCCGAAGGCGGAAGGCGTGCTGCGCCGCGGCGCCGCCTTCGTGGTGCTCCGCGGGGACGATTGCGTGCTCCTGCGGACGCGGCCGGCGTCCGGCCTGCTTGGCGGCATGGACGAGGTCCCGACGAGCGCATGGTCGCCGGATTACGACGCCGCGAAGGCGCTACGCGATGCGCCGCTCGAGGCCGGCTGGCGGCGGCTCCCGGGCCTCGTCCGCCACACCTTCACGCATTTCCCGCTCGAGCTGACGGTGCTCGTCGCGACGGTCGCAGCCGGAACGCCAGCGCCAGCGGGAACGCGCTTCGCGCCGCGCCGCTCGCTCGCCGAGGCGGCGCTGCCCGGCGTCATGCGCAAGGTGCTGGCGCATGCCGACGTCGCTCCGGCCCCACCGGCGCCCCGGCGGGGGTGACCCGCATCACATTCGGCCGCGCCTCGCCATGGTCTTGTGAGCGCTGAGCCCGCGCAAGGCGGGTCGATCAGCCATGGAGAGCAAGATGTCATTCACGACGACGATGGCGGCGCCGCAGGCCTCGGGCGCGAGCGCCGCAAGCGGGCTGCGCTGGATGCTCGACGCAACCGCCAAGGGCTTTCGCCCCTGGTCGGCGGCGCTGGAGCGGCGCCGGACGCAACGCCTGCTGGCGAGCCTCGACGACCGGACCCTGAGGGATATCGGCCTCGCGCGGTCGGACGTCATGTGCTGGACCGACGCGCTCCGGCCCGGGCCATAAAGCATGATCCCGAAAAGTGGCTACCGGTTTTCGGAAAAGATCATGCTCAAA
>DAINQO010000354.1:0-3028 GCA_036742625.1 Microvirga sp.
CGGAAGGTGAGCGTGTCGCCGGCATGGACCGGCTTCAGCCATTTGAGATCGCGAAAGCCGGGCGAGGGACCGAAATTCACCGGACGTTCGCCGCGCGCGAGCGCCGCCTCGCGCTGCCGCGTGCGGCGCTCGACGAGCCGGCTCATCCAGGCCGACCCGGTGTGCCAGCCGGAGGCGATGAGGCCGCGAAAGAAGCTGCGCCGCGCGGCGTTGGCATCGATGTGGAAGGGCTGCGGGTCGTATTGGCGCGCAAAGGCGATGATCTTCTCGGCCGTGAACGCGTAGGAGCCGAGCACGACCGTCTCGCCGACGGGCACGTCCTCGAAGAAGGGCGCCGGCTCGACCTCGTCCGGCGCGGCGGCCGGCGCGAAAGGTGCGTCCGCGGCGGCGGCAGGGCCGCGTTCGGGCTCAGCGGTCAGGCGCGTTTGCGCATCCCGCCGCCCGAGCATCGACCAGTTGCGCTGGCTCAGCACGACGTCGCCGTTCTGGTTCAGGAGCTCGTAATGGAAGCGGACGAGGCGCATCTCGGGCCGGCTGCGCGAAGCCTTCGTCTCGAGCACCGTGCGCCGCGCCCGCAGCGTGTCGCCGGGGCGCACCGGCTTCAGCCATTTCAGCTCCTCGATCCCGGGCGCGCCCATCGAGCTCGACTCGTTGATGAAGCCGTCGGCGATGAGCCGCATCAAGAATCCGCAGCTCTGCCAGCCGGACGCGATCAGCCCGCCGGCGAAGCTCCTCTTCGCGGCGTCCTCGTCGATGTGGAAGGGCTGGGCGTCGAACTCGCGCGCGAAGGCGACGATCTCCTCCGCCGTCACAGCGATCGAGCCGGGGATATCGGCGGCGCCGGGGCGGAAATCTTCGAAGTGGAGACGGGGCATGCGCGCGGGACCAGGCTCCGCGCCCCGTATCACGCGCGGCCGAGCGAAAAGCCAATCCGTTTCCGGAATGGCAGCGCTGCGATCAGCAGCGTCGCGCCGGCGGAGGCGGGTGCAGATCGAGATCGGCGCCGTCGCCGTGATCGCGCCCGCGCGCGAGATCGAGCACGAACGCGAGGCCGACGATGAGCCCGAGCAGCAGCTCCGCCTCACCGTGGCGCGACAACAGAAGCGTATTGGCAATCGCCTGCGCGAATGAACTGATGGCTTCCAGCATGGATGAGCCCTCCGTCTGGAGGATATGGCTCAACATACGTCGATTCGAAGGGTAAGAAGGTCACGACGTTGTGCAGAGCCGCGACCGGAGAGTCTGGCAGGGTTGCAGCCAGGACGGGGCCGAATACCTCAATAGCCCTTCAGCAGGGCCAGGAAGGTTTCTTCCGTGCTCTGCAGCACGGCTTCCGATTTGGCCGTGAGCACCAGGCGGACCACGTAGGAGTTGCCGTCGGCATCGCTGTCGGTCGCCATGGCGACGCGCTCGTAGGGCTGCGTCGCCAGGCGCGGCGAGACGAATTCGTGCTGCTGGAAGGCCGAGCCGTTGGCGCCGGCGACGTCGCCGAGGCGGGTGATCGCAACGTCGGGGATCTTGCGCCGCAAGCTCTCCTGATGCTGCGCCACGGCGCCCGCGAGGTCTTCGCCCTCGAGATTATGGCGCGCCGTCGCGTAGATGATCGCCGGCGCGGTATCGAAGCTTTCCCCGAGCGGGACCAGGAGGCGCACCCCGAGCCGCATCCCGGTCTTGTGGTCCTCATACCAGCCCGCCGGCACGGCGAAGGCAGGCTTGAAGAACGGGCACAGCTGGCCGCTGCAGACGGTCATCACCTTCTCGACGAGCGCCGGCGCGGGCGAGGACGCGGCAAGGCCGGCGAGGAAAACGGCGCCCGCCGAGAGGCGAAGCGCGAAGGCGCAAATCATCGAGCAAATCCGGGAGGCATGAGCCGGCACCCTACCGGCTCCGTGTTTCGCCACTGTTTCGCAAGTGTTTCGTCGCGGCGCGGTCAGGGGGCGAAGCGAAAATGCAACACGTCGCCGTCCTGCACCACGTACTCCTTGCCCTCGAGCCGGAGCTTGCCGGCGTCGCGCGCGCCGGCCTCGCCCTTGAGGGCGACGTAGTCCGGATAGGCGATGGTCTCGGCGCGGATGAAGCCCTTCTCGAAGTCGGTGTGGATCGTGCCGGCGGCCTGCGGCGCGCGCGTGCCCTCGGTCACGGTCCAGGCGCGCGCTTCCTTTGGCCCGGCGGTGAAATAGGTGATCAGGCCGAGAAGGTCGTAGCCGGCGCGAATGACGCGGTTGAGCCCGGGTTCGGCGAGCCCGACCGCCTCGAGATAATCCTTCTGCTCGTCGGCCGGAAGGACCGCGATCTCGCTCTCGATCTTCGCCGACACCACGACCGCCTTCGCGCCTTCCTCGGTGGCGCGCGCGAACACCTTGTCGGAAGAGCGGTTGCCCTTGTCGGCCGAACCCTCCTCGACGTTGCAGACATAGAGCACCGGCTTCGACGTCAGGAGCCCGAGCATCGCGAAGGCGCGCTCCTCCTCGGCCTTGCGCTCGACGAGCCGGGCCGGCTGGCCCTCGCGCAGGAGCGCCAGCGCGCGGGTGACGAGATCGAGCCCCTCCTTCGCCTCCTTGTCGCCGCCCCGCGCCCTTTTCTCGAGTGCGACGACGCGCTTCTCGAGGCTGTCGAGATCGGCGAGCATGAGCTCGGTCTCGATCGTCTCGATGTCGGCGACCGGATCGATCTTGCCCTCGACATGGGTGACGTCGGAATCCTCGAAGCAGCGCACCACGTGGGCGATCGCGTCGACCTCGCGGATGTTGGCGAGGAACTGGTTGCCGAGCCCCTCGCCCTTGGACGCCCCGCGCACCAGCCCGGCGATGTCGACGAAGGTCAAGCGCGTCGGGATGATCTGCGCCGAGCCGGCGATCGCCGCGAGCGCGTCGAGCCGCGGGTCGGGCACCCCGACCTCGCCGACATTCGGCTCGATGGTGCAGAAGGGGTAGTTCGCGGCCTGCGCCGCGGCGGTCTGCGTCAACGCGTTGAAAAGCGTCGACTTGCCGACGTTCGGCAGGCCGACGATGCCCATCTTGAAGCCCAT
>DAINQO010000355.1:0-3028 GCA_036742625.1 Microvirga sp.
TGGCGGGTCCGCAAGGACGGCAGCCGCTTCTGGGCGAACGCCGTCGTCGAGCCGATCCGCGACGGCCAGGGTCGCCTGATCGGCTTCGCCAAGGTCACCCGCGACATCACCGAGCGGATGGCGGCGCAGGAGGCGCTGCGGGAGAGCGAACGCCGCTTCCGGCTGCTCGTCGAAGGCGTGGTCGACTACGCCATCTACATGCTCGATCCGGCCGGCATCATCACCAACTGGAACGCCGGCGCCGAGCGGATGAAGGGCTATCGGCCGGACGAGATCATCGGCCAGCATTTCTCGCGCTTCTACGGCAAGGAGGATCGCGCCGCGGGCCTGCCGGCCCGCGTCCTCGAGACCGCCCGGCGCGAGGGCCGCTACGAGGCCGAAGCCTGGCGCATCCGCAAGGACGGCAGCCGCTTCTGGGCCTCGGTGACGCTCGACGCCATCCGTGACGAGAGCGGCGAGCTCTTGGGCTTTGCCAAGATCACCCGCGACATCACCGAGCGCCGCGCCGCCCAGGAGGCGCTGCGCGAGAGCGAGCGCCAGCTGCGCCTTCTCGTGCGCGGCGTCACCGATTACGCGCTCTACATGCTCGACCCGAACGGCGTCGTGACGAGCTGGAACGCCGGCGGCGAGCGCCTCAAGGGCTACACGGCGGACGAGATCGTCGGCCAGCATTTCTCGCGCTTCTACACCGAGCACGAACGCTCGGCCGGCCTGCCGGCCCGCGCCCTCCACATCGCCGCGGCGGAAGGACGCTTCGAGGCGGAGGGCTGGCGCGTGCGCAAGGACGGCAGCCTGTTCTGGGCGAACGTCATCGTCGATCCGATCCTCGACGACGACGGCAGCCTCGTCGGCTTTGCCAAGATCACCCGCGACGTCACCGAGCGCCGCGAGGCCCAGCTCGCCCTCCAGGCGGCGCAGGCGCAACGCGCCCAGACGCAGAAGATGGAGGCGTTAGGCCAGCTCACCGGCGGCGTCGCGCACGACTTCAACAACCTCCTGATGATCGTCAGCGGGCACGTCCACACGCTGAAGAAGCTCGTCGCCGACGATCAGAAGGGCGTGCGCGCCGCCGAAGCGATCGAGCTCGCGGCGCGGCGCGGCGAATCGCTGACCCGGCAGCTGCTCTCGTTCTCGCGCCGCCAGATGCTGACCCCGGTCGTCGCCGGCGTCGGCGAGCGCCTCGAGGCCGTGCGGCCGCTGATCGCGAGCTCGATCGGCGCGCAGGTCCGGCTCGCCGCCGTCGTGCCGCCGGAGCTATGGCCGGTGCGGGTCGATCTCGCCGAGTTCGAGCTCGCGCTCATCAACCTCGCGCTCAACGCCCGCGACGCCATGCCGGAGGGCGGCATGATCACGCTCTCGGCCGAGAACGCGGCGCTGCAGCCGGCGGACACGCGGCTCGGCCTCAAAGGCGATTTCGTGGCGATCACGGTGGCGGATACTGGCAGCGGCATCGCGCCCGACATCCTGCCGCGGGTGTTCGACCCCTTCTTCACGACGAAGCCGCCGGACAAGGGGACCGGCCTCGGGCTGTCGCAGGTGCACGGCTTCGTTCACCAGTCCGGCGGCACGCTCGGCATCGAGAGCGAGCTCGGGAAGGGGACGCGGGTCACGCTCTACCTGCCGCGGTCGCAGGCCGGGACTGAGGAGCGCGCGGCCGAACCGGCGGCGGGAGCCGACACCGGCGGAACGGTGCTGCTCGTCGAGGACAATCCCGACGTCGCCGAGGCGAGCGCGGTGCTGCTGGAGCAGCTCGGCTACGAGGTCCACCGGGCCGGCGACGCCGAGACCGCGCTTCGCGAGGTCGAGGCGCGCGAGCTCGACCTCGTCGTCAGCGACATCGTCATGGCGGGCGCCATGGACGGGCTCGGGCTCGCCCGCGCGATCCGCCAGCGCCATCCGACGCTTCCGGTGCTGCTGGTCACCGGCTACAGCAACGCCGTCGCGTCCGCCGAGACCGAGTTCACCGTTCTGCGCAAGCCCTACGAGCTCGCCGAGCTCGGGCGCGCCGCGGCAAAGCTCGTCGCCGAGGCGCAGCCGCCGAGCAACCTCGTGCATCTGCGCGACGCCAAGCGGGTTGGCCAGGCGAAGCCGGAGCGGTCGTAGGGGCGCCTCAAGCCTCGGGGCTCATCGCGGTCTCGGGCGCGTCGCCGTGCAGCACGTGCTCGGCGCCGCCGCGCAACGTCTGGAGCGCGGTGCGCGGAACGCGGTCGAGGGTCGCCGCGGCGCAGGCGAACAGCGCGAACATCGAATAGAGCGCGAGCGTGCGGCGCATCGGGCGATCGTCCCTTCCGGAGCGGGTCTTAGCGACCCGGTCCTTGAGTGGGAGGAGGTTGCCTCCAGGGTTTGCCGCTGGGCGTGCGCGCCGGCACCCGAAGGGCCGCGGGATTGGTCGTGCCGGTGCTAAATTGGCTGATCGGACAGACGCTTAGTGCGCCGGCGCACGCCCGGGTTCGGGACCGGCGGGGGCTCGGTCCGATCCGGCCTTATGCAGCAAAGGTACCGAAGCGTCGGAACGTCAGCTACCGGGATTTGGTGGATAAGCTCGCGACCATTGGCGTGAGCGAGACGCAACAGAACATCCGCACTAAGATCAGCCGAGGCGGATTCACCGCCGTGTTCTTCGTGCAATGCTTAGACGCAATTGGCTGTCACACGTTGCGGCTTGCGGAGCCGTAGTCGCCTGTCTGTTCGCCTCATACGGGTCAGTTGGACAAGAGCCACGCCAGCCAGGCGGCGCAAGCCAACCCGCCCAGGCCCAACCCCAGGAACCCTCGCCCAACCAGTCTCGGCCGGCGCCAGTCGCCGAGCCACGGCAGCCCGTGCCCATTGCCGAGCCAGAGAAGCCAAAGACCCCCGTTTACAAGTCCGCTTGCGGCGAAACTGAGCACCATCCCGAAGCCGATCTGTGCGAACAACGGCGCATGGCAAAGGCCGCGATCCAGACCATGATCTGGACCAAGTGGCAGGCGATCGGCGGTTGGCTCGGACTTGCCGCTGTACTGGGGACTTTGATCTATACCGCCTTGGG
>DAINQO010000356.1:0-3027 GCA_036742625.1 Microvirga sp.
GGCGGGGACATTCCCGTGCCGGCGAACGCCGTCATGGCCCGCGAAATCGACCTCAAGGGCTCGTTTCGGTTCGGCCGGGAATTCGAGGAAGCCGTGCGCCTGATCGACCAGGGACGGGTCGACGTTCTCTCGATCGTCACGGCGGAGCGCCCCCTCTCGGCGGCTCCGGACGCCTTCCGCCTGGCTCTCGACCGCTCGCAGAGCGTCAAGGTGATGCTGACCGCGGCGTGACGCGACCTCGCGCCCGCGACGGGGCGCCTGCCCGAGGCTATAACGGGAGGCCGCGAATCGCAGCGAGAGCCTGCATGACGCCGCGCAACTCGGCGAGGCCCTTGAGACGTCCGATCATCGGGTAGCCCGGATGGGTCGCCTTGCCGATGTCGTCGAGCAGCTCGTGGCCGTGGTCGGGCCGCATCGGAATGCGCCAGCGCGGGTCACCGGCATCCCGGCGGCGCTTCTGCTCGCCAAGCAGGATCTCGACCAGCGCAACCATGTCCGTGTCGCCGCCGAGGTGGTCCGCCTCCATGAACGAGCCGTCGGGCTCCTTCGCGACGTTGCGCAGATGCGCGAAATGGATGTTCGGCGCGAAGCGGCGCGCGATCCCCGGCACGTCGTTGTGGGTCCCCGCACCGAGGGAGCCGCTGCACAGCGTGATCCCGTTCGCCGGCGAGTCGATGGCTCCCAGGATGAAGGCAAGATCGTCCTCGCCCGAGACGATCCTGGGCAGGCCCATGAGGGGGCGCGGCGGGTCGTCGGGGTGGATCGCCATTCGGACGCCGATTTCTTCGGCCGTCGGGATCACCTGCCGCAGAAACCGCGCGAGATTTTCGCGCAGGCGCGCGGGGGGCACCTCGCGGTAGCGGTCCAGCATGCGCCTCAGGCCCGGAATGTCGTAGCGGTCGAAGGCGCCGGGCAGGCCGGCCATGATCGTCGCAAGGAGTGTTCGCTTGTCGCTCTCCGACGCTCGGCCGAACCAGGTCCGGGCCCGGTCGACAACCTCGGGCGGGTGATCGGCCTCGGCGCCCGAGCGCTCCAGCATGAAACAGTCGAACGCGGCGAAGACCGCCGCGTCGAATCGGAGCGCCCGACCCCCGCCCGGGAGCGGATGGGCGAGCTCGGTCCGCGTCCAGTCGAGGACCGGCATGAAGTTGTAGCAGACAGTGCCGATTCCGCAGGCGGCGAGGTTGCGCAAGGACTGGCGGTAATTGTCGAACAGGGGATCGAGGTCGCCTTCGCCGATCTTGATCGCCTCGTGGACCGGCAGGCTCTCCACCACGCTCCAGGAGAGGCCAAGCGAGGGTTCGGCGCCGATCAGCGCCTTGCGCTTCTCGATCTCGTCCACGCTCCACACGACGCCGTACGGGATCTGGTGAAGCGCGGTGACGATCCCGGTCGCACCGGCCTGACGGATGTCGGCGAGCCGGATCACGTCGTCGGGGCCGAACCAGCGCCAGGTCTGTTCCATTGCACGCTCTCCGAGACGGGTCCGCCGCATGCCGAAGATCGCGGTGATCCTTTGGGAGAGGAGAGTGACCCAGGGCCGGGCCCGACGGCAAGCCGCATGGCGCCGACCTCAGGTGCTTCGCGTCCTCTTGTCGGGCCCCCTCCCACGCGCCACGCTGGTTGCCACCGTCAACCGGGCGCGAAGCTGCCGTCCGGAGTAGGAGCCGGCCACCGATGCGCTTGTCCCTCTCAACCCTCGACCGGGTTCCGGAGCTGTGTGAGCGTCCCGCCTACGACGTTGCTGCGGCGCGCATCGGGATCGTCCATCTCGGCATCGGCGCCTTTCACCGCGCCCATCAGGCCGTCTACCTCGACGATCGCCTCCGGGCAGGCGAGACAAGCTGGGCGGTTTGTGGCGCCAGCTTGCGAACTCCCGCCACATCCGACGCCCTCGATCCGCAGGACGGTCTCTACACTGTGGCGATCCGCTCCGGCGTGGGCGAGCATTTGCGCCTGATCGGCGCCGTCCGCAAACTTCTCGTCGCGCCGCAAAACCCGGAAGCGCTGCTCGATGCAATGACCGACCCCGCCGTGCGGATCGTCAGCCTGACAGTCACCGAAAAAGGCTATTGCCACGACCCCGCGACGGGACAGCTGCGCGAGGATCATCCCGAGATTGCGGCGGACCTCGCCCAGCCGCTTCGCCCCCGTACCGCCCCGGGATATGTGGTCGAGGCGCTCCGGCGCCGGCGCGCGGCGGGGGTCCTGCCCTTTACGGTGCTCTGCTGCGACAACCTGCCCGCCAACGGCCATACGGTGGCGCGGGTGGTCGGCCGGTTCGCCGCGCTGCGCAACCCGGACCTCGGCCGCTTCGTCGAGGGCGAGGTCGCGTTCCCCTCGACGATGGTCGACCGGATTGTGCCGGCGACCACCGACGCCGACCGCGAGGCCGTCTCGCGCACGCTCGGCGTCGCCGATGCTTGGCCCGTGGTGACCGAGCCGTTCACGCAATGGGTGATCGAGGACCGGTTCCCGGCCGGCCGCCCGCGCCTGGAGGAGGCCAGGGCCGAGCTCGTCGCGGACGTTGGACCCTACGAGCTGATGAAGCTTCGCCTCCTCAACGGCAGCCACTCGACGCTCGCCTATCTCGGCTACCTCGCCGGGCACGAGACCATCGCCGCTGCGATGGCCGACCCCGCCTTCGCCCGTCTTGTCCGGCGCCTGATGGACGAGGAGGTCGCGCCGACGCTCGCCGTCCCGCCGGGCGCCGACCTCGATGCCTACAAGCGGTCGCTGCTTGCGCGCTTCGCCAATCCCGCGCTTCGGCACCGAACCTGGCAGATTGCGATGGACGGCTCCCAGAAGCTGCCGCAGCGTCTCCTCGGGACGATCCGCGACCGTCTCGGAGCCGGCGCTCCGATCCCCTGCCTTGCGCTCGGCGTCGCCGCCTGGATGCGTTACGTGGCGGGGCGGGACGAAAGCGGCCGCCCGATCGACGTCCGCGATCCGCTTGCCGGTCGGCTGCGCGCCATCTGTGACGAAGCCGGGCCCGTTGCCGAGCGGCTCGCGCCGGCATTGCTGGGC
>DAINQO010000357.1:0-3018 GCA_036742625.1 Microvirga sp.
GTCGGCGATTTCCTGCTCGGCCAGGCGTTCAAGATGATGGTCGAGGTCGGCTCGCTGCGGGCCCTCGAGATCCTCTCCTGCGCCGCGGCGGTGATCGCCGAGGGCGAGGTGATGCAGCTCGCGGCGGCGAAGAACACCGAGACCAACGAGGACGAATACCTCGCCGTCATCAGGGCGAAGACCGCCGAGCTCTTCGGCGCGGCCTGCGAGGTCGGGCCGGTGATCGCGAGCCGCCCGAAGGCCGAGGCCGCCGCCTGCCGCAGCTACGGCACGAACCTCGGCATCGCCTTCCAGCTCGTCGACGACGCCCTCGACTACGGCGGCACGAGCCAAAAGCTCGGCAAGAACGTCGGCGACGATTTCCGCGAGGGCAAGATCACCCTGCCGGTGGTGCTGTCGTTCCGGCGCGGCGACGCCGCCGAGCGCTCGTTCTGGCGCCGCACCCTCGTCGACGGCGAGGTCCGGGCCGGCGACCTCGAGCACGCCGTCGCCATCATGCGCCGCCACCGCGCGCTCGACGACACGATCGAGCGCGCCCGCCACTACGGCGCCATCGCCCGCGACGCGCTGGCGCTGTTCCCGAACGGCGCCATGAAGCAGGCCCTCCTCGAGGTCGTCGATTTCTGCATCGCGCGCGGGCACTGAGCTCGCGGCCGGGCGCTAGCGAAGCCGCGTCGGCTTGATCCACCATTGCGGGCGGGCGCGACGGATCGCGCCCGCCGCAGCCGCAGCCGCGTCGCGATCGTCGAAAACCCCGAACACCGTCGCGCCGGAGCCCGACATGCGGGCGACGCGGCAGCCTTGCGTTTCTCGCATAAGCGCCAGCGCCTCGCCGATCGCCGGCGCGAGCGCGATCGCAGCTGTTTCGAGGTCATTGCGCCCGCCGGCCACGACCGCGACGAGCCGCGGCCGGTCGAGCGCCGGAGCGATCGCGCGATGGGGCGAGGCTGTCCCGCCCTCTCCGCGGCCGAGCGCCTGAAACACCGCCGCGGTCGCGACCGGGACGCCGGGGTTCGCGAGCACGGCGAACAGCGGCGGCAGGCGCAAGGGCGGGCCCAGCACCTCGCCTGCCCCGGCCATCATGCGGGCGCGCGATTCAAGGCACACCGGCACGTCGGCGCCGGTGTCCGACGCCGCCGAAAGGATCGCCGGACCGTCGAGGGCAAGGCCGTTGAGGCGGGCGAGGAGCCGCAGGGCCGCGGCGGCGTCGGCCGAGCCGCCGCCGAGGCCGGCCGCGACCGGCAGGCGCTTCGTCAGATGGAAGGCGCCCGTGCGCAGCCCCGGGACGCGCCGCGCCAGCGCCCGCGCCGCCTTGAGCACGAGGTTGTCGGCCTCGCCGCCGGCGGCGTTCGCGGTCGGGCCGGAGACGGACAGGCTCAGCGCGCCCGGCTCAAGGCTCAGATCATCGCCGGTACCGGCGAAGGCGACGAGGCTTTCGAGTTCGTGATAGCCGTCCGGCCGGCGGCCGAGGACGTGGAGCGTCAGGTTGACCTTGGCCGGGGCGCGGGTGGCAAGGGGTTGCGCGGCCACTAGAGGGCGCCGCAACTCTCCTCATGCTGAGGTGCGACCCCCGGACCTCGTCCGGGGGGAGCCTCGAAGCACGCACCCCGGCGAGGCGCTGCACCGGCAGTGTGCGTCCTTCGAGGCTCCCCCGGGTGAAACCCGGGGTCGCACCTCAGGATGAGGGGCTTGGAGGCGCGGCCCATACCTGCGACGCGGGGCGGCGGCGTCGACGCGCTAACCGCCGCTCTTCTGGAGTGCGCTTTCGGCTTTCGGGGTTTCCTCGATGCCGTGCTCGAGCTTCTTGACGATCAGCGGCAGGTCCTCGGGCTCGGGCGCCGAATCCTTCGCGTGCTGCCACTGGAAGCGCGCCTCGAGGTGGCGCCCGACCTTCCAATAGGCGTCGCCGAGATGGTCGTTGATGACCGGATCGCCGGGCTTGAGCTCGATCGCCTTCTCGAGCTCCTTCACCGCCTCGTCGTAATGGCCGAGGCGGTAATGGGCCCAGCCGAGGCTGTCGATGATCATGCCGTCGCGCGGCGAGATCTCGACGGCGCGCTTCAGCATCGCGAAGGCCTCGTCGATGTTGATGTTCTGGTCGACCCAGGAATAGGCGAGGTAGTTCAGCACCTGCCCCTTGGCCGAGGGCAGGCCGTCGGGCACGAGCTCGAGCGACTTCTTGAGGTCGGCCTCGGCCTTCGCCCATTCCTTCGCCCGCTCGTAGGCGCTGCCGCGGTAGTAGAACAGGCTCCAATGGCTGCGGTTCGGCGTGCCGATGCGCTCGATGGCCTTCGAGTAGGTCTCGGCGGCCTCCGGGTACTTCTTGCGCGAGCGCTGGACGTTGCCGAGCGCCATCAGCACCTCGATGTCGTCGGGGCGGCGCTGCTTGAGACGCTCGAGCTGCGCCACCGCCTCCTCGCCCTTGCCCATCTGCTCGAGGTTGAGGCCGATCTGGATCTCGGCCGTCGGACGGACCGGCGACTGCTCCGGGATGCGGGTGAAGATCTCGTTCGCGCGGTCGAGCTGCTTCAGGCGCTCGAAGACGTCGGCGAGGGTCACGAGGGCGAGCGGGTGCTCGGGGTGGAGGTAGAGCGCGAGGCGCAGATAGACGATCGCCGGCAGCTCGTCGCCCTGGGTGTTGCCGGCAGCGCCAAGCCCGTAGAGGACCTCGGCGGCGCCCTCCTGCGCCGTCGCGACGAGGGGCGGCAGGGTGCGGCCGCTCTTCAGCTGCTCGACGGCGTCGCGCACGATCGGGTGGCGCGGCAGCACCGCCTCGAACGCGGCGTAGGTCTGGAGCGCCGCCTCCTTCTGCCCGCGCCGCGACTGCAGCCGGGCATAGGCGTCGACGATGCGCAGCGTGTTGCGCTCGGCCTCGTAGGCGGTCTTGAGGCGCTTCTCGGCCTCGGCCTGGTTGCCGACCGTCTCGGCGATGAGGCCGGCATGGTAGTCGCGGAAGACCGCGTAGGCGCGCTCGCCCTTGAGCTTGTCGACGGTCTCGAGCGCCTTCTTGCCGTCGCC
>DAINQO010000358.1:0-2986 GCA_036742625.1 Microvirga sp.
ACCGCATCATCATCATGACCGACGCCGACGTCGACGGCGCCCACATCCGCACGCTGCTCTTGACCTTCTTCTACCGGCAGATGCCGGAGCTGATCGAGCGCGGCCACCTCTACATCGCCCAGCCGCCGCTCTACAAAGCGACGCGCGGCAAATCGGCGATCTACCTCAAGGACGAGCGCGCGCTCGAGGACTTCCTCGTCGACGCCGGCGTCGAGGGCGCGGTGCTGCGGCTCGCCTCCGGGCTCGAGTTCCAGGGCGCGCAGCTCAAGGCCCTGATCGACGAGTCGCGGCTCGTGCGCCACGTCGTCAACAGCCTGCACAGCCGCTACGACCACAAGGTCGTCGAGCAGGCGGCGATCGCCGGCGCGCTCCGGCACGAGCTCGCCGACGATCCCGAGCGCGGGCCGGCGGTCGCCGACTACATCGCCCGCCGGCTCGACCTTATCGCCGAGGAGACCGAGCGCGGCTGGGCCGGCGAGGTGCGCGACGGCGGCTACGTCTTCAGCCGCACCGTCCGCGGCGTGCGCCAGGCCGCCGTCCTCGACGCGGCGCTCCTCGGCTCGCAGGAGGCGCGCAAGCTCGACGAGCGCGCCGGCACGCTGCAGGAGGTCTACGCCAAGCCGGCGGCCCTCCTGCGCAAGGGCGAGGAGACGCCGATCCACGGCCCGCTGGCGCTCTTCGAGGCGGTCACGAGCTTCGGCCGCAAGGGCCTGCAGATGCAGCGCTACAAGGGCCTCGGCGAGATGACGGCGCAGCAGCTCTGGGAGACGACGCTCGACCGCGAGGTGCGCTCGCTCCTGCAGGTCAAGGTCAAGGACACGACCGACGCCGACGACCTCTTCGTCAAGCTCATGGGCGACGTCGTCGAGCCGCGCCGCGAGTTCATCCAGGAGAACGCGCTGAGCGTGGCGAACCTCGATGTCTGAGCATGATCCCGAAAAGTGGGAACCGGTTTTCGGAAAAGATCATGCTCGAACAAAGAGCAGCGCCTCGAGCGCCCGCCGCGTCGGCGCCGGGATTTCGACCGGGCGCTCGGTCTGGCGGTCGACATAGACGTGGACGAAGCGGCCCTGCGCCGCGGCGCGCTCGGCGCCGGCCTTGAAGATGCCGATGCGGTAGGTGACCGAGCTTTTCCCGAGCGCCGTCACCGCGAGCCCCGCCTCGAGCGCGTCCGGGAAGGCGATGGGCGCGAAGAAGGTGCAGGCGGTCTCGACGACGTAGCCGACGACCGGGCTTCCGACGATGTCGAGGAGGCCCGCTTCGACGAGGTAGCCGTTCACCGCCGTGTCGAAATACGAGTAGTACACGACGTTGTTGACGTGGCCGTAGACGTCGTTGTCCATCCACCGCGTCGCGATGGCGCGGAAGAGGCGGAAATCGGCGCGGGCAGGGGGCGTCTGACGGTCAGGCATGCGGCGTCCGCGGCGACTTGAGGCGGGCTACCCGTTCAGCTCCTCGATGGCGTCGACCTTGCCGGGGTAGAAGGCGAGGTGGCCGGCGATCTCGGCGACCGCCGGGTAGGGCTGCTCGTAGGTCCAGACCGCGTTTCGGGCGACGATGCCGCCGGCGGTGAGCGTGTAGTAGGCGGCGTCGCCCTTGTAGGGGCAGTGGCTCTTGTGCTCGGTGCGCTCGAACAGGTCCATCTGCGCGTCCTGGCGCGGGATGTACTGCACCGGCGGCAGCTGCGCTTCCTTCAGGGTCAGGGCGCGCGTCGTCTCGGCGACGATGACGCCGCCGACGATCACCCGGACCCGATGCGGGTTCGGCTTGATCGTGATCGGATGATCGGCTCCGGGCTGTTTCATCGCGCGCTCCTGTCCGGCCGAAGATAGGCCGAAACCGGCGTGCGCCAAAACCGTCAGCCGCCGGCCTTCTCGCCGAGGCCGTGCTCGGCGACGCCTAGCGCGTCGGCGAGCCGGGTCTTGGCCGAGCCCGGCCGCAGCGGCTTCGGCTGGCTCTCATGCGGCGCCCAGCCCGAGAGCCAGACGATCTCGAAGGTGGCGCGCACGCGCCCGTCGCCATCGGCGAAGCGCTCGGCATAGAGCGCTGCCGCCCGCAGCAGCGTCGCGCGGCGCAGCGGCGTGCGGCGGCGCTCGGCCAGCGCATTGGTGAGCCCCATGGCGCGCAGGTCGCGCATCAGCCCGAACAGGTCGGCGTAGCGCACCGCGACGCTCTCGACGTCCGTCACCGGCAGGGCGAAACCCGCCCGCTGCAACAGCGCGCCGAAATCGCGGACATCGGCAAAGGGCGCGACGCGCGGGCTGACGCCGCCTTCGATCTCCGCCTCGGCGGCCGCAAAAGCCTGGCGCAGCTCGGTCAAGGTCGCGCCGCCGAGCACGCAGGCGAGGAACAGGCCGTCGGGCCTGAGCGCCCGGCGGACCTGGACGAGGGCGCCGGGAAGATCGTTGACGCCGTGGAGCGCCAGGAGCGACACGGCGAGGTCGAAGCTCTCATCGCGGAAGGGAAGCGCCTCCTCGTCGCCGACGACGGATAGGCCGGCCGCCGCCTCAGTCGCCGGCGCAAGCCGCACGACACGATGGCACCGCTCGCTCGACACGAGCCGCGCGACGGCGGCGCCCGTCGGCGTGCCGAGGTCGAGCGCGAGCGGGAAGCGCCGCAGCACGGCGCCGAGACGGTCGTCGAGATCGTCGACGGCGCGGCGCAGCAGGAAGTCGGCGTAGCCGCCGGCAAGCGCCCGCCGCAGATGACGGCGGGCAAGGGACCGGTCGAAGACGACGGGAGCGCTCACCCGGCCGATATGGCGCATCGCCCTTCCCGCGCCAACCCGCGCGGCTACAGCGCGATGACGTCTCTCGAGTCGTCATCCCGCTCTACCTCCTTGCTTGAGCATGATCTTTCCGAAACCGGTAGCCACTTCTCGGGATCATGCTTTAGCCTCTCCGGATGGAGACCGAAACAGCTCGAGCCGGCTGGCGCCAGCGTGCCGCCGGCCTCGGCCGCGGCGCCGCCGGCACGGTGCTCGGCA
>DAINQO010000359.1:0-2986 GCA_036742625.1 Microvirga sp.
GCGCATTGACTTTGCGGGCCGCGCGGCGCATATGACCGGCGTAGCGTCAGCACTCCCCGAAGAGAGTCGCTTGATCGAGGCGCGTGACAGTCCCGCGAGAACGTGGGCCGGCCTCCATCTTCAATCGCTATCCCTCAAGACAGCCCTTATCACGCGGGTCGTCCCGTCGAGCCTTTGCCCGGGCGGCGCCAGTGCGCCGAGCCCGCGGGCCACGGGCTCATTGCATCTGTTGAAAGCCACGAACCTTGTCCAACTTCTCCCACTTCGGCCTCGCCCCCTCGATCGAGAAGGCGCTCGCCGCCGAAGGCTACGAAACTCCCACCCCGATCCAGACCCAGGCCATCCCGCACGTGATGGCCGGCCGCGACCTCTGCGGCATCGCCCAGACCGGCACCGGCAAGACCGCGGCCTTCGCGCTGCCGATCCTGCACCATTTCGCCGAGCACGTGCGCCAGACGCCGCGGCGCGGCTGCCGCGCTCTCGTGCTCAGCCCGACGCGCGAGCTCGCGAGCCAGATCGCCGACAGCTTCCGCGCCTATGGCCGGCACCTCAGGCTGTCGACCGCGGTGGTGTTCGGCGGCGTCCCGATCGGCAAGCAGGAGCGGACGCTCGCGGGCGGCGTCGACATCCTGGTCGCGACGCCGGGGCGCCTCCTCGATCTCATCGACCGGCGCTCGCTGTCCTTGCGCGACGTCGAGGTCTTCGTCCTCGACGAGGCCGACCGCATGCTCGATCTCGGCTTCATCCATGACCTGCGACGGATCGTGAAGCTGTTGCCGGCCGAGCGTCAGACGCTGTTCTTCTCGGCGACGATGCCGGCGACGATCGCCTCGCTCGCCGCGGCGTTCCTGAACGATCCCGTGCAGGTCGCGGTGCGGCCCGAGGCGACCACCGCCGAGCGGGTCGAGCAGAGCATCATGTTCGTGCCGACGGCGCAGAAGCCGGCGCTCCTCCACGCCGTGCTGAGCGAGCCTACGGTCGAGCGCGTCCTCGTCTTCACCCGCACCAAGCACGGCGCCGACAAGGTCGTGCGCTCGCTCGCGGCGGGCGGCATCGCGGCGGCGGCGATCCACGGCAACAAGAGCCAGCCGCAGCGCGAGCGGGCGCTTGCCGGCTTCAAGTCGGGGCATTGCCGGGTGCTCGTCGCGACCGACATCGCGGCGCGCGGCATCGACGTCGACGGCGTCACGCACGTCGTCAACTACGATCTGCCGAACATCCCCGAATCCTACGTCCACCGCATCGGCCGCACGGCCCGGGCGGGCGCGGCCGGGATCGCGATCTCGTTCTGCAACAGCGAGGAGCGTGAATACCTGCGCGACATCGAGAAGGTGACGCGCATGAAGGTGCCGGTGGCGGAATTGCCGAAGGGCATCGCGGCGTTGCCGGCGGAGCCCGTCCGCGCCGAGCCTTCGCACCACCGCCCCGGGCGGCCGCAGCAGCAGCGCCAGGGCCAGCGCCCGGCGCAGGGTCAGGGCCGCGGCGCGCAGGGCCAGGGCAACGGCCATGGCCGCGGTCAGGGTCGAGGCAACGGCAGCGGCAACGGCCGGGCCCCCGAGCGGCAGGAGGCGGGCCGCCAGCGGCCGGCCCAGCAGCAGCGCCGCAGCCGCCCCGCCGACGGCCACGTCCGCCCGGCCGGGCAAGGCGACGGCGGCGCGATCGGCTGGCTCTCGCACGGCGCCTCGCGGTCGCGGTAAGCCCAACGCACGTCATCCTCGCGCGGAGCGCAGCGACGACCCGAGGACCTTGCGGCGCCAGAGCCGCCTCGGCTCGACGGGATGGCCGGGGAAGCCCGGCCATCCCGCGTCAACACTTCCATGCGGCGCAACGCTCCTCATGCTGAGGTGCGAGGCGAAGCCGAGCCTCGAAGCACGCACGCCGTCGACGCTGCATGGGCAGGGTGCGTCCTTCGAGGCTCGCCTTCGGCTCGCACCTCAGGATGAGGACTTGGGAGGTGGCTCAGGTCAATGATACGGGTCGGCCGCGTCGCGCAGGCCGTCGCCCATGAAGTTGAAGGGGAGGACGACGAGCACCACCGGCAGGATCGGGAACAGCAGCCAGGGATGAAGCTGCACCGCGGCGAGGTTCCGCGCCTCGCCTTAGGCGCAGCGCAGCGACAGTCGCCCGTGGCGGGGGCTCGGCAGCGTCCACTATTTGTCGCGTCACGCATCCTCTACAGTATATGCGGGCCCCACTTGAAATACGCATATACGCACACTAAGGTTGTGATGACCGACTTCTCTCGCGCCATCATCCGCATGTTCGTGGAGCGCATCCTGGACGAGGTGTTGCCGGACGAGACCGGCGCCGCGCGGCTGCAGCAGATCGGGTTGTTCACGCTGGTCTACGCGCTCCAGGATGACAAGGAGCCGGTGACGGCGGCGCGGCTCGCGGCGCTGACGCAGCAGTCGGCGAGCCAGATCGGCAAGCAGCTCCAGAAGCTGATGGCGATCGACCTCATCGAGCGCACGCAGGTGCTCAACCGGCAGGGGCGGGGATACGCCTGGCACCTCTCGATCAAGGACACCGAGAAGACCCGCAAGCTCCGTAAGGCGATCGAGCAGAAGAAGCGCTGAGCGCCATCGTCTCTTGACAGGGTGGCCTTGGTATACGTATATCAGAAGTTTATTCGCTTATCCCGCGCACCATGTCCCTCATCGATCGGCACATCGGCGCCCGGATTCGGTTGCGGCGGGTGTCGCTCGGGCTGACGCAGGACGAGGTCGCGCGGGCGTTGCGGGCGAGCCCCGACGCGGTCGCGGGCTACGAGGCCGGCGAGCGGCATGTGCCGGTCGCGACGCTTTGCGCCCTCGCGCGGCTGTTCGAGGTCGAGCTGTCGTTCTTCTTCGAGACCGCGCTCGCGGCGCTCGAGCGCGAGGCGCCGGCCGCGACGCGGCACTGACCGCTCGTGCCCCGCAAGGCAGCTACAGCTGCACACAACGGCGTGCGTGCGCACCTCCCCTCCCCCCTTGTGGGGGAGGACCGA
>DAINQO010000360.1:0-2981 GCA_036742625.1 Microvirga sp.
CGGTGGGTGAAGATGCGCTCGGCGGCGATGCCGCGCTCGGCGATGAAGCGCGCGCAGTCGGCTTGGCCGACGGTCGAGAAGGTCCAGGAGCCGATGAGCGTCACCTGACGCCGCAGGAGATCGCTGCTGACGTCGAGGGTGACGGTGTCGCCCTCGCCGACGAAGCAGGCCTTGCCCCAGGTGCGCACGCAGCGCACCGCCTGCCGGCGCGCGAGCGGCGAGGACGAGGCGTCGAGCGACAGGTCGGCGCCGAGCCCGCCGGTGAGATCCCGGATGGCGTGCACGACATCCTCGACCGCGGCAGGGTCGATCGTCGCCGCGGCGCCGAACTCCGTCGCGCGGGCGAGGCGCTCGGGGCTGGTGTCGAGCGCGATGACGCGCGCGCCCATGGCGCTTGCGAGCTGCGTCGCCGCAAGCCCGACCGGTCCCTGGCCGAAGATCGCGATGGTGTCGTCGCCCTGGAGCCCGAGGCGGTGCAGCGCCCCCCAGGCGGTGCCGGTGCCGCAGGAGATCGCCGCGCCGGTCTCGAAGGAGAGCTCGTCCGGCAGCGGCACGAGGGTGCGGGCCGGGCATTTCATGAAAGCCGCATGGGCGCCGTGCCCGGTGACGTCGTAGACCTCGGCGACGCCCTCGACGCAGAGCTGCATCCAGCCGGTCGCGCAGTGCCGGCAGACGCCGCAGCCGCGGTAGTGATGCTGCATCACCCGCATTCCGACCCGCGTCTGCCGCTCGGGCACGCCGGGCCCGACGGCGGCGACGACCCCGCAGGGCTCGTGCCCTGCGATCACCGGCCCGCCGCTGGTCTTGAAGCCGAGCGCCGCGGCGCCGCCGGCAGCGCGGTAGAATTTGAGATCGCTGCCGCACATTCCGGAAGCCTTGATCTCGATCACGACCTCGCCCGGACCGGGGGCGGGATCGGGAAAATCGAGGATCTCGACCCGCCGGTCGCCGGCCAGCACCACGCCCTTCATGCTTCCCGCTCCGATCTTCCGCGCGCCAATGTACGCCGCGCGAGGGCAAGCGACCAACCGTCACGGCCCGCCGGCCGAACCGCATGTGAGGAGCTAGAGCGGCGCCTTGCGCACCTCGGCGAATTGCTCGTCGCGGATGCGCAGCTTGTGCAGGCGGCGCTTCTTCGCCGCGATGACGGTGCCGTTGATCTCGCCGCCATAGAGGAAGATCGCGGCGAGGATGTAGAGGAAGACGAGCGTCAGCATCGCCGTCGCGAGGCCGCCATACATCGAGGCGTAGGCGCCGGGATAGTATTCGAGATAGCGCCCGAAGAGGACGCCGCCGAAGATCCACAGGACGAGCGTCACCACGACGCCGGGGAAGATCCGCCGCCACGGGCGGCGGCCGGCCGGGATGAGCTTGTGGGCGACGATAAGCCCGGCGACGATGAGCACGCTCGCGACGCCGAAGCGGGCGAAGTCGACGATCCAGCCGAGCGGCTCGAGCTTCGGCAGCCAGTAGAGCAGGCCGCGCCAGATCAGCGGCCCGAGCACGACCAGGATCGCGAAGCCGAGCATCACGAAGGCGCCGCCGATCACGAAGCCGATCGATTCCAGCCGCGTGAACCACCAGGCCCGCGTCTCGCGGATGCCGTAGGCGCGGTTGAGGCCGACCCGCAGGCTCTCGACCCCGCTCGAGGAGAAATAGAGCGCGAAGGCGGCGCCGAGGGTCAGGATGTCGCGGCGCTGCTCGGTCAGCACGCGATGCACCTCGGCGGCGATCGGCTCGCCGACCTCCGCCGGCCACGCCTCGAGGATGATGTCGGTCGCCTCGTCGGCGAGCGAGCCGGTGCCGAAGAAGCTCGCGAGCGAGGTCACGAGGATCAGGAACGGGAACAGCGACAGGAGGATCGAGAGCGCGATGTGGCTCGCGATCGCCCACCCGTCATGCAGGAGGAAGCGGCCGGAGGCGATCTTTGCGACCGCGAGGAGAGTGCTGAAGCGCGGCACGCGGCTCAGATGCCGCAAGGGCGGCGGCGAGGCAAGGCGGCCGAGCAAGCTCCCTCCCCGCCGCAAGGGCTTCGGCATTCACATATTGAAGGTCGGCGGCGCGCACCTCCTCCTCCCCCCGCTCGGCGAAGCCGAGTGGCGGGGAGGGCCGACTCGGGCGAAGCCCGAGCGGGGTGGGGGGCGCTTCCCCGAGGCGCTTCGTCGACGATAAGGCGCGGCTTCCGATGGGCGCCCTGGCCCAACCGCCGCATCATCCTCGGCGCCCTCGCGCCTCGCCCAGCCACCCCCCACCCCTACCCCTCCCCGCCACTCGGCTTCGCCGAGCGGGGGGAGGGAGGAGCGCGAAGCCGACATGGGTGAATCTGGTAGGTTGCTCGCCACGGCTTGGCGTGGTTCCTCGCCAGCCATGCTCCCGCCCTCGACAGCGAATCCTCCGATGCCCCACAGCGACCCGACCTCTTTCATGGTTCACGAGCTCTCGGCCGCCATCCAGACCAAGCGCCTTTCGCCGATCGACGTCGTCGAAGCCTATCTCGCGCGCATCGAGACGCGGGAGCCCAAGCTTCAGGCTTTCGTCGCGGTCTATGCCGCGGACGCGCGGCTCGCGGCGGAGGCCGCCGACAAGGCGATCCGCTCCGGCCATTCGGTGGGGCCGTTGCACGGCATCCCGATCGCCTTGAAGGACCTGATCGAGATCGAGGGGAAGATCGTCAGCGGCGGCTGCGAGGCGTGGCGCAACCGCAAGGCCGCGCGCACCGCGACGCTCGCCCGGCGCCTCGTCGCGCAGGGCATGATCGTGCTCGGCAAGACCCATACGGTCGAGTTCGCCATGGGCGGCTGGGGCACGAACGCACGCCTCGGCACGCCGTGGAATCCGTGGGACCCGCAACGCAAACGCACGCCGGGAGGGTCGAGCAGCGGCTCGGGCGTCGCCGTCGCCGCGCGCCTCGTCCCGTGGGCCGTCGGCACCGACACCGGCGGCTCGGTGCGGCTCCCCGCCTCCTGGTGCGGCATCACCGG
>DAINQO010000361.1:0-2936 GCA_036742625.1 Microvirga sp.
CCGGCGCCGGAAGCCGCTTCCGCGGCTGCCCCCACCCCTGCCCCTCCCCTGCGGGGAGGGATTCGAGGAGGCCCCATGGCAACGCCCCCGTGGTCGAAGCGCAGCCTCGCCGTCCAGGCGATGGGGGCGGTCGAGCCCGTCACCAAGGCGGTCGTGCCGCCGATCCATCTCGCCACCACCTTCATCCGCGACGAGGACAACGCCTATTCGTCGGGCTTCGTCTACGGCCGGCCCGACAACGCCACGGTGCGGCAGGCCGAGAGCGTCCTCGCGATGCTCGAGGACGGGCCCGAGGCGCTGCTCTTCGCCTCCGGCATGGCGGCCGCGACCGCGGTGTTCCAGGCGCTCGACCCCGGCGACCACGTCGTCGCGCCGCGGGTGATGTACTGGGCGCTACGCGGCTGGCTCGCCACCGAGGCCAAGCGCTGGGGCTTGCGCGTCGACTTCGTCGAGACCGACGATCTCGCGGCGCTCGAAGCGGCGGTGCGGCCGGGCGAGACCAAGCTCGTCTGGATCGAGACGCCGGCGAACCCGCTCTGGACCATCACCGACATCGCCGCCGCGGCCGGAATCGCGCATCGCGCAGGCGCCCGCCTTTCCGTCGATTCGACCGCCGCCTCGCCGGTGCATACGCGCCCGCTGGCGCTCGGCGCCGACGTCGTCATGCATGCCGCGACGAAGATCCTGAACGGCCATTCCGACGTCGTCGCGGGCGCGCTCGTCACCGCGCGGCAGGACGCGTTCTGGGCCCGCGTCGTCACCATCCGAAAGGGCCAGGGCGCGATCCTCGGGCCTTTCGAGGCCTATCTCCTGATGCGCGGCTTGCGCACGCTGCATCTGCGCGCCGCCGCTCAGGCCGAAAGCGCGCAGGCGCTCGCCTGGCGCCTGTCGGCGCATCCGAACGTCGCCCGCGTGCTCTATCCGGGCCTGCCGCAGCACCCGGGCCACGACACCGCCGCGCGCCAGATGGAGGGCGGCTTCGGCACCATGCTGTCGATCCAGGTCTCGGGCGGCGAGCGCGCCGCGATCGCGACCGCCGCCCGGGTGAGTCTATGGAAGCGCGCCACCTCGCTCGGCGGCGTCGAAAGCCTGATCGAGCACCGCGCCTCGATCGAAGGCCCAGGCACGCCATGCCCGCCGGACCTGCTGCGGCTCTCGACCGGGATCGAGGATGGCGAGGACCTCTATCGCGATCTCGACGAGGCGCTGAGGGGCGGGCACGATTGACCACACGCGGTCAGGTGTCGCGAAGCGCCATTTCTAGATCGCGGCCGCCGTAAAGGATGCGCACGATATCGACGGCATCCTTCTCGACCCGGAAGACGATGGTTGCCCGCCGCTCGAAGCCGACGGTGCGCAGGCCGGGGCCAAGATCGTCCCGCCGCGTTCCGCGTTCGGGGAAGTGCGTGAGCCGCATGCAGGCGGCTTCGATGCGCTCGATATAGCTGCCGGCGCGCTCACGGCCGGACTGCGCGGCGATGTAGGTGTAGAGGTCGAACAGGTCCGTCCGGGCGCCAGGCCGGAAACGGACCTCAACGGCCACGCTTGTCGGCCTCCATCTGGGCTGCGTGGTGCGCTCGCAGGTCCGAAAACACCTTCTCGGCTGGAATGCTGGGCCTTGGGTCGGCGAGGGACTCCTGGATCTTGTCGCGCATCCAGCGGCCAACCGCCTCTTCCTCGCGGTCGAGGGCGCGCAAGCCCGCCTGAAGCACATCGCTGATGGACGCATAGGCGCCCGAGCGCACCCGCTCTTCGGCGCGACCTTGCATGTTCCCGAGCTTCACTGTGAGTGCCTTGCCGTCGGTCATCGGCATTCTCTCTCCGCGAGGACCATCGCTTAGTCTATCGCGCCGCCCGATTCCGGCGAAGTGGGGGCCGGCGGCTTTGAGGCGAGGCGTTCCGCCGCTCCACCGCCCGCTCCACCACCCGCACCATGTCCGCCATGATGGCGTCGAGGGCGTAGTCCTTCGGGGTGTAGACGGCGGCGACGCCCATGTTGCGGAGCACGTTGTCGTCCTCGGCCGAGATGATGCCGCCGACGACGACCGGGATGTGGTCGAGGCCTTCGCGGCGCAGCCGCGCCTTGACCTCGCGCACGAGCGGCACGTGCGAGCCCGACAGGATCGACAGGCCGATGACATGCGCGGCCGTGTCGCGCGCCCTGGCGACGATCTCGTCCGGCGTCTGGCGGATGCCGTCATAGGTGACCTCCATGCCGACGTCGCGGGCGCGCAGCGCGATCTGCTCGGCGCCGTTCGAGTGGCCGTCGAGGCCGGGCTTGCCGACGACGAGCCGCGGCGTCTCGCCGAGCTTCTCGCCCAGCTCCGCCACCATGAGGCGGATGTCCTTCGTCGCGCCCGCCGTCGCGGTGTCGGCGCTAACGCCGGTCGGCGCCCGGTACTCGCCGAACACGCGGCGCAGCCGCTCGCCCCACTCGCCGGTGGTGACGCCGGCCTTGGCGCAGTCGATCGAGGCCGGCATGACGTTGCGATCCTCGCGGGCGGCGCTCTCGAGATCGCCGAGCGCGCGCTCGACCGCCGCCTCGTCGCGCGAGGCGCGCCAGGCGCGGATGCGGTGCACCGCCTCCATCTCGACGGTCTCCGGGATGCTGAGGAAGGCGTTCTCGCCGGCCGTCAGGGGCGACGGCTCGCCCTCCTTGAAGCGGTTGACGCCGACGACGATCTGATCGCCGGCCTCGATCGCGGCGAGGCGCTTGGCGTTCGACTCGACGAGCGCGCGCTTCAAGGCGCCGCTCTCGACCGCCGCGATCGCGCCGCCCATGGCGTCGATGCGCGCGAGCTCGTCGCGCGCGGCGCGTTTCAGCTCCTCGACCTTGGCTTCGATCACGGTCGAGCCGTCGAAGATGTCGCCGTACTCGAGGAGGTCGGTCTCGTAGGCGAGGATCTGCTGCATGCGCAGCGACCATTGCTGGTCCC
>DAINQO010000362.1:0-2929 GCA_036742625.1 Microvirga sp.
GTGCAGCGGCTCGAAGACGCCGTCCATGGTCGCGAACACGAAGGCGCTCGTGCCGGGCAGCTCCAGCACGGTGCCGTCGCCGTGGCGCGGCGATGCATCGCCGGGGGGCAGCACGCCGAGATGGGCGAGCACGTTGCGCACGCCGCGGCGGCAGATCGCGAGCGCCTCGATCGACACCGTGCCGCCGCCCGCCATCTCGGTGCCGACGGTGATCAGCCCGGCCCGGCAGGCGGCGGCGGTTGCGGTGCGCGGCTCGCCGAGGTTCGAGATGACGACGGTGAAGGGCGCGTCGAAGGCGCGCGCTGCCGCGACGCTTTTCGCGTGCAGGACAGGGTCGTCGGTCGGCTCGATGACCGTGCTCGGCAGAATGTCGAGCGACGAGCCGCCGGAATGCAGGTCGAGGAACGCGTCGGCGCGCGGGTAGATGTGGTCGGCGACAAAGGCCGCGATCTGCGCCGTGATCGTGCCGCGGGTGTCGCCCGGGAAGGTGCGGTTGAAGTTGAGGCCGTCGACCGGCGAGACGCGCTGGCCGGCGATCACCGCGTGGACGTTGTTTGCCGGCATCAGGATGAGCCGGCCCTGGACGCGGCCGGGATCGAGCTCGCGGATCAGCTCGCCGATCGCGATCTGCCCTTCGTATTCGTCGCCGTGATTGCCGGCTTCGAGCACCACAGTCGGCCCGCTGCCGTTCGCGATGACGGCGAGCGGGATGCGCGTCACGCCCCAGGCGTCGTCGTTCGGCGAGTGCGGGATCATCAGGAACCCGACCTGCTTTCCCGCGCCGTCGAGATCGACGGTGGTGAAGGCCGAGGACGGCCGGACGGCGGCGGGCTTTCCCATCGGCGCCTCAGATCGGCGCCGACCACAGCGCCGGCTCGAGGAGCGCCGCCGCGAGCGCCTTCGCGGCCGCCTCGAGCAGGCGCTCGCCCTTGTCGCGGCTTGCCGCGCCGGCTTCGCCGATGACGCCGTTCGGCGAGCGGGTGCCGAGCTGGCGCCAGCGATAGACGCCGGGGTTGACGCCGGGGATCGCGGCGAGCCCCGGCACGAGCGCGCCGTGGCATTGCGAGATGATCTCGGCGTCGACCGTGTCCGGCTCGACGGCCCAGATCATCGACGTCTCGGCCTCGCAGGCGTGGAGCACGCCGCGCTGGCGCTCGAGGATGCCGGCGATCTCCGGCTCGGCGACCTGCCAATAGGTCGCGCAGGCGATCGGCAGGCGGTGGCGCACCGTCAGCTCGGCGACGATCGCCTCGAGCGGCGCGGTGTTGCCGCCATGGCCGTTGAGGACGAACAGCCGGCGGAAGCCCTGGCGGATGGCGGAGCCGGCGACGCAGCCGACGACCGCCGCCATGGTGGCGTAGTCGAGCGTGATGGTGCCGCCAAGCGACACGTGGTGCTCCGACATGCCGAACGGGATCACCGGCGTGACGAGCACCGGCGTTTCGCCCGCGACGAGGCGCGCTGCCCGGCTCGCGACCTCGAAGGCGAGGCGGTGATCGACCATCGTCGGCAGATGCGGGCCGTGCTGCTCGGTCGCGCCGATCGGAATCAGCACAATCGCATCCGCCTCCGCCCGCCGCCTGATCGCGGCGGCGGGCAGCCGGCCCCATTCGAGCTCGGTCTCGTACGCGGGCATTGGCGCGCCCGCTAGAGCGTCGGCAGCGGGTCCATCGGCATGTCGAGGTATTTGCGATGCAGCCGGTCGAGCTCGCCGTTCATGGTGTTGAAGAAGATGAAGCCGTCGAGCCAGCGCACGAGGCTGTGCTCGCCCATGCGCACGCCCATGTGGGCGGGGCTGCGGCGGATGAGGAACTTGCGGTCGAACTCCTTCGACGGGTTCTGCTTCGCGAGCGCCTGGGCGACGATGCTGTTCGTGGCGATCAGCTCGGCCTGGCCCGAGATGTAGGCGGCGGCGGCGGTCGCGTCGTCCTCGGTGCGCATCAGGTTCGCCTTCGGGTTCATGGCCGAGATGGCGAGCTCCTGCGTCGTACCCTTCGC
Organism: Microvirga sp.; assembly: GCA_036742625.1. Taxonomy (GTDB): domain Bacteria; phylum Pseudomonadota; class Alphaproteobacteria; order Rhizobiales; family Beijerinckiaceae; genus JAJKJG01. The sequence goes on from DAINQO010000362.1 coordinate 1,999, forward strand.
GGCGACGATGCGCATGCTGCCGAGGTCGCCGGCCGAGGGCACGTTCGCCGATTTCGGCCCGAACACGGCGAGGAAGGTGTTGGCGTAGGGCGCCGTGAACATGATCTGCTTTGCCCGCTCCGGCGTCAGCCCCATCACCGAGATGATGATGTCGACGCGGTCGGAGAGGAGGTAGGGGATGCGGTTCGCGCCCGTCACCTGCGTCATCTCGAGCTTCGCGCCGAGCGCCTTCGCCACCATCTCGGCGAGCTCGATGTCGAAGCCCTCGGGCTGGCGCTGCTGGTTGACCGAGCCGAACGGCGGCGCGTCGACCGGGACGCCGATGCGGACCACGCCCTTCGAGAGGATGTCCTGGAACTTGTCGGCGCCTTGCGCGACCGCCGTCCCGACGAGCGACAGGCCGAGCGCCATCATGGCAAGGCCGTTGAGCCCAAGAGTCCTGATCCACCTCATCGCATTTTTCTCCCCTCGTGGTCCGGCGTTGGCCGCCGATGTCGGACGCCGCCAGGCGCGTCTCATGAGCCGCCGGGCACTATCACCGCCCAGGGGAACGACGGCAATCCCGGTGTGAGTGCCGGCATCGAGTTGGCGACTCGACGGAAGACTGCGTCGCCGCCGATTCACTCCGCCGGGGCGCGGTCGCTGCGCCCATCCCGGCTCGCGACATAATAGACGACTCCCGCGAGACCGAGCAGGATCGCGGGGAGGATGAGAAGGTAGGTCTCCAGCACGGTCATCAGTCCAATCTCCGTAAGAGACGCCTTGCCACGAAATGTATGGCGAAGCCCGTCAAGAGCCAAGCAAGACTGAAGATCGTGGTGATCCAGTCAGCGGGCAAGGTGCTCGGGGTCCTGAAGGTCAATGTCGCAAACGGCGCCACGAAGCCGGCCACGATGACGGCGAGCCCCAAGTTGCTGAGGAAGGTGGCGGA
>DAINQO010000363.1:0-2902 GCA_036742625.1 Microvirga sp.
TGGCGCGCCGCCATCCAGTTGACGTTGCCGCGCAGCGTGTTGATCTCGCCGTTATGGGCGATCATCCGGTAGGGATGCGCGAGCTGCCAGGTCGGGAAGGTGTTGGTCGCGAAGCGCTGGTGCACGAGGGCGAGCGCGCTCTCGAAGCGCTCGTCGCGCAAATCCTTGTAGTAGGACCCGAGCTGGGTCACGAGCACCATGCCCTTGTAGACGACGGTGCGCGAGGACAGGCAGACCGGGTAGTAGCCCTTGGTGCGCTCGTCCTTGAGATCGTAGACCGCGTTCGAGATCACCTTGCGCACGATGAAGAGGCGCCGCTCGAACGCGTCCACGTCGGCGAAGGGCTTCGGGCTGGCGATGAAGATCTGCTTGTGCACGGGCTCGGTGGCCTTGACCGATTGGCCGAGCTCCGAGTTGTCGACAGGCACATCGCGCCAGCCGAGCAGCGTCAGGCCCTCGTCCTTGATCGCCTTCTCGATGATCTTTTGGGCGACCTTCCGCCCGTCCTTGTCGCGCGGCATGAAGAGGTGGCCGACGCCGTACTGGCCGGGCTCCGGCAGGGCGATGCCGATCGCTGCGCATTCCTGCGCGAAGAAGCGGTGCGGGATCTGGACCAGGATGCCGCAGCCGTCGCCCATCATCGGATCGGCGCCGACGGCGCCCCGGTGGGCAAGGTTCCTGAGGATCGCGAGCCCCTGCTCGACGATGGCGTGCGACTTCACGTTCTTCATGTCGGCGATGAAGCCGACGCCGCAGGAGTCCTTCTCGTTCTTGGGGTCGTACAGTCCCTGGCGCGCCGGTAGCCCCGGGTCGCGCACGGCGCGCTTGGGGGCGTGCCCGCGAGGTGCCGGAGGGGAGGTTTTTTCGCGCGCGACGACCTCGTCCCCGTCGCCCGCGGCCGGCTTCGTCGGCTTTCTCGCTCCGGGCTCGGTCATCGGCTCACCTCGCTCGCTGCGTGCGATCTCGTAGACAACTCGCGTCGCAAGTTTCGGACGCGTCCGGAGCCAATTCCGTTCGCCCGCTGCTTGCTCTTCTGGAGGTTCGGACCGTTTCGTCGCCGCGGCCCGCACCTCGCGGGCGTCGCGGCCCACTAGCCGCGAAGCACCCGCTCCGCCCGATCGTTACGGGCGGCCGCTTTCGAATCTCGTTTGGCCGAGGTACGGGCCATCGGGTCGCCTTCAAAGGCTGGTGTCGGCAGCAATATTGGACAGCATCACTGCCCTAATGCCCGACGTTGCCAGACTTTCAAGACACGCACAAGCCTGATTCGTGAGCGGCAACGAATTTTCGGTTTCGCCGGCGAGCCGTGGCCCGCAATTGTTCGCTTCCGGCGAATGGCGGCGCGAGGATCGGCGGGTGAACAAAGGGCTCCCGAACCGCCGCAACCCGGCGTGTGGTATCGGTGGCATCACGCCTGTCTCTGCCGGTCATCGTTTCGGCCCCGTTCCGTTCGAAAATTGTTCCGCGTTCAAGCTGAGCCGTGGCAATCGCGACGACCCTCAGAGGCAGGATCAACCTTCAGCGATGCTGCGCCGCTCTCTTCCCTCGCAAGCTCGTTCCCGCGGCGTCACCGCCGTGCTCGGGCCGACGAACACCGGCAAGACCCATCTCGCGATCGAGCGCATGCTCGGTCACGAGAGCGGCATGATCGGGCTGCCGCTGCGGCTTCTCGCCCGCGAGGTCTACCAGAAGGTCGTCGACAAGGCCGGCGAGCACAACGTCGCGCTCGTCACCGGCGAGGAGAAGATCAAGCCGGACAAGCCGCGCTACTGGATCTCGACCGTCGAGGCGATGCCGCGCGACCTCGACCTCGCCTTTGTCGCGGTCGACGAGATCCAGCTCGCCGCCGACCTCGACCGCGGCCACGTCTTCACCGATCGGCTGCTGAACCAGCGCGGCCGCGAGGAAACGCTGCTCATCGGCTCCGCGACCATGCGCCCGCTTGTCGAGGTGCTGGTCCCGGGCGTGCACGTGATCAGCCGGCCGCGGCTCTCGAAGCTCTCTTTCGCCGGCGAGAAGAAGATCTCCCGCCTCCCGAGCCGCTCCGCCATCGTCGCCTTCTCGGCCGAGGAGGTCTACGCCATCGCCGAGCTGATCCGGCGCCAGCGCGGCGGCGCCGCCGTCGTGCTCGGCGCGCTCTCGCCGCGCACCCGCAACGCCCAGGTTCAGCTGTTCCAGAACGGCGACGTCGACTACCTCGTCGCCACCGACGCGGTCGGCATGGGGCTGAACCTCGACGTCGACCACGTCGCCTTCGCCTCCGACAAGAAATTCGACGGCTTCCGCTTCCGCAAGCTCTATCCGGCCGAGCTCGGACAGATCGCCGGCCGGGCCGGGCGCTACATGCGCGACGGCACCTTCGGCACCGCCGGGCGCTGCCCGCCCCTCGATCCCGATCTCGTCGAGGCGCTCGAGAACCACGCCTTCGATGCGGTGCGCGTCCTACAATGGCGCAACCCGGACCTCGATTTCTCGACGCTCGCGAAGCTGCAGGAGAGCCTCGCCGACCAGCCGCGCGAGCACGGCCTTATCCGCGCGCCGTTCGGCGAGGACGTGCTCGCGCTCGAGCACGTCGCGCGTGAAGACGATATTCGCGGCTTCGCTCGCTCGCCGGCGGCGGTGCAGCGCCTGTGGGACGTGTGCCAGGTCCCGGACTACCGCAAGGTCTCGCCGGCCGGCCATGCCGATCTCGTCGGCACGCTATACCGCTTCCTGATGAAGGACGGCGCGGTGCCGGCGGAGTGGTTCTCGAGCCAGGTCGCGATGCTCGACCGCACCGACGGCGATATCGACACGCTGTCGAACCGCATCGCGCAGGTCAGGACCTGGACCTTCGTCGCCAACCGTCCCGACTGGCTGAAGGAGCCCGAGCATTGGCAGGCGGTGACCCGTCGGGTAGAGG
>DAINQO010000364.1:0-2897 GCA_036742625.1 Microvirga sp.
TCCGGCATCGGCTACGTGCTGCAGCGCTCGATCGGCAATTTCGAGCTGCCGACCATGTTCGCGGCGCTGGTCATTCTGGCGCTCATCGGCGTTATCCTGTTCTGGATCGTCGACATGGTCGAGCGCCTGCTTGTGCCCTGGCACGCGAGCCAGCGCCACGAAATCTATGCAACCGCCTGAAACCGGGCGACGAGCCTACGGAGGAAGCCCATGAAGAAACTCAGCTTTTTGACGGCCGCACTGATCGCCGCGGCGGCGTTCACGGCGCCCCTGCTCACGACCCCGGCGCAAGCCGCCGACAAGGTCGTGCTGATGATCAACTGGTACGTCTACGGCGAGCACGCGCCGTTCTACTACGGCAAGGAGAAGGGCATCTTCGCGGCCGAGGGCATCGACCTCGACATCCAGGAGGGCCGCGGCTCGGCCGTGACCGTGCAGGCGGTCGCGGCAAAGACCGTGCCCTTCGGCTATGCCGACGTGCCGACCATGATCCGCGCCGCCGTCAAGGGCGCGCCGGTGGTCGCTGCCGGCGTGGCGCTGCAGAAGAACCCGATGTCGGTGATGGGCTTTGCCGAGAAGAACATCCGCAAGCCGGAGGACATCAAGGGCAAGATCGTCGCGACGACGCCGGGCGACTCCATGTCCCAGATATGGCCGCTGTTCCTCAAGAAGACCGGTCTCAAGGAGAGCGAGTTCCGCATCGTCTCGGGCGACGCCCAGACGAAGCTCAACGCCGTCATCAACGGCCAGGCGGATCTGCTGCTGGGCTACGTCATGGACCAGTCGATGAAGATCAAGGACGCGACCGGCAAGGCGACGCACGCGATCATGTTCGCCGATTACGGCATCAACCTGATCTCGTCCGGCGTCATCGTCCACAAGGACACGCTGAAGGACAACGCCGATCTCGTGCGCCGCTTCATGTCCGCCGCGACGAAGTCGATCGAGGCGGCCGAGAAGGACCCGTCCGGCGCCGCCGACGCCATCCTCAAGATCAACCCCAAGGGCGGCAAGAAGGAAACCCTGCAGGAGGGCTTCGAGCTGACGATCCCGCTCTACCGGACGGAGGAGACCAAGACTCTGCGGCCCTTCAACGTCTCCGATGCCAACATGAAGGATTCGGTGGCGCTTCTCGTCGAGTACGGCGGCGTCGACGCCTCGGCGAACAGCGACCCGAAGGCGTTCTACACCCGCGACTTCCTGCCGAAGAGCGCCGGCCACTGAGGCCGCAGTGGTGCAGGCGAGGCTAAGGCTCGTGTCGAGCGAGGCGCTCGTGTCGAGCGAGGCGGCGGGTGTGGCGTCGACGACGACCCGCCGCCGCCTGATCGAGATCGACCAGCTCACCAAGACCTATCGGACGCGCGACGGCGACGTGCCGTCGCTGAAGCCGCTCGACCTCGACATCCGCGACGGCGAGTTCGTGGCCGTCGTCGGGCCGTCCGGCTGCGGGAAATCGACGCTCCTGAAGCTCGTCGCCGGCCTGATCCCGCCGACCTCCGGCGAGATCCGCATCGACGGGCGCGCCGTCACCGAGCCCCCGGACGACGTCGGCATCGTCTTCCAGAGCCCGGTGCTGCTTGCCTGGCGCACGGTCCTGCGCAACGTCATGATGCCCGTCGAGGTACGCCGGCTCGACCGCGAAACGCACCTCGCAAGGGCGAAGAAGCTCATCGCCACGGCAGGCCTCGAGGGCTTCGAGAACAAGTACCCGTGGCAGCTCTCGGGCGGCATGCAGCAGCGCACCGCGATCTGCCGCGCCCTCGTCCACGACCCCAAGATCGTGCTCATGGACGAGCCCTTCGGCGCGCTCGACGCGATGACGCGGGAGCGCATGAACCTCGAGCTCCAGCGCATCCATCACGAGACGCAGAAGACCATCCTGCTCATCACCCACTCGATCCCCGAGGCGGTGTTCCTCGCCGACCGGGTCGTCGTGATGACCGAGCGGCCGGGCTCGATCGCGGCGGTCTACGACGTGCCGCTCGCGCGTCCGCGCAACCTCGAGATGATGGGCGACCCCGCCTTCATCGCGCTCTCGCAAAAGATCCGCGAGCACTTCTACGCCCGCGGGCATTTGGATTGAGCGATGGCCGGCGTCGCGCATATCCCCTCTCCCCGCTTGCGGGGAGAGGCCGACTCGCGAAGCGAGCGGGTGAGGGGCTGTCGACGGTCGGGCGCAAGCGTCGGCAGCCCCTCACCCTCGCCCTTCGGGGCTCGCCTCGTGCCCTCGGCACGAGGCCCTCTCCCCGCAAGCGGGGAGAGGAGGGCCGCCGGCCCCCGCGCCGGCGCACAAATTTAGGAGAGACCCATGGCCCAGAAGACCCTCGGCATCATCATGAACGGCGTCACCGGGCGCATGGGCATGAACCAGCACCTGATCCGCTCGGTGGTCGCGATCCGGGCTGAAGGCGGCGTCGCGCTCTCCGACAGCTCGAAGGTGCAGCTCGATCCCGTTCTCGTCGGCCGCAACGCCGAGAAGGTGGCGGCGCTCGCGAAGGAGCACGGCATCGCGCGCTGGACCACCGACCTCGACGGCGCGATCGCAAACCCGAAGGACACGATCTTCTTCGATGCCGCGACGACGCAGATGCGCCCGCGCCTCCTCGAGAAGGCGATCGCCGCCGGCAAGCACGTCTATTGCGAGAAGCCGATCGCGACGAACCTCGCCGAGGCGGTGAAGATCTGCCGGCTTGCGGAGGCGAAGGGCGTGAAGAACGGCGTCGTCCAGGACAAGCTCTTCCTGCCCGGCCTGCAGAAGCTCCGCATGCTGCGCGACTCAGGCTTCTTCGGCCGCATGCTGACGGTCAAGGGCGACTTCGGCTATTGGGTTTTCGAGGGCGATTGGGGCCAGCCGGCGCAGCGCCCGTCCTGGAACTACCGCGCCGAGGACGGCGGCG
>DAINQO010000365.1:0-2888 GCA_036742625.1 Microvirga sp.
GGGCCGATGCCGCCGAGGATGCCGAACACGCTCTGCACGAAGAACGGCGGCTTGATCACGCCGCGCTCGGCAAAATGCGCCAGCGTGTAGAGGTGGCCGATGTCGTAGCACTCGACCTCGAAGCGGGTGCCGTTCTCGGCGCAGGAGGTGAGGATGTGCTCGATGTCCGCGAAGGTGTTCTTGAAGATGCGGTCGCGCGAGCCCTCGAGGTAGGGCCGCTCCCAGGCGTATTTGAAGTCCTTGAAGCGGTTGAGCATCGGGTAGAGCCCGAAATTCATCGAGCCCATGTTGAGCGAGGCGACCTCCGGCGCGAAATGATGCGCGGGGCGCAGGCGCTCCTCGATCGACATCGTCGGCGCGCCGCCGGTCGTGATGTTGATGATGCAGTTCGAGCGCTGCTTGATCACCCGCAAAAACGGCGCGAAGGCCTTCGGGTCCTGGTCGGGCAAGCCGTCGGAGGGGCGGCGGGCATGGAGGTGGACGACCGCCGCGCCGGCCTCGGCGGCGCCGATCGCCGCGTCGGCGATCTCCTCCGGCGTGATCGGCAGGTGCGGCGACATCGAAGGCGTGTGAATCGCGCCCGTGACCGCGCAGGTGATGATGACTTTGCGGGGCTTCGCCATGGTTCTCGGGTCCCTCTCGAGTCTCAATTGCCGGGTTGCGCGCGCTTATGCGCCATCAGCGCCGTGAGGCGCTTGTCGCGCCAGGCGGTGCGGCGCGCAACCTCCTCTTTCGACGGCGACTTGCCCCAGGCCTTCATGGCGCGCGCGAGGTTCGCCTCGTCCCATACGGCCGGTGCCGGCGGATCGCCGGTGGTGCGGCGGAAGAAGTCGCCATAGCGGGCGCAGTAGTCGGGAATGCCGCCGGGCGCGTTGAGCTCGATCGTCTGGAACGGCCCCATGAAGGACCAGCGCAGCCCGAGCCCGTCGGAGAGCGTCTTGTCGAGATCCTGCGGCGAGACGACCCCGTCGCCGACGAGCCGGAAGGCTTCCGCGAGCAGCGCCACCTGGAGCCGGTTGAGGACGAAGCCCTCGATCTCTCGGTTCACGGTGATCGGCGCCTGGTCGACGCTCTCGTAGATCCGTCGCGCCCGCGCGATCGCGTCCGGCGAGGTCCAGGGCGCCCCGCAGAGCTCGACGATGGGCACGAGATGCGGCGGGTTCACGGGATGAGCGACGAGGCAGCGCCCGCGGCCGGCGAGGTCCTCGGTGAATTTCGAGGCGACGATCGCCGAGGTCGAGGAGGCGAGGATCGCCTCGCGCGGCGCCGCAGCATCGAGCTCGGCGAAGATGCGGCGCTTGTCTTCGACCCGCTCGGGCCCGTTCTCCTGCACGAGGTCGACGCCGGCGACCGCGTCAGCCAGCGACGGTGCCACCGAGACCCGCGCTGCGGCGGCCGCCGGGTCGTCGATGATGCCGGCCGCGGCAAGCTCGTCGAGCCCATCGCGGATGAGACGCGGTGCGGCCTCGAGCGCCTCGGCGCTCGGATCGGTGAGGCGCACGTCCCAGCCGCCCCGGGCAAAGACGATGGCCCAGGAGCGGCCGATGAGGCCGGAGCCTACGATGGCGGCGGTCGGCATGGTCTCGTCCTCGCTCTTGCTTGCTCGGCGCTTTCCCTCTCCTCATGCTGAGGTGCGAGGAGCGTAGCGACGAGCCTCGAAGCACGCACCGGCGGTCGGGCGCTGCATGGACAGAGTGCGTCCTTCGAGGCTCGCTGCGCTCGCACCTCAGGATGAGGAGAGTTGGGTTCGGTCCGGGCAGCCGTCACAGCCACAGCACCTTGCGCCGCAAAGCGAGATCGTCGCGAAGGTCCTTCGACGGGCCGCTGTGGATCACGCGGCCGCGCTCGAGCGCGACGGTGCGGTCGGAAAGCGCCAGCGCAAGATCGAGGTGATGGTCGACAATGACGATCGAGACCTCGTGGCGGAGCTTGTCGAAGCTCTCGAAGAGCTGCTCGATGACGGTCGGTGCGAGGCCTTCGAAAGGCTCGTCGAGGAGGAGCACGCGCACGTCGCCGGAGAGCGCGCGGGCGACCGCCACCATCTGCTGCTCGCCGCCGGAGAGGAAATCGGCGGGGGTGTCGAGGCGCTCGGCGAGACGCGGGAAGTAGGCGAAGATGCGCTCGAGGTCCCAGCGCACGCCGTGGCCGGTCTGGCGCTTGAGGCGGCCCAGCTCGAGGTTCTGCGCCACCGACATTCCGGCGAACAGCCCGCGCCCCTGCGGCACGTAGCCGACGCCGAGGCGCGCGATCTCGGCCGAGGGCAGGCCGGCGATCTCTTGGGTTCCGAGCCGGATCGAGCCCGAGGCCGGCGGGGCGATGCCGATCAACGTCTTGAGCAGCGTCGACTTGCCGGCGCCGTTGCGGCCGAGAAGCGCCACGATCTCGTGCTGACGCACGTCGAAGGCGACGTCGACCAGGACGTGGCTCTTGCCGTAGTAGGTATTCACCCCGGAGGCAGCAAGAAGCATCGCCGGCTCGGCGGCGCTCTCGCGCGGCTTTGCCGCCAGTGTCACGGCGCCGGTGCCGATATAGACCTCCTGGACGCGCGGGTTCGACCGGGCGTCCTCGACGGTGCCGTCGACGAGCACACGGCCTTCGTTCATCACCGTGACGGCATCGGCGATCTGGAACACCCGGTCGATGTCGTGCTCGACGAGGAGCACGGGCACGTCCGACGAGATGCGCTTGACGATGTCGCCGATGCGCTGGCGCTCGGCGGCGGCAAGCCCGGCGAGCGGCTCGTCGAGGAGCAGCAGCCGCGGCTTCGTCGCCAGCGCGAGGCCCATGTCGAGGAGGCGCTGGCCACCATAGGAGAGCGCGCCGGCCTCGGCCTGCTCCATGCCGGCGACGCCGAGATAGCGGATGAGCGCCGCGGTCTCGCGCTCGAT
>DAINQO010000366.1:0-2873 GCA_036742625.1 Microvirga sp.
TGCTCACCATCGGCACCGGCCTCGGCAACGCCCGCTTCACCAACCGCGCCGCGATCAAGGAGGAGGCCGCGAAGTAAAGCGGCCGGCGCCTCAGCCCGTCTTCACCACGAAGGCGCGGTTCTTCTCGGTTTCGGCCACGAGCTCCTCGCAGCTGCGCGCGGCGCAGTAGTCGGCGGCGCTCTTGAGCAGCGCCTGGGCGATGCCGTAGGCCGCCTTCTCGGCCGCGCTGACGCTCTTGTCGGGGTCGTGCGGCACATGCACCGTGACGGCGATCGCCTCGACGGTGTGGCGCTCGGGATTCTTGAACCCGAGCTTCATCTCGACCGCCATGGTCTTCGGGCTTGCCGCATCCGCCTGCGCGACCTTCATCTCCCCGAAGCGAAAGCTGTAGAACTCCATCGCGCGGCTCCGATGCGTTACGGCTCAGCTCAAAGCTCAACGCGGGGTTCGGGCGGTGCGTTCCTCACCCCTCCTGCGCCGTCATGCGGTCGTAGACGCGGAACAGGGCCTGGTTGCCCTTGTCGCCTTCGCCGTGGGCGCGGCTGCCGAGATAGAGGCTCGTCACCTGGGCGGTGCCGGGCAGCGGCACGCCGAGCTCGAAGGCGAGCTCGTTCGCAAGCCGCAAATCCTTGAGCTGGAGGTCGATGCGAAAGCCGGCGCGGTCGTCCTTGGCGAGGATCAGCGGCGCGTGGTTCTGCAGCATCCAGGACGCGGCGGCGCCGCCGAGCAGCACCTCGCGCAGCTTGACGAGATCGAGCCCGGCGGCGCGGCCGAGCGCCAACGCCTCGCACACCGCCTGGATGTGCATTCCGACCATGAGCTGGTTGCAGCATTTGACCGTCTGGCCGGCGCCGGCCGGCCCGACATGGACGATGGTCCGGCCCATGCCCTCGAGCACCGGCCTGGCGCGCGCGACCGCCTCGGCCTCGCCGCCGACCATGATCGACAGCGTGCCGTTCTCCGCCCCTTGCGGGCCGCCGCTGACCGGCGCGTCGAGCATCGCGACGCCGCGCTCCGCCATCGTCTCGGCGAGACGGCGCGCCGCGCTCGGCGCGATCGTGCTCATGTCGACGAGGAGCCGCCCCGGCGGCGGGTTCTCGGCCAAGCCGCCCGCCGCAAGCACGACCTCCTCGACCTGCGGCGTGTCGGGCAGCATCGTCACGACGACATCGGCCCGCGCCGCGGCCTCGGCGACGCTCGCCGCAGGCTTTGCGCCTTGCGCGGCCAGATCCGCGACCGCCTCGCGGCGCACGTCGTGCGCCACGACCTCGTGCCCGGCCTTGACGAGGTTCACCGCCATCGAGCGGCCCATGACGCCGAGCCCGATGAAACCGACGACCGCCATCCCCCACCCCCAGCATCAAAGAAGACGACCACAAGCGGAGATCGCCGCCGCCACGGGCGCGACAGAAGCCCTCGGCGACGGCGACGGCGCCTACACCTTATAGTAGCGCTGGATGCGCTTCTCCGCCTTCGCGATCGCGTCTTTCGCCGGCATCTGCCCGGAGACCACGTCGGCGAAGAGGTCGATGACGACGTCGTCGGCGAGGACGCCCGCGGCGGCGTAGCCGAGCTTGCCGGCGTAGGCGATCGAGCGGCCGCGCGCGCCGACGTCCTTGAACACCGCGACGCGCGGGTCCTTCGTCCACACCGGGTGGTCGCCGAAGCCTTTCAGCGTGTGGCTGACATAGCCGGCCGAGGCCTCGATCAAGCGGTCGTACTGCGCCTTCTCCATCAGGTAGGCGATGAGCGCGCGGGCGGCGTTCGGGTACTTCGTGTAGGCGAACGCCATCAGCGGAAAGACGAGGTGGAGCTCGGTCGGCGCGCCGGCCGGCCCGATCGGCCAGAAGGCGTGGTCGATGTCGTCCGCCATCTCCATCTTGTCGGCGCGCGCCTTGCCGTAGATCGATACCGAGTTGTTGGTGAACGAGATCTGCCCGGCGAGGAACGCCTTGTTGTTCGCGGCATCGTTCCAGGCGACCGTGCCCTCGACGAAGCTCGCATGGAGCGCCCGCGCATAGTCGAGCGCGCGCGCGGTCTCGGGGCTGTTGATCGCCACCGCGCCCGCCTCGTCGACGATCTTGCCGCCGTGGCTCCAGAGCAGCCAGTGGGTGAAGGTCGCGGCGTCGTTCGGCGCCTTGCCGAAGGCCATGCCGCCGGGCTTGCCAATGCGCTTCAGCTCCTGCGACAGCTTGAGGAAGCCGTCGGTGTCCTTCGGAAACGACGAGAAGCCCGCCTCCTTCATCTGCGAGACGCGGAACACCGGCAGGACGCCGACGAGGACGTGCGGGATCGCGATCCACTTGCCGCCGCTCTTGCCGTATTCCTCGCAGAGCGGGAACCAGCCGCCGTAACGCTTGCCGAGGTGCTCGGCGACGTCGGAGAGGTCGACGAGCTTGTCCGGAAACAGGTGCGCGGTCGTGTGCAGCGCCCAGACGATGTCGGGCCCCTGCCCGGTGTTCGCGGCGACGGCTGCCTTCGGCAGGATGTCGTCCTGCCACTCGCTCTCGACCCGGACCTCGACCCCGGTCGCCTTCGCGAACGCCTCGATGTTCGCCCGCGTCGCTGCATCCTCGGCATCGAGGAACTTGCTCCAGCGCAAGAGCCGAAGGCGCGCGTTCGGCTCAGGCTTGAAGGGCTGCTCCTGCGCCCAGGCCGCGGCCCATTCGAGCCCACTGGGTGCCGCCGCCGCGCCGGCGGCGAGCGCGCCGGTCTTGAGGATGTGGCGGCGGGTCGGGAAATGGCGTTTGCCGGGCATGGGGCTTCCTCCGTTGTTCTGGCCACGCGTTAAGCCCGCCGCAGCCGCGGCATCGGTCTTCGACGCATGGATGATGTCGCCCCCGCAAGGGCGGCGGCAGATGGCGTTTCCTGTG
>DAINQO010000367.1:0-2871 GCA_036742625.1 Microvirga sp.
ATCCGCTTCGACGACCTGACGCTCGGCTACGGGCGCCGGCCTGCCGTCCACCATCTCGACGGCGAGGTCGCGGCCGGGAGCCTGACGGCGGTCGTCGGCCCGAACGGCGCCGGCAAGTCGACGCTCCTCAAGGGCATCGTCGGGACGCTGCGGCCCCTCGCCGGCCACATCGGGCTGTCGAGCGGCCCGAAAACCCGGATCGCCTACCTGCCGCAGGCCGCCGATCTCGATCGTTCCTTCCCGCTGCCGGTCTACGATCTCGTGGCGATGGGGCTCTGGTCCCGCTCCGGGCTGTTCGGCGGCGTCGGCGCTCGCGAACGCGCCCGCGTCGCCGAGGCGATGGCGGCGGTCGGGCTCACCGGCTTCGAGCGCCGGCCGATCTCGACCCTGTCGGGCGGGCAGATGCAGCGCGCCCTGTTCGCGCGCCTTCTGCTCCAGGACGCGTCGCTGATCCTGCTCGACGAGCCCTTCACGGCGATCGACGCCAAGACCACGGCCGATCTCCTTGACCTCGTGCGCCGCTGGCACGAGGAAGCGCGCACCGTCGTCGCCGTGCTGCACGATCTCGAGGTCGTCAGGCGCGTCTTCCCGCGCACCCTCCTCATCGCGCGGGAGCCGGTCGCCTGGGGCGAAACCGCCGAGGTGCTCAAGGCCGACAACCTCCTGCGCGCCCGCCGGATGGTCGAAGCGCACGATCCGCACGCGCACGCGTGCGCGGCTTGATCGGCCGACACGTCATCCCGGACGGCGCACCGCGCCGAGCCGGGATCCCGCGCCGCGGAATGCCTTCTGCCCCGATCCGGGCTCGCGCTGCGCGCGCCCGGGATGACGCTTAAGATGCTCTACGACCTCCTCATCGGTCCCTTCGCCGAGTTCGAGTTCATGCGGCGTGCGCTCGTCGGCGCGGTCGCGATTGCGCTCGGCGGGGCGCCGGTCGGGGTTTTTCTGATGCTCAGGCGGATGAGCCTCACCGGCGACGCCATGGCGCATGCGATCCTCCCCGGTGCGGCGCTCGGTTACCTCGTCGCGGGGCTGTCGCTGCCGGCGATGACGCTCGGCGGCATCCTGGCCGGCATCGTCGTTGCGGTGCTGGCCGGCCTCGTCGCCCGTGTGACGGTGCTCAAGGAGGACGCGTCGCTTGCCGCCTTCTACCTCATCTCGCTCGCGCTCGGCGTCACGCTCGTCTCGGCCAAGGGCTCGAACGTCGACCTCCTGCACGTTCTGTTCGGGACCGTGCTGGCGCTCGACGACCTCGCGCTTCTCCTCCTCGCCTCGATCGCAACCGTCACGCTCGCGACGCTCGCCGTGCTCTACCGGCCGCTCGTGCTCGAATGCGTCGACCCGATCTTCCTGCGCTCGGTCAGCCGCGCCGGCGGGCCGACCCATCTCGTGTTCCTGGGGCTCGTGGTGTTGAACCTCGTCGGCGGTTTCCAGGCGCTCGGCACGCTTCTCGCCGTCGGCCTGATGATGCTGCCGGCCGCCGCGTCGCGCTTCTGGAGCGCCGACGTGACCGCCATGATCGCGATCGCGACCGCCATCGGGATCGCCTCCGCCCTCTGCGGGCTGCTGCTGTCCTACCATGCCGAGCTGCCGTCCGGGCCGGCGATTATCCTGACGGCCGGCGGCGCCTATCTCATCTCGATGGTGATCGGCAGGGAGGGCGGCCTGCTCTGGCTCGCCCGCCCGGGCAAGCATCTCGAAGCCTGATCGAAGCTCACATTGGGGCGTACCATGTCCTTAAATCGCAACGTTCTCACATTGCTTGCGGCGATCGCCCTTGCGGCCTGCGGGTTCGCGGCGTCGGCGCAGGACAAGCCCAAGGTGGTCGCGACCTTCTCGATCCTCGCCGACCTGGCGAAGAACGTCGGCGGCGACCGCGTCGAGGTCGCGACGCTCGTCGGGCCCGACGGCGACGCCCACGTCTACTCTCCGACGCCGGCGGACGGGCGCCGCCTCGCCGAAGCCAAGCTCGTCGTCGCGAACGGGCTCAAGCTCGAAGGCTGGATGGGCCGGCTGATCAAGTCGTCCGGAACCGCGGCGCCGGTCGTCGAGGCGGCAAAGGGCGTGCAACCGCTCAAGGCCGAGGAGCACGGCCACGATCATGGCCACGCCGACGTCGATCCGCACGCTTGGCAGAGCGTCGCCAAGGTCAAGCGCTACGTGACGAACATCCGCGATGGGCTGATCGCGGCCGACCCCGCCGGCAAGGCCGCCTACGAGGCGAACGCCGCGGCTTATCTCGAGCGGCTCGACGCCCTCGATCGGGACGTGAAGGCGGCAATCGACGCGATCCCGCGGGACCGGCGCAAGATCATCACCTCGCATGACGCTTTCGGCTATTTCCAGAAGGCCTACGGGGTGACCTTCGTCGCGCCGCAAGGGGTTTCGACCGAAGCCGAGGCCTCGGCCAAGGACGTCGCCAAGATCATCCAGCAGATCCGGCGCGAGAAGATCCCGGCGGTATTCCTCGAGAACGTCTCCGACCCCCGGCTCCTCGAGCGCATCGCCAAGGAGAGCGGCGCCAAGATCGGCGGCCGGCTCTACTCCGACGCCCTCTCCGGCCAAGACGGCCCGGCCGGGACTTACATCGACATGATGCGCCACAATATAAGGGCGCTCAGCGCGGCGCTGTCGTCGTGACGGCAGCCAGTCGTGAATCGTCAGTCGTGAGTTTGGCGACTGACGACTGACCACTCACCAATCACCCCGAGTCCCCATGCCCGACAAAATCCCCGTCACCGTCCTCACCGGCTATCTCGGCGCCGGCAAGACCACGCTTCTGAACCGCATCCTGACCGAGCCGCACGGCAAGCGCTACGCCGTGATCGTCAACGAGTTCGGCGAGATCGGCATCGACAACGACCTCGTCGT
>DAINQO010000368.1:0-2870 GCA_036742625.1 Microvirga sp.
ATCTGGGCTGCCCTTGTGGCCGCCATCTGTGTGCCGATCGCCCTCGCAACGACGAGCGATCTCATCAAATGGCGCGGCACGGTCTACATCCTGGCCGGATTCGCCGGAATTTTCGCGCTTGGTCTCCTGCTTGTTCAGCCCTTGTTGATCGCCGGATATCTACCGGGATTTTCGGCTTATCGCGCGCGGCGCGCCCATCACTGGACCGGCGGCGTGCTGGTCACGGCGGTGGTCGTCCACGTCGGGGGTCTGTGGATCGCAAGTCCGCCGGACATGCTCGACGCGCTGACCTTCACGTCGCCGACGCCGTTTTCCCCCTTTGGTGTGATCGCGATGTGGGCGATCTTCGCCGTGGCGCTCCTGGCGGCCTTCCGCCGGCGATTGGGACTGAGACGGTTTCGCATTGTTCACATGGCGCTCGCGGCGGTGATCGTCGTCGGGACTGTGGTCCATGCCGCGCTGATCGAGGGGACGATGGAAACGTTGTCGAAGGCGTCGCTTTGCATGCTGGTGTTCGGCGCGGCCACAAAAGTCATGGCTGACCTGGTGCGGAGACTGCGCGCGGCATCGCGCAGACAGGCCCTGCCCGACAGTCACTAGGCAGAACGTAAGCGACACGGGCCCTGGAGCCTCGGAATGACGGTGGAAAGCGTGGAGCGAACGACCCGCGGCGCGCGCTGGCTCATGCCGGCGCTCCTCGCCCTCATCCTCGCCCTCGGGCTCGCCTCGCTCGCGATCGGCCCGGCGCCGATCTCCTTCCTCACCGCCGCGAAGGCGCTCATCTCGGGCGAGGGCAGCGCCGGCGTCATCGTGCGCGACATCCGGCTGCCGCGGACGCTGCTGGCGATCCTGATCGGCGGCACGCTCGGCGCGACCGGCGCGGCGCTGCAGGGCCTGTTGCGCAACCCGCTCGCCGATTCGAGCGTCTTCGGCGCCCCGCAGGCGGCGGCGCTCGGCGCCGTGCTGGTGCTCTATTTCGGGCTTGCCGGAGCGCTGTCCTTCGCGCTGCCGCTCGCCGCAATCCTCGGCGCGCTTGTCTCGATCGGGCTCGTCGTCGCGGTCGCCGGACGCGACGGCTCGACCGTCGCGCTCGTCCTCGCCGGGCTTGCAATCGGCAGCCTCGCCGGCGCCGCGACCTCGCTCGCCATCAGCCTGTCGCCGAACCCGTTCGCCATCACCGAGATCGTGTTCTGGCTCCTCGGCTCGCTCGAGGACCGCTCGATGGTGCATGTCGTCCTCGCCGCGCCCTTCCTCGCGATCGCGACGGCGCTGCTGCTGACGACCGGGCCGGCGTTGCGCGCGCTGTCGCTCGGCGAGGAGACCGCCCGGAGCCTCGGCGTCGACGTCGCGCGGACGCGGCTCGTGATCGTCGGCGCGAGCGCCGTGGGGGCCGGCGCGTCCGTCGCGGTCGCCGGCGCGATCGGCTTCGTCGGGCTCGTGGCGCCCCATCTCGTGCGGCCGCTTTGCGGCTACGACCCGGCCCGCACGCTCATGCCGGCGACGCTCGCGGGCGCGGCGCTTCTGCTTGCCGCCGATTGCGCGGTGCGGCTCATCCCCTCCGGCGCCGAGGTCCGGATCGGGGTGCTGACCGCGCTTCTCGGCGTGCCGGTGTTCCTCTGGATCATCGCCCGCCGCCGCGGCGAGCTCGCGGAGGTTGCCGCATGAGCGCGGCCGAAGTCGTCGTCCGCGGCTTGACGGTCCGGCTCGGCCGCCGGGAGGCGCTGTCCGGCCTCGACCTCGCTTTCCGGCCGGGCGAGCTCGGCGTCGTCGTCGGGCCGAACGGCGCCGGCAAGACGACGCTGCTGCGGGCGATCGCCGGGCTCGTGCCGCCCTCGGCCGGCGCGGTCGTGCTCGGCGACGAGCCGGTCGGCCGCATGAGCCGCGTCGCGCGCGCCCGCCGCATCGCCTACCTGCCGCAGATCGGCGGCATGTCCTGGCCTTTGCCGGTACGCGACGTCGTCGCGCTCGGGCGTCTGCCGCATGGCGAGGCGCCGGACCGGCTGTCGCCGGACGGCGCGCTCGCGGTCGCGGCCGCGCTCGCCGCGGTCGGGCTCGCCGGCTTCGAGGCCCGCCCGGTGACCGAGCTCTCGGGCGGCGAGCGGGCGCGTGCGCTCCTTGCCCGGGCGCTCGCGACCGAGGCCCCGGTGCTCCTCGTCGACGAGCCGGTGGCGGCGCTCGATCCGCGCCACCAGCTCCTCGTGCTCGACGTGCTCCGCCGCCGGGCCCGCGCCGGCGCCGTCGTCATCGCGGTGATGCATGACCTTGCGCTGGCCTCGCGCTTTTCCGACCGGATCGTGCTCCTCGACCGCGGCCGGGCGGTCGCGGCAGGCGCGC
Organism: Microvirga sp.; assembly: GCA_036742625.1. Lineage (GTDB taxonomy): Bacteria > Pseudomonadota > Alphaproteobacteria > Rhizobiales > Beijerinckiaceae > JAJKJG01. Next base: position 2,335 of record DAINQO010000368.1, read on the forward strand.
CGGAGGCGGTCCTGACCGCCGGCCGCCTCGAAGCCGTCTTCGGCATCGAGGCCGTCGTCTCTCTAGGCGCGGACGGGCTGGCGATCACCGCCAGGCGCGCGCTGCCGGTCGCCGAGGGGCACTGAACGAGCTCATCGCCACCGGTTCACGACCTGCAGCGCGGCCCACGCTCCCAAGAGCGTCAGGGCCATATGTCCGGCGAGGGCGAGATCGAACAGGGGGCCTCCGATGGCCGCGAGCGAGCTTCCCCCTCCCGGATTGAGGAGCGCGACCACCAGGACCATGACCATGCCGGCGAGGGGGGCGGCCGCAAAAGCGCCGACGACCGCGACGACGATGCTCACGATCCAGCCAAGCACACCGCGTCCGTTCGTCCAGGCCTCCTGGATGCCGACCGCCAGCGTGGCGGCGAAAACCACCAGCGCGATGGTGATCGGGCCACCGACGCTCGACTGCGGTACCGCGCCGCTTGATTGAAGAAGCACGATGGCGGTCACGGCAATCAGCACGATGTAGATCATGAGGTTCGCCCCTGC
>DAINQO010000369.1:0-1364 GCA_036742625.1 Microvirga sp.
TCCTCGGGGATCGCCGCGCAGTCGAAGGTGTTGCAGCACCATTCGCCCGCCGGATTGATACGGCGCTCCTTGTTGATCCAGATGTCGTGCGCGGCCGCGGCCGGCGCGAGGACGAGCGTCATCAGGGCGGCGCCAAAGAGACGCCGCCGAACAGCGCTTCGCGTCATGAGCGCTCTCCGGGAATGTACGGTTCTGAACGCCAACGCCGTGGCGCATCAAAGCGTTTCACGACCGGTCGGCTGATCCGGAGGGCGCGCGGAACTCGAAGCGACGGCCGCGCGTCGGGCGGTATCCAGCCGGCGTGCCGGCGATACGCACTCTACCTTCGCAAAGGATAATCGTGGCGTGCGATGGTTAACATCGCGTTAACCGCCTATCCCCATCGAAAGCGGGCAGAGCCTGCCCTTTGTGCGGGACCGTTGCCCAAAAACCCGGCGGCTTCGGCGCTCAGCGCCCGACCCAATCGGCGGCATTCGCCGGCGCCGTCGGGCGGGCGATCGCCTGGCCCGGCATCAGGCGGCGCAGATCGTCGGCGCGCGCCGCGATCCAGCCGGCGTGATCGGCGACGGGGGTCACGGCGGTGAGCCCGCCGCAGGCCGAGCGGTCGCGCGAGACGAGCGCGCCCGACGACCACGACACGATGCCGACGAGCCGGTAGCCGCCCGGTCCGCCGGCGAAGATCGGCCCGCCGGAATCGCCCCGGCAGGCGCCGGCGCCCGCAACTTGCGCCCGGCGCTCCTCGTCGGCGACGACGACCACCCGGTTTGCGACCTGCAGCGTGCCGAGTGAGACGAGGCGCGTCTGGCGCAGCACGCGCGCCGTGCCTTTGCGGCCCTCGCCGATAACGCCGAAGCCGGCGAGGTCGACCGACTGGCCCTTGCCGACCGAGCCCGCGACGCGCGGATCGAGCGGCATGAAATCGGCGCCGAGCGGCTGCTCGAGCTTCAGGATCGCGAGATCGACCCCGGGCTGGGTGCGCGGCGTCGTGCCGGGCACGAAAGCCGGATGCATCGCGGCTGCGACCGCCCGAACCGTGCGCGGCCGGAAGGAGCGGTCGACGGCAACGACCCGGTATTGCGCCCGCTCGAGGACGCAATGCGCCGCCGTCAGCACGAGGTCGGGCGCGATCACGGCGCCGGAGCAGAGCTCGCCGCGGGAGGATTCGACCCGCACCACCGAGCCGCGGATTCCGTTCGGGTCGCGGGTGACCGCGCCGCGCATGACCGCGTCGGCGGGCGTCGCCACAAGGGTAAAGGCGAGAAGGCTGAGATGGACGAGGCGCATGGCTACTCTGACCGGTTGTCGACCCCCTCCGGCGAGCAAGGTCCCGGAATGCGCGGTTTTCGTCAAGGTCACCTCTCCCG
>DAINQO010000369.1:1464-2849 GCA_036742625.1 Microvirga sp.
ACCTCTCCCGCTGGGAGAGGTGGCGCTACTCCCACCGCGCCTTGCGCCCCCACGCCGCGAGCGTGCGGTCGATCCACTCCCGCTGCGGGCCGAGGAGCACGCCTTGCGAGTACTTGCCGCAGGCGCCGCTCTTCTTGTCGCCGACCCAGGTGGTGATCGCAAACACCGCCCCGTCTCGCGCCACGGGCCCCCCTGAATCGCCCATGCAGGCGCCGGCGCGCCCGCCGCCCTCGACCCAAATGAGGATGGTGCTGCGGCCGTAAGGCTCGACGACCGGCAGCTCCGCCGTGCGGAAGGTGCCGCTCGAGCGCGCGTCGCCCTCCTTGGCGACGCCGTAGCCGCCGAAGGTGATGCGCGCCGGCGGCGACGGGTTTGCGGCCGAGAGCTTCGCGACCGCAAAGTGGTCGGGCAGGTTCTGCGGCAGGCGGATGAGCGCGAGGTCGATCGAGCGCCGCCGCGCCTCGACCGCCTTGCTGTCATAGCCCGGGTGGATCGCCTTCGCGGCGGGCTCGACGAGCTCCGGCGCGCCGTCCTCGCCGCGCCAATGGATCCGATGCTGGCCGGCGCCCGCCGCGCAATGGCCCGCCGTCAAGACCACGTCGGCCGCGACGATCACGGCCGAGCACATTCCGCCCTTCGACGACAGCACCATCACCGCCTCGCGCGCGAGCGGCGCGGCGCTCTCCTGCCCGCCGACGATCGCCTGCGCGGGAGCGGCGAGGAAGGCGGCAATGAGCGCTGCCCCGATCCACACGCTGTCATTCCGGGGCTTCGCGAAGCGAAGAACCCGGAACCCACGAGCAAGCTCCATCGATCCGGTCCGTTTCATGGGTTCCGGGCTCACGCCTTCGGCATGCCCCGGAATGACAGCTCGCATTTCAACAGTCTCGCCAGAGAAAATCCGATGATCCCACTACTCATCGCCGGTCCCGCCGTCGAGCCCGTGACGGTTGCCGAGATGCGCGCCTATCTGCGCCTCGACGATGACGCCGAGGACGACCTCGTCGCGGCGCTCATCAAGGCGGCGCGGCTCGTCGTCGAGGCGGCGGCGGGACGCCAGCTCGTCGAGCAGAGCTGGCGGTTGACGCTCGACCGCTGGCCGTGCCGGCGCGCCGTGCTCCTGCCGCTGTCGCCGCTGATCCGCATCGAGCGCATCCGCGTCTTCGACCGGTTTGGCGCGCCGGAGGATCTCGCGGCTGCGCTCTATCGCGCCGAGCGCGCGAGCGACCCGCCCCGCATCGTCATCGAGAGCGCCGCGCCCGAGCCGGGGCTCGCGGCGCAAGGCATCGAGATCGACATCGTCGTCGGCTTTGGGCCGGCCGCCGGCGACGTGCCGCCGCCGCTCGCTCAGAGCGTGCGCATGCTCGTCGCGCGCTGGTTCGAGA
>DAINQO010000370.1:0-1063 GCA_036742625.1 Microvirga sp.
GTCTCCGGGTCGAAGCTGCGGATCGATTCGAGCGTGTCGCCGAAGAAGTCGAGCCGGATCGGGTTCGGCAGGCCCGGCGGGTAGAGATCGATGATGCCGCCGCGGACCGCGTATTCGCCGGTGTCGCGCACGGTGCCGGTGCGCAGGAAGCCGTTGATCTCGAGCCAGGCGACGAGCGCGTCGGTTGCGACCATGTTGCCGGGCGCGGCCGAGAAGCTCTCCTTCGCCATGCGACCGCGCGGGATCACGCGCTGCACGACCGCGTTCACCGTCGTCGACAGGATGCGCGGGTGCGCCTCCGACGAGCGCGAGCGGGTGAGCCGCGACAGCGCCGTCATGCGCTGCGCCGTGACGCCGGTGTTCGGCGACACGCGGTCGTAGGGCTGGCAGTCCCAGGCCGGGAAGACCAGGACCTCGATCTCGGGCGCAACGAATTGCAGCGCGTTCTGGAGCGCCTGCTGCCTGAGCCCGTCGCGGGCGACATGGACCAGCACCGCCGGCCCGTCGACCGAGCCGCCGAGCGCCCGCGCGAGGTCGGCGACGACGAGCACGTCGAAGCCGTCCGGCACGCTCGCCAGCGTCGCCTGGTCGCCGCGCGCAAGGGCATCGACGGCTTGGGTAAGGGTGGGGGTCAGGGTCTTATGCACGCTCATCTCAAACTGTCATCCCGGGGCTCGCGAAGCGAGAACCAGGACCCATAAACACCGCTGCGCTCAAGTTGGCTCCGACTGTGGTTATGGATCCCCGGCTCGACGCTTCGCGTCGCCCCGGGATGACATCACGAGTGGATCGGGGCGTCGTGGGTGTGGAAGCTCTTCAGCCGGCGGAAGACGGGCGTGTCGTAGCTCGGCGGCGTCTCGGCCTCGCCCGTGAGCCATAGATAGAGATCGCGGTCCGGCACCTCAATGAGGCGCTCGAACTCGGCGAGATCCACGTCCGCCATGGTGCCGATCTCGGCGTCGGCGAAGCGGCCCATGATCAGGTCCATCTCGCGGATGCCGCGGTGCCAGGCGCGGAACAGCACGCGCTTGCGCCGCGGCTCGAGATCCGCGCTCGTCCTCGT
>DAINQO010000370.1:1163-2829 GCA_036742625.1 Microvirga sp.
TGTCCCTCCGCCCTGCGATCCTCGACCCGCTGTTCGCGCCGGCGACGGCGCTGCCGGGCGTCGGGCCGAAGGTGGCGGTGCTGCTCGACCGGCTGCTCGGCGAGCCCGGACGGCCGGCCCGGATCGTCGACCTCCTGTTCCACCTGCCGCATGGCGGCATCTCGCGCGAGCTCAAAGGCTCGATTGCCGAGGCGCCGGTCGGCGAGACGGTGACGCTCAAGGTCAGGGTGAGCGAGCACCGGCCAGGGCCGCCGCGGCGCGGCAAGGCGCCGTTCCGCATCCTCGTCGAGGACGACACCGGCGACATCTTGCTCGTCTTCTTCAACGCCCATCCGGAGCGCATCCAGGCGCTCTTGCCGGTCGGCTCGGTGCGCTACGTCTCGGGCAAGATCGAGATCTGGGACGGCTACCGCCAGATGGTCCACCCCGACCGCATCCTCGACGAGCGCCGCATCGGCGAGCTGCCGGCGGTCGAGGCCGTGTACGGGCTGACCGAAGGCCTCTCGACGCGGCTCGTCGGCAAGTTCGTCGGCGCGGCGCTCGCGCGCGTGCCGGCGCTGCCCGAATGGCAGGACCAGGCCTTTCTCGAACAGAGCCGCTTCCCCGCCTTCGGCGAGGCGCTGCACCAGCTTCATCGCCCGGCTGCCGCCGCCGACGTGTCGCCCGAGGCCGCCGCCGCGAGCCCGGCGTGGCGGCGCCTCGCCTATGACGAGCTCCTCGCCTCGCAGCTCGCGCTCGCGCTCGCGCGCAGCCGGATGCGGCGGCTGCCAGGGCGCAGCAACGCCGGCGACGGCCGGATCGCGAAGAGGATCACGGCCGCCCTCCCCTTCGGGCTCACCGGCGCGCAGTCGCGGGCGCTCGACGAGATCCGCCGCGACCTCGCCTCCGACAAGCGCATGCTGCGGCTGCTCCAGGGCGACGTCGGCTCCGGCAAGACCGCGGTCGCGCTCCTTGCCATGGCGAGCGCCATCGAGGCCGGGCGCCAGGCGGCGCTGATGGCCCCGACCGAGATCCTGGCGCGCCAGCATTTCGAGCGCATCGAGCCGCTCGCCCGCAAGGCCGGCTTGCGGCTGGCGCTGCTCACCGGCCGCGACAAGGGCGCCGAGCGCCGGCGCGTGCTCCTCGGCCTTGCCGAGGGCGCGGTCGACATCGTCGTCGGCACCCATGCGCTGTTCCAGGAGGACGTCGCGTTCCGCGACCTCGGCCTTGCCGTCGTCGACGAGCAGCACCGCTTCGGCGTCCACCAGCGCCTGGCGCTCGGCCAGAAGGGCGAGGCGGTCGACATTCTCGTGATGACCGCGACGCCGATCCCGCGCACGCTGGCGCTGACCTATTTCGGCGACATGGACGTCTCGGTCCTCGACGAGAAGCCGCCGGGGCGAAAGCCGATCGCGACGCGGCTCGTCTCGACCGAGCGCCTGCAGGAGGTCGCCGACGCGATCGGGCGGGCGATCAAGGCCGGCGACCGGGTCTACTGGATCTGCCCGCTGGTCGCGGAATCGGAGGTCGTCGACCTCGCCGCCGCCGAGGACCGCTTCGCCGAGCTGCGCGAGGTGTTCGGCGACGCCGTCGGCCTCGTGCACGGCAAGCTCGGCCCGCGCGAGCGCGACGCCGCGATGGCGCGCTTCGCCGCCGGCGAGACCGCGATCCTCGTCGCGACGACGGT
>DAINQO010000371.1:0-2819 GCA_036742625.1 Microvirga sp.
CCCTAGGGAGCGCCATCGCGGCTGCCAGCATCCGAACTGCGACCATCGGCGCGGAACGGCGCTTGTCGCGCCTCACCGCCTCGCTAGGCTGCGACTCACCCACGAGGCGGCGGCATGGGCGACCACGGTTCCGGAATGTTCGAGGGCGCCGATCCCTGGTTCGGGCCTGAGCACCGCATGCTGCGCGACCAGGTCCGGCGCTTTGTCGAGGAGGAGATCAAGCCGCGCGCCGACGCCTGGGAGGAACAGGGCTTCGTGCCGCGCGACGTGCTGCGCCGGATGGGGGAGCTCGGCTTCTTCGGCATCCGCTATCCGGCCGCCTATGGCGGCTCGGAGATGGACGCGCTCGGAACCGTCGTCCTCGCCGAGGAGCTCGGGCGCTCGGGCTATGGCGGCGTCGCGATCACGGCGCTCGTCCACACCGACATGGCCTCCGTGCACGTGTTCAACGGCGGCACGGAGGAGCAGCGCGCGCGGTGGATGCCCGGCATCATCGCCGGCGAGGTCATCACCGCCGTCGCGGTGACGGAGCCCGACGCCGGCTCCGACGTGAAGGGCATCCGCACCACGGCGCGACGCCAGCCGGACGGCTACGTCCTCAACGGCACGAAGCTCTTCATCACCAACGGCGTTCACGCCGATCTCTACTGCGTCGCGGCGAAGACCGGCGGCGAGCGCGCCCCGAGCCGCGGCCTGACGATGTTTCTCATCGAGAAGGGCACGCCCGGGCTTAGCGTCGGGCGCACGCTCGACAAGCACGGCTGGCGGTCGTCGGACACGGCGGAGCTCCATTTCGACGAGTGCCGGATCCCGGCCGAGAACGTGCTCGGCGAGGAGGGGCAGGGCTTCTACGCGATCATGCGCAACTTCCAGAACGAGCGCCTGGCGATCGCCGCCATGGCGCTCGGCGAGGCGCAGGCGGCGATCGAGCTGACGCTCGCCTGGGTGCGCGCGCGCCAGGCCTTCGGCGCGACGCTCTGGGACAAGCAGGCGATCCGGCAGAAGCTCGCGATGCTGGCGGCGCGGATCGAGGCCGGCCGGCAGCTCGTCTATGCGACGGCGTGGCGCTCGGCCCGGGGCGCCGACTGCATCCGGGAAGTCTCCATGGCGAAGGCCTATTGCGGCGAGCTCGTCAACGAGGTGATGTACGCCTGCGTCCAGTGCCATGGCGGCATGGGCTTCATGCGCGGAACGGCGATCGAGCGCATGGCCCGCGACGCCCGCGTCCAGGCGATCGGCGGCGGCGCCACCGAGGTGATGCTCGAGGAGGTCGCGAAGCGCATGTGATCGCGCTCAATCCGCCGCCGCGGCATCGGCGGCCCGCGCGGCGCTCGCGCGCAGCGGCTTCTCTTCCATCAGCAGCAGGAACAGGAAGGCGAGCGCAAAGCCGGCAAGCGCGGCGGCGAAGACCCAGCCGAAGATGGCGGCGAGATCGGCGCCGCCGACCGCGCTTCGCAGGGTCTCGAGGCTTTCGCCGCGCCCGGCCGGGCCGACGCCGCCAAGCACGATCGCGCCGAAGATCGCGACGATGAGCGCCCCGCCGAGCTGACGGAAGAAGTTCGCGACCGCGGTCGCGGTCCCGAGCTGGTGGGCCGCGACGGCGTTCTGGATCGAGACCGTCGCCACCGGCAGCAGGGTCCCGAGGCCGAGACTGATCGCGGCGAGGACGAGCTCCGTCGCGAGGAGCGACAGGCGCCCGGCCGAGACGATCAGCGCGCCGGTCGCTGCCATCGCGACGGCAAGTCCGCCGACCGGCAGGCGCTTGTAGTGGGTCACGTTCGCCATGACGCGCCCCGAAATGGTGGCGCCGATCACCGTGCCTGCCATGAGCGGGATGAGGGCGAGCCCGGAATTGCTCGCCGAGAGGCCGAGCACCGCCTCGAAATACATCGGCACATAGATCGTCAGCCCGATATAGGTGCCCATGCCGAAGCAGGCCGCGAGCGTGCCCATCCGGACGACCGGATTGCGCAGGATGTCGAGCGGAATCAGCGGCTCGCGCGCGGTGTACAGGCGCAAGGCGAGGGCGGCCGACAGCGCCGCCGATACAGCGAGGAGGCCGGCGATCGGAGCCGAGAGCCAGGCGTAGCGCACGCCGCCCCAGTTGAGCGCGAGGAGAAGGGCGATCGTCGCACCCATGAGGAGCGCGGCGCCGAGCACGTCGAGCCGGTGGCGGCGGTCGTAACGCGGCAGGCGCTTCAGCGCCGCGTTGCTCATCCAGAACGCCAGGGCGCCGAGCGGCAGGTTGATCCAGAAGATCACCGACCAGTGCAGATGCTCGGCGAAGAAGCCGCCGAGCACCGGCCCAAGCAGGCTCGCCGACACGAAGACGCTCGCGATGTAGACCTGGTAGCGGCCGCGCTCCTTCGGCGCCACGATATCGGCGATGATCGTCTGCGCGAGCGAGATCAGTCCGCCGCCGCCGAGCCCCTGCACGAGCCGGGCCGCGATCAAGAGGAACATGGTCGGCGCGAGCGCGCAGGCGAGCGAGCCGACGATGAAGGTGACGATCCCGATGAGGAGCGTGATCCGCCGTCCGTGGCTGTCGCTGAACTTGCCGTAGAGCGGGGTGACGGCGGTCGAGGCGAGGAGATAGGCGGTCACCACCCAGGGCATGTCCTCGACATCGCCAAGCTCGCGGCCGATCGTCGGCAGGGCGGTCGCGACGATGGTCTGGTCGAGGGCCGCGAGCAGCATCGCGACGATGATGCCGCCGATGATGGCGCGGATCTCGCGGTGGCTGAGCGGTCCCGGCGCCGGCCGCAGAGCTTCGCTGGTGGAACGGTCCATCGAGCACCTGGTTGGTTCGCCGGGCGCGC
>DAINQO010000372.1:0-2817 GCA_036742625.1 Microvirga sp.
CGGAATGCGACCCGGGACCCAGCGCAAGACTCCGCCGCGAAGCGGCGCCGAACTCGACTCGGACCTCTTCGACCGGGCGAGGCGATCAGTGCCGCGGGCTTGTCGAGAAGCCGCCGGAACGGATCTTCTCCGGCAGCCCCTCGGCATAGCGCGCCGTAGCCTCCTCGCCGTAGGTGGCGACGAGCTCCTGGAACGCGGCGAAGAGCGCCGCATGGGCCATGCAGTCGCCGTCGAGCCCGTCGAGCTGGGCCTCGACGAAGGCCTCGACCACGTAGGTCAGTGCCGCCCGCTTCTCGGCGGTGGCGTCCTGGAGGTTGAGGGGGATGGCGTCGTCGACGGTCATGCGTGCTTCATTGCCGCGCGGAGCGGTGTCCGAGGCGTCCCGGGACCTTAGTAAGAAGAATTAACGCGGGCTACCGGCGCCTTGCGAAGAGGTTAACGCCGCCCGGCGCTTTTGCCGGATGGCCGGGCTCAACCGCCGAAGCGGCCGGCGATTCCCCGCGACAGCGTCTCGCCTTCCTTGAGATAGCGCTCCGTCGCCTCGGCGGCCGAGGCGGTGCAGATGCGGTAGGTGATCGCGAAGCCGCGATAGCCGCGGTTGTAGGCGCCGGCGAGACGCTCCTTGCGGCCCGCCGTCGTGCCTTCGGCCTCGATCAGCGCCTGCATCCGGCGCGGCCATTCCGGCGCGTCCTTGGCGGTGCAGAGCGAGCGCAGGAAGGCGAGCGAGCCCATGATCTCGGCAAGGCGCAGCAGCTCTTTCTCGTACGGGGCGGGCGGCGGCTCGCCCTGCGGCGGCGCCGGCGCCGGCTGCGGCGGCGGGGCGGCGGCCGGCGCGGCGCGCCCGGGCTGCGAGCCGCCGCGGCCCTGCTGCGCTTCCGCCGGGACGGCGAGCGCAAGCGCCAGCACGGCGATCACGGCCGCATGGGCGAAACCCCTCACGCGGCACCCGCCTTGGCGATCGCGAACGCCTTCCGCACCACGCCGGCGAGACCGGGCGTGGTGCGGAGCGCGGCGATCTCGTCCTCAAAAACCCAACGCACGTCCGATGCCTCCGGGCCGACCCGCGGCTCACCCGCGCGCCAGCGGGCGGCATGGGCGCAGATGACGAAATGGTGCCTTACACGGCCGGCGGCATCGCGTTCAATCGCCTCGACATGGTCGACGAAGCCGAGGAGGTCGGCTTCGACCCCGACCTCCTCGCGCAGCTCGCGCAAGGCCGCGTCGGCGAGCGTCTCGCCGGGCTCGACGAGGCCGCCGGGGAGGCTGTAGCGCCGCGCCATCGGCGGTCGGGCCCGCGCCGCGACGAGGACGCGGCCGTCGCGGAACACCGCCACCGAGGCCGCGAGGAAGGGGCGGCCCGGATAGAGGCGGTCGGAAGCCGGAACCGGTGCGAGCGTCACGGGCGGATGACGACCACGCGGCCGTCCTCGAGGGCGGCGATGATGTGGGCGTCCTTGCCGGCGCCGAGCGCCGCAAGGCCGCGCCCGGCCGGAGCCGGGAGGCCGATGCGGCGCAGTTCCCTGATGCCGTTCCTCAACGACAGGACGGCGAGCGATTTCCGGTCCTGCGTCGGGATGACGAGCTCGGGCCGGCCGTCGCCGTCGAGGTCGACCGCGGCGGCGTTGTCGATCGTGCTCGCGCCGAAGACGTGGTTCGCGTAGCCGGCCGCCTCGTGCCGAAGCGACAGCTTCCCGCCCTCGAAGCCCCACAGCTGCAGCACGCCCTGGACGTGGGGCGTGCGCACGAGGGCGATCGCGAGCTTGCCGTCGCCGGAAAAGTCGCCGACCGCCGCCGGGGCGAGCCAGCGATGCGGCTCGCCGGCCGGCGGCGTCTCCGCAACGATCGCCCAGACGCCGTCGCGCCGGCCGACCACCGCGAGCGCCGAGCCCTTGGCGAGGTAGGATTTGACGACGAGGATCTCCGGCGTGCCGTCGCGGTCGAGATCGGCAAGGCGCGGCTCGAGGTCCTCGAAGACCGCGTCCGCCCCCGCCTCGACGATGCCGGTCTTCGTCGGCACCGCTCGCACATCGGTGCTGACGCCGGCGAGCGGCTGCTTCTCGGAGATGATCAGGCGGCCGGCGTCGTCGACGCGGCCGAAGACGCCGTGGCGGTAATCGCCGCGCGGCGCCGACAGGAACACCGTCAGCGGGCCCTCGGACTGCATGCGCGTTCCCGGCACGGCGTTGCGCGGCGCCTCGCGCAACGGCGGCTCCTCGCCGGCGGGCCAGCGGACCTGGCGCAGCTCGCCCTCCTCGAGATAGAGCGCCGCGCCGCCGCCCGCGCCCCACACGGCAACCACGGCGCGGTCGGCAGGCAGCTTCTCGGGAAGCGCCGGCGAGGTCGTCAGCGTGCGCGCGAAATAGCTCGCCGGTGCCCGGAACTCCTCCACCGCGAAGGGGAGCGGCAGGAGGGAAACGGTGGGTTCGGCATCGGCTTGCGCGCAGAGCGCGAGCGCGAGCGGGACCGCGAGCAGGACTCCGAGGGCGCGCGCGCGAAAACCCTCTCCCCAAGGGGGAGAGGGCAGGGTGAGGGGGCGCCGGTGCCGGGCCTTGAAGCTCATGCGCACCCTCGCAGATGGTAGAGGATCGTCTCGCAAACGCCGTCCAGATTGCTTGTCACGTCGTGGTTCCAGAACCGCAGCACCAGATAGCCGCGCTGCTCCAGATCGCTCGTCCGTAATCGATCCTTCTCCGCCACTGTGTCGTGACCATGGTGGCCGCCGTCCAGCAACCCTGCCCTCTGCCCGTCGGGGAGAGGGTTTTTAGACATGCTGGCCGCCGTTGATGTGGAGCTCGGCGCCGTTGACGTAGGAGCTCG
>DAINQO010000373.1:0-2815 GCA_036742625.1 Microvirga sp.
TCCTCCTCGTCGAGCGCAACGAGCCTCAGAAGTTCCATGACGCCACCCCGGCCTTCGTGATCGTCCGCCTGAGGTAGCGACGCGACCGGCGAAGCGCAACGGTTGGGCTCAGCGCACGTTCATAATCGAAGGCCTTAGCTGGCCACAGGACCACGACGGAGGAAACGATGAAGCGCATTCTCTTGGCGGCTGCGGCCCTCGCCATGCTCGCCGGCACGCCCGCCCTCGCCCAGTACGGCGGCGGCTATGGTGGCGGTTACGGTGGCGGCGGCGGCGGTTACGGAGGCGGCTACGGCGGCGGACGCGGCGGCTGGGACGACGAGGACGACGACGCCCGGCGGCGCCGGCGCTGGGAACGCCGCCGCGAGCGCGAGGAATACGGCTACGGCCGGCCGCGGATGGGCTCGGTCTGCGTCACCTCGCGCGGCAATTGCATGACGAGACCCGCTCCATTCAACGCCCCCTGCGGCTGCGAGGTCCCAGGCTTCGGCTTCAAGCGCGGCGCAATCGGGGGATAATCGACGGGGTCACGCCCGCGTTCAGGCGGGGGGAGGCGGGGCGATCAGCCCCTGATCCGCGAAATATCGGCGCCGCAGCGCTGGAGCTTCGCCTCCAGCGCCTCGAAGCCGCGGTCGAGGTGGTAGACGCGGTTGATCGTGGTCTCGCCCTCGGCGGCGAGGCCCGCGATGACGAGCGACACCGAGGCGCGCAGATCGGTCGCCATCACCGGCGCGCCCTTGAGGCGCTCGACGCCCTCCACCACGGCGGCGTCGCCGTCGAGCCGGATATGGGCGCCGAGCCGCACCAGCTCCTGCACGTGCATGAAGCGGTTCTCGAAGATCGTCTCGCGGATGCGCGAGGTGCCGCTGGCGCGCGTCATCAGCGCCATGAACTGGGCCTGGAGGTCGGTCGGGAAGCCCGGGAACGGGTCGGTCGTGACGTCGACGGCGGCGATGCCGGAGCCGTTGCGGCGGATGCGGATGCCCTCGTTTGTCGAGGTCACCTCGGCCCCGGTCTGGCCGAGCACGTCGAGCGCCGAGCGCAACAGGTCCGGGTGAGTGTTCTCGAGGAGCACGTCACCGCCGGTCATCGCCACCGCCATGGCGTAGGTGCCGGTCTCGATGCGGTCGGGCAGCACCTCGTGCGAGGCGCCGTGAAGGCGCGCCACGCCCTCGATGACGATCTGGCCCGTGCCGGCGCCGGCGATCCGCGCCCCCATCTTGGTCAGGCAGGTCGCGAGATCGGCGACCTCGGGCTCGCGGGCCGCGTTCTCGATCACCGTCGTGCCGCTGGCGAGGGCTGCCGCCATCAGCGCCACATGGGTGCCGCCGACGGTGACCTTCGGGAAGGCGATCTCGCCTCCTTTCAGGCCCTTCGGCGCCCGGGCGATGACGTAGCCGGCATCGACCTCGATCTTTGCGCCGAGCCGCTCCAGCGCCATGAGCAGGAGGTCGACCGGGCGCGTGCCGATGGCGCAGCCGCCGGGCATCGAGACCTTGGCCTCGCCAAGCCGCGCGACGAGCGGCGCGATCACCCAGAAGCTCGCCCGCATCGTCGAGACGAGCTCGTAGGGAGCGGTGGTGTCGATGATGGTGCGGGCGGACAGCCGGATCGTCTGCCCGGTCTCCGCCGTCTGGCCCGGGCGCTTGCCGGCGATGAGGTGGTCGACGCCGTGGTTGCCGAGGATGCGCAGCAGCGCCTGGATGTCGGCGAGCCGCGGCACGTTCGTCAGCTCGAGCGTCTCGTCGGTGAGGAGGCTCGCGATCATCAGCGGCAGGGCGGCGTTCTTCGCCCCCGAGATCGGGATCGAGCCCTTGAGCGGCGCCCCGCCGGCGATGCGAATTCGGTCCATTGCTTTCCCTCGACCCTGTGCGCGGACCGGTCTGCCGGGCAATTGCGGCGGAGCTTAGTCCCGCCGGGCCCCGGCCTCGTCCGCCTCGCCGGACGGAGGCTCGGGCTCGGCGGCGCCCTCCCCGGCCGGCTTGCCGTCGCGGCCCCGCGCCTGCGCCTTGCGGCGCTTGAGGTTCTCCCGCAACGCTGCCTTCAGCCGCTCCGGGCGATTCTCGGCCATCGCTCGTCCGTCGCGACCCATCGTCGCCGCCCGGCATAGGCCCTTCGCGCCGGCGGCTCAACCGGGTTAGGGTCCCGGAATTGGAACAATTCCAAGGCGGCCCTTGATCTTGCGCAAAGTCGCGGCTCAACTGGCAGCCCAAGTCGAGCCTCCCGAGCCGCGATCGCGCCTATGGATTACGAGAGCTTCTTCGAAAGCGCCGTCGAGCGCCTCAAGGCCGAGCGCCGCTACCGCGTCTTCGCCGATCTCGAGCGCATCGCCGGGCGCTTCCCGGCGGCGATCTGGCATGCGCCGGGCGGCCCGCGCGAGGTCACGGTGTGGTGCTCGAACGACTATCTCGGCATGGGCCAGCATCTCGCCGTGGTGCGGGCCATGACCGAGACCGCGATGCGCGTCGGGGCCGGCGCCGGCGGCACGCGCAACATCTCGGGCAACAACCACCCGGTGGTCGAGCTCGAGGCCGAGCTCGCCGACCTCCACGGCAAGGACGCGGCCCTCGTCTTCACCTCCGGCTACATCTCGAACCAGGCCGGCATCGCGACCATCGCCCGCCTGATCCCGGGCTGCGTCATCCTGTCGGACGCCCAGAACCACAACTCGATGATCGAGGGCGTGCGCCAGTCCGGCTGCGACAAGCGCATCTTCCGCCACAACGACCTCGCCCACCTCGAGGAACTCCTGGCAGCGAGCGGCGAGCGGCCGAAGCTCATCGTCTTCGAGAGCGTCTACTCGATGGACGGCGAC
>DAINQO010000374.1:0-2814 GCA_036742625.1 Microvirga sp.
TGCGCGTGCCGGCCGAGAACCTGATCGGCGAGGAGGGCAGGGGCTTCCGCTACATCCTCTCGGGCATGAACGCCGAGCGGATCCTGATCGCCGCCGAGTGCATCGGCGACGCGAAATGGTTCGTCGAGAGGGCGACGAGCTACTCCAAGGAGCGCGTCGTGTTTGGCCGGCCGATCGGCCAGAACCAGGGCGTCCAGTTCCCGATCGCCCGGGCCTACGCCAACATGCGGGCGGCCGAGCTCATGGTGCGCGAGGCGCTGCGGCTCTACGAGGCCGGGCAGAACCCCGGCGCCGAGGCCAACATGGCGAAGATGCTCGCCGCCGACGCCTCGTTCGAGGCGGCGAATGTCTGCGTCCAGACGCATGGCGGCTTCGGCTTCGCCGAGGAATACGACATCGAGCGGAAGTTCCGCGAGACGCGGCTCTACCAGGTGGCGCCGATCTCGACGAACCTCATCCTCGCCTATCTCGCCGAGCACGTGCTCGGCATGCCGCGGTCTTATTGAGCTGCGCGATGGAAGCGGATTTCGATCACCTGCGCGGCTGGGTTGGGCGCATCGAGGCGCGCGCCGATCTTCTGACGCCGCGGCTTGCGGAGGCGTTCGACGCAACGCTCGACGAGCCGCCGCGGGCCTATGAATCCGGCGACACGGCGCCGCTCGGCATCCATTGGTGCCTCGGCAACCCGGCGGTTCGGGCAAGCGGGCTCGGGCGCGACGGCCATCCGAAGCGCAAGGGCTTCATGCCGCCGGTGCCGCTGCCGCGGCGCATGTGGGCGGCGGGCAAGCTCACCTTCGCGGCGCCGCTGCTCGTCGGCCTCAACGTCACCCGGCAGACGACGATCGCCGCGATCGACCTCAAGCGGGGCCGTTCCGGGCCGTTGTGCTTCCTCGAGCTCGACCACCTCTATCTGCAGGAGGGCGTCACCTGCGTGACCGAACGCCAGACGCTCGTCTATCGCGAGGATCCGAAGCCGGGCGGGGCGACGGCCGAGGCCGGCGCCAAGCCCGTTCCGCCGGAGGGGCGCATCGTCCAGACCCTCGCGCCGGACGCGGTGATGCTGTTCCGCTACTCGGCCCTGACCTTCAACGGCCACCGCATCCACTACGACCTCGCCTATGCCCGCGAGGTCGAGGGCTATCCGGGCCTCGTCGTGCATGGCCCGCTGATCGCCACCTTCCTGATGCGGGCCTGCGCCGCGGCGCGGCCTGAGCACCGGATCGGTGAGCTGTCCTTCCGCGGCCTGTCGCCAAGCTTTGCCGGGCGGCCGCTGTCGGTCACGCTGTCGGACGAACGCGGCGAGCTTCGCGCCGGTGCCGCGAGCGAGGGCCGCGCGGTGATGAGCGCCACCGCGACGTTCCGCGCCTGACGCCGATTGCCTTGCGCCGCTCGGCGGCTAGTATCGGCGCCACAACAAGAATCTCCCAGGAGGAAGTTCATGAGAGGCCTGTTCAAGCTCGCCGCCGCGGCCGCGCTGGCGATCGCGCCCTTCGCCGCCGCCGCCCAGGACCCGATCGTCATCAAGTTCAGCCACGTCGTCACGCCCGATACGCCGAAGGGCAAGGGCGCCGAGAAGTTCAGGGAGCTCGCCGAGAAGTACACCAACGGCAAGGTCAAGGTTGAGGTCTATCCGAACTCGCAGCTCTACAAGGACAAGGAGGAGGTCGACGCGCTCCAGCTCGGCGCCGTGCAGATGCTCGCGCCCTCGCTCGCCAAGTTCGGGCCGCTCGGCGCGCGCGAGTTCGAGGTCTTCGACCTGCCCTATATCCTGCCGAGCAAGGCGGCGCTGCGGAAGGTCACCGAAGGCGACCTCGGCAAGCGGCTGTTCAAGAAGCTCGAGTCGAAGGGCATCGTCGGGCTCGGCTATTGGGACAACGGCTTCAAGGTCATGAGCGCCAACAAGCCGCTGCGCACGCCCGAGGATTTCCGCGGCCTGAAGATGCGCATCCAGTCCTCGAAGGTGCTCGAGGCCCAGATGCGGGCGCTCGGCGCGATCCCGCAGGTGATGGCGTTCTCGGAGGTCTACCAGGCGCTGCAGACCGGCGTCGTCGACGGCTCCGAGAACACGCCGTCGAACATGTACACCCAGAAGCACCACGAGGTGCAGAAGTTCATCACCCTCTCCGACCACGGCTACATCGGCTACGCCGTCATCGCCAACAAGAAGTTCTGGGACGGCCTGCCGGGCGATGTTCGCGGGCAGCTCGAGAAGGCGATGGCCGAGGCGACCGCTCACGCGAACCAGATTTCGCAGACCGAGAACGACGAGGCGCTGGCCGAGATCAAGAAATCGGGCCGGTCGGAGCTCATCGAGCTCACCCCGGAGCAGAAGGCGGCCTGGCGCAAGGCGCTGGAGCCGCTCTACGCCGACATGGCCTCCCGCGTCGGCAAGGACACGATCGACGAGTTCCAGAAGGCGGCGAGCGGCCCGACGCAGTAACTCTCCTCTCCCCGCCTTGGCGGGGAGAGGTCGAGTCCGCGAAGCGGACCGGGTGAGGGGCTGGGGGACACGCGCCACGCTCACCCGGCCCCCTCACCCGCTCGGCTTCGCCGAGTCGGCCTCTCCCCGCAAGCGGGGAGAGGTGACAAAAGCCAGGGGGCCCACTTGCTGCTGCGCATCCTCGACCGGCTCGAGGAGATCCTGATCGCGAGCCTCATGGGCGCCGCGACCGTGCTCATCTTCATCGCGGTCGTGCACCGCTACTCGTCGGGCGTGCCGTTCCTCTATCCCTTGATGCACCAGATCCACCTCTCCTGGGCGCAGGAGCTGTGCATCTACATGTTCGTCTGGATGGCGAAGTTCGGCGCCGCCTA
>DAINQO010000375.1:0-2807 GCA_036742625.1 Microvirga sp.
GCCGTGGCGGGCGGTCCAGCGGTCGATCTTGCGCATGTCCTCGGCGACGAGCGCGTGCCGGAGATCGGCCCGCAGCGCGACCGGCCACAGCCCGTTCACCGGATGCGCCTGGCCGCCCGACTCGGCGCAGGCGAGCGGCACGCCGGCGGCGGCGCGGGCGCCGTGGAGACGCGAAACGAGATCGTGCGGCAGGAACGGCGAGTCGCCCGCGGCGCTCGCGACCCATTCGAGGTCGGGGCGGTTGCGGGCAGCCCAGTCGAGCGCCGCCAGGATGCCGGCGAGCGGTCCGGCAAAGCCCGGCACGTCGTCCGCGACGACGGTCAGGCCGGTCGCGGCAAAGCGCGCCGGATCGCCGTTGGCGTTGAGGATCAGGGCCGCGCATTGCGGCGCGAGGCGCTCGATTGCGCGCTCGAGGATCGTCCGGCCGGCAATCGCCTTGAGCGGCTTGTCGCCGCCCCCCATCCGCCGCGCCAGCCCGCCGGCGAGGAGCACGCCGAGCGTGGGCGGAGTCACGACGCAAACCTCTCCCGAAGGGAGAGGTCGAGCGCCGCCGACAGGCGGCGTCCGGGTGAGGGGAGCGCTCTATCCACAGAGGGCGCACCCCTCACCCGGTCGGCTCCGCCGACTCGGCCTCTCCCTTCGGGAGAGGCGGGCGCGCGCGGCTCAATCATCGCCCGCTCCCTTACGCCGGTGCTTCGCGCTCTCCTCATCGCTTCTTTCCAAGCGGCGTGACGCTTTCGACCGCTCCCACGACGGGACGCATGTGATGGGCGGTGTGCCCCTCGAACAGGCTGATGAAGCGCACCGACACGCGCTTGTTGTCGTATCGTCGCAAGAGCTGCACCTTGCTTTTGTCCAAGGAATACACGTGCACGCTGCGAACGTCCGGAAGCACGGCCTCGCTGAATGAGCCGTTGAAGCAGACCGCCCGGTCGAGATCGAGCACATAGAACGGCCCTCGGCTCACGGCGGGGAACTCCCGCAGGCTCTTCGCATCGAGCCTGCGCTCCTGGACGATGCCGGACAGCGTCACGGGGCGGTCCTCATCGAGGCAGTCGGGCCTTGTCTCGGCCGCGGCCGCGCCGGCGAGGAATAGGCCGACGCAGGCGGCAGCGGACAGCCTTGCGCCCGGCCCGATCGGCCTCTTGGCGCACTCATTCATCCCCGCCCGCCCCCTTGCGCCGATGCTTCGCGCTCTCCTCCTCCACATAAGAGAGGTCCTGGTCGAAGACGATGCGCTCCTCGCCCGAGAGCGCGACGAAGCGCTTGCCGCGGGCGCGGCCGATGAGCGTCAGGCCGGTCTTGCGGGCGAGCTCGACGCCCCAGGCGGTGAAGCCCGAGCGCGAGACCAGGATCGGGATGCCCATGCGCACGGTCTTGATCACCATCTCGGAGGTGAGCCGGCCGGTGGTGTAGAAGATCTTGTCGCCGCCGCCCTCGCCTTGGCGGAACATCCAGCCGGCGATCTTGTCGACGGCGTTGTGGCGCCCGACGTCCTCCATGTAGACGAGCGGCCGGTCCTCGCGGGCCAGCACGCAGCCGTGGATGGCGCCGGCCTCGAGATAGAGCGAGGGCGTGGTGTTGATGGCGTTGGTGAGCCGATAGAGCCACGAGGTCTTGAGCGGCGTCTTCGGCAGCGAGACGGCGTCCAGCGCCTCCATGAGGTCGCCGAAGGCGGTGCCTTGCGCGCAGCCGCTCGTCTGGGTGCGCCGCTTCAGCTTGTCCTCGAAGTCGGTGTCGCCCTCCGTGCGCACCACGACGACGGCGAGGTCCTCGTCGTAGTCGACCGCCGTCACCACGTCGTCGGCCTTGAGCATGTTCTGGTTGAGGAGATAGCCGAGCGCGAGATACTCCGGGTAGTCGGCGATCGTCATCATGGTGACGATCTCCTGCGCGTTGAGGTAGAGCGTCAGCGCGCGCTCGACCACCACCCCGGTCTCGATCCGCTCGCCGCGCTCGTTGACGCCGGCGACCCGCTCGGTCAGGCGCGGGTCGTCCGGGTTCGGGCGGATGAGAAGGCCGGGGCGATGCTCGTTCATGGCTGAAGTGTAGCGCAGGGGCCTGGCTTCATCCTAGAGCGCGATGACTTTTCTTCGAGTCGTCATCCCGCTCTACCTCTTTGTTTGAGCATGATCTTTTCCGAAAACCGGTGGCCACTTTTCGGGATCATGCCTTTAGGCCGGACGCCTTGCCGCATCGGCAAGCCGGCGCTTGCGGTGCGATCCGGCGCGCCGCGCCGGCGAGGCGGACGCCGCTTGGGCGCGTAGCGGTTGCCCGTGCCGCGCATCGACTGCGCGTACTCCTCGTCGGTCGCGTTGCCGTAGATCATCATCCACCACAGGAACAGGACCTGCGAGAGATCCTTCCGGTCGGCGCGGAAGCAGGGCGGGCCGTCGCCGCCCTGGCAGGTCCCGGCCCGGCCGCAGGAGGCCTGCGGACAGAAGCGCGGCGCGCCGACGGCGGTGAACACGTAGCGGACGAAGGGCATGCGGTTCGGCGGAATGTCGAGCGGATAATCCGGCTTGATGAAGTCGGGAAGCTGCGTCCACCAGCTCCGCCACTCCTCGTCTTCCTCCTGCGTGTCGAGGGCGGCGTCGAGCCGTGAGGTGTCGAGGGCGTCTGCGGTCGCTTGAAGCTTTACGGTCATGGCATGTCTCCGTTGGTGGCGAGAGGGCGTGCGCCGTCGTTCTCGCGGCCGGAGCGGCCCGAGGCATGGTGGCGGCGCGTCGTCCAGGCTGCCCTCGGGCTTGAGCCGAGGGGGAGCGCGGGGCGCGATCGGTTCCCCGCGCGTCCGGCGGGTCGCGCGA
>DAINQO010000376.1:0-2789 GCA_036742625.1 Microvirga sp.
ACGTCGATGATCTTGAGCTCGGGCTCGTCCATGCCGCCGTAGAGGTGGTTGAGGAACATCTCCTTGGTCAGCGTCGTGCCCTTGCGCAGCGAGAGGAGCTCCAGCATCTGGTACTCCTTGCCGGTGAGGTGCACCCGGGCGCCGCCGACCTCGACCGTCTTGGTGTCGAGGTTGACGACGAGGTCGCCGGTCGTGATCACCGACTGGGCATGGCCCTTCGAGCGCCGCACGATGGCGTGGATGCGGGCGACGAGCTCGTCCTTGTGGAAGGGCTTCGTCAGGTAGTCGTCGGCGCCGAAGCCGAGGCCCTTGACCTTGTCCTCGATGCCGGCAAGGCCGGAGAGGATCAGGATCGGCGTCTTGACCTTCGCGACGCGCAAGGAGCGCAGAACCTCGTAGCCCGACATGTCGGGGAGGTTCAGGTCGAGCAGGATGATGTCGTAGTCGTAGAGCTTGCCGAGGTCGACGCCCTCCTCGCCGAGATCCGTCGTG
Source organism: Microvirga sp. (assembly GCA_036742625.1). Lineage (GTDB taxonomy): Bacteria > Pseudomonadota > Alphaproteobacteria > Rhizobiales > Beijerinckiaceae > JAJKJG01. The sequence continues at coordinate 493 of DAINQO010000376.1, forward strand.
TAGACGTTGAAGTTCTCGGATTTGAGCATCAGCTCGATCGACTGCGCGGTGGCGCTGTCGTCCTCGATCAGAAGTACGCGCATGTCAGGTCCCCAGCCCCCTGGGCGTGTCGGGCATGAACCCGCCGCCCGCCCATCGCGCATGCGCAACGGGCGCCCCTTTTGATCCGACTCGAAACGCTAACGAGCAATGGTTAACAAACCCTGATTCTGGCGTGCAAGGGCCCGCAGCCGAAACTTTGACGAATCGGTTTAATATGTTGCGGGCGCGAAGATTCCGGGTTTCCATCCAGCTTAACGTTCCGAGCGAAGAAGAGCTCCTAAGCGACTCTCGCGACTCGCCCCGCGCGAAAAGCCGAAGGCCGGCTACACGCGGTGCCTCACCAGTGTTAACGAGAGGCGTAAACGAAAGGTTGATGGGGCAGGCGATGGCGGAGAAAAGCGAAAGCCGCCTTTCCGCCGTGAAACGGGCCGTCGAAGCGCTGCCTCCATTCGAGGTCTACGGCCGCGTCGCCGCCGTGCGCGGGCTCCTCATCGAGATCGCCGGGCCGGTCGCGGCGATGCATGTCGGCGGGCGGATCGAGATCGAGACCGGCCGCGGCGGCATGGTCCCGTGCGAGGTCATCGGCTTCTCCGGCGAGCGCGCGCTGGCGATGCCGTTCGGCGCCCTTGCGGGCGTGCGCCGCGGCTGCCCGGCGCATGTGCGCGACGAGATCGTCGGCGTGCGGCCGTCGCGCGGCTGGCTCGGCCGCGTCGTCGACGCGCTCGGGCGTCCGATCGACGGCAAGGGGCCGCTGCCGCAAGGGCCCACGGTCCGCCCCTTCCGGGCCGATCCGCCGCCGGCCCATGCCCGCCGCCGCGTCGGGGCGCCGCTCGACCTCGGCGTGCGGGCGATGAACACCTTCCTGACCGTCTGCGCCGGCCAGCGCATGGGCATCTTCTCGGGCAGCGGCATCGGAAAATCCGTGCTGCTGTCGATGTTCGCCCGCTACACGGCGGCCGACGTCGCGGTCATCGGGCTCGTCGGCGAGCGCGGGCGCGAGGTCCAGGAGTTCCTGCAGGACGACCTCGGCGCGGAGGGCCTCGCGCGCTCGATCGTCGTCGTCGCGACCTCGGACGAGCCGGCGCTGATGCGCCGCAACGCCGCCTATCTGACGCTCGCGCTGTCCGAGCATTTCCAGGACGAGGGCGCGGCGGTGCTGTGCCTCATCGACTCGATCACCCGCTTTGTCATGGCGCAGCGCGACATCGGCCTTGCCGGCGGCGAGCCGCCGACCGCCAAGGGCTACACGCCGACGGTGTTCAACGAGCTGCCGCGGCTCCTCGAGCGCGCCGGACCGGGAACCGGCGCCGGCACGATCACCGGCATGTTCACCGTGCTGGTCGAGGGCGACGACCACAACGAGCCGATCGCCGACGCCGTACGCGGCATCCTCGACGGGCATGTCGTCATGGAGCGCCAGATCGCCGAGCGCGGCCGCTATCCGGCGATCAACGTGCTGAAATCGATTTCCCGGACCATGCCCCGCGCCTGCGATCCGGCCTACCTGCCGGTCGTCCAGAAGGCCCGGGCCGTGCTCGCGACCTATGCCGAGATGGAGGAGCTGATCCGGCTCGGCGCCTACCGGGCCGGCGCCTCGCCGGAGGTCGATGAGGCGATCGCGCTCATGCCCGAGCTCGTGGCCTTCCTGGCGCAAGGTAAGGAAGATTCAACCTCCATCGGCGATGGTTACGCTCGGTTGGCGGAGATCCTCGGGCGCTAGAGCCCGGCGGCACGCCGGTTGGAGTAGCTCATGAAGTCGCGGGAAACGCTCATCCGCCTCAAGCGCTTCCAGGTCGACGAGAAGCGCCGCCGCGTGGTGCAGATCGAGACCATGATCGCCGATTTCGAGCGCATGGCGTCCGACCTCGACCGCGAGATCGCGGCCGAGGAGCAGAAGGCCAACATCTCCGACCCGGCGCACTTCGCCTATCCGACCTACGCCAAGGCGGCGGCGCAGCGGCGCGACAACCTGCGCCGCTCGGCCCTCGACCTGCAGGATCAGCTCAACGACGCGAAGGCCGAGCTCGGCGAGGCGTTCGAGGAACTGAAGAAGGTCGAAACCCTCGAGGACCGCGAGCGCTCGGCCGAGCGCGCCCTCGACACCGCCCGGGACCAGGCGGCGATGAACCAGATCGGCCTGTCGCGGCAGGCCAGGCCGACGGCTTAAAGATCCGGGTCGTCGGCCCTACCGCTCGACGATGGCGCGAACGCGCGTGCCCTCGGCGCCGTACTCGGCCCAGACGCGGTCGCAGAAT
>DAINQO010000377.1:0-2787 GCA_036742625.1 Microvirga sp.
CGCGAAGATCGATCGGACAGCGTCAGCCTGACCGGCGCACGAGAGCGCAAGGACGCCGGCTGAGGTCGGCGCGACGCCGAGGACTTTCGCCATGGGAGCTATCCCCAGGCGAGTACCAGACCAGAGCGGTTATTGCGCCATAGCAACGACAGCCACCGCCGCTTCGCGCTCCAGGAACAGCCATTCGACGGTGTGCGCGCTCTCGCGCTTGATGAACTCGTACGCGACCTCGTGGACACGCAGCACCGCGTCGACCCTATTGTCGAGGATGAGATCGCCGTCCGCCGTTCGAATCGTGAGGACGGCGTGCCCTTGGCCGGTCTCATCAATCACCACCGTCATTCGCATTGCGCGCCGCGGCAGGCCGGCCTCGACCAGGAGCTTGCGCTTGAGCAGCTGGTAGTCCTCGCAGTCTCCCTCGCCGTCGGTGGGCAAGTCCCACTGGTCGATCTTGCCCCAATGATCGAGATCGCGGCGGGGCGCGATCGAGCGGTTCACATGGCGGTTCACCGCTTCGATGATCTCAAGCGTGTTGCTGGCGAGCGGGATTATCTCCGGCTCGGCGACATCGATCATGCATTCCGATGGGTGCTGCTCGCAGAAAATGGTCCAGGCGGGAAGCGGCGGGGCAGGATCGCTCGCAACGAGCCTCGCTGCCGCAGCCGCTGAGGTGAGGGCGCAGACGAGGGTCACGAGCGCCATGAGAAGGCGACCGCCGGGCATGACGGGTATTCCCTGTCGGAGGTGGGGCGCAGACCCGGACCGGTCATTCGCCCCCATGCCATCAAGCGTGTCAGGGTTGGCGGTCAGGGTCTGTGAGGCACCGCACGCTTCGGGTACGGCGACGGTCACCCCTCACCCGGTCGCGCCCTCCGGCGCGACTCGACCTCTCCCTCCGGGAGAGGTGAGCCCTACCCCGCGGTCCCCTCCCCGATCGGCGCCTGGTAGGCGAGGCCCATGTCCCAGGGGAAGTAGATCCAGGTGTCCTGGCTGACCTCGGTCACGAAGGTGTCGACCATCGGCCGGCCGGCGGGCTTGGCGTAGACGGTCGCGAAATGCGCGTTCGGCAGGATGTCGCGCACGATCTTCGCGGTCTTGCCGGTGTCGGTCAGGTCGTCGACGACGAGGACGCGGCGGCCCGAGCCGTCGCCGACCCCCTTCACGGCCGGCGCGACGTCCTTCAGGACCACGAGCTCGCCCTGGTTCTTGTAGTCGTGGTAGCTCGCGACGCAGACGGTCTCGATGAGGCGCGTGCCGAGCTCGCGGGCGACGATCGCCGCCGGCACGAGCCCGCCGCGGGTGATGCAGACGATCGCCTCGAACGGCCCCGCCCCGGCAAGCCGCCAGGCGAGCGCCCGCGCGTCGCGGTGGAACTGGTCCCAGGAGACCGGGAAGGCCTTTTGCGTCGCCGCGCTCATGATCGCCTCGCGCTCACGCCGGCGCCCGCTCGGCGCGCAGCCGCTTGAGGAGGTCCTCGACCGCGCGCACGGCGCCGGCGACCGCGGCGGCATCCTTGCCGCGCACGACGATCTGGTTCTTGAAGCCGGCCGCCGAGAAGGACGGGTAGGAGCCGATCGTGACGCCGTCATGGGCCTTGGCGATGGCGCCGAGGCCTTCGGCATAGATGCCCTCGGGCACGCCGGCGGCGTCGATCGCCTCGACCTTCATCCGCGCCCCGACGCTGAGCGTCGGCGCGACCGCATCGAGCATCGCCTGCATGATCGAGGGCACGCCGGCCATGACGATGACGTTGCCGAGCTTGAAGCCGGGGGCGCGCGATATCGGGTTGTCGACGAGGTCCGCCCCGTGCGGGATGCGGGCCATGCGCAGCCGCGCCTCGTTCAGGTCCTCGGGCTTGTAGCGCTCGAGCATCATGGCGCGGGCGCGCTCGTCGATGCCGATCGGGACGCCGAAGGCTTTGGCGATCGCATCCGCCGTGATGTCGTCGTGGGTCGGGCCGATGCCGCCGGTGGTGAAGACGTAGGCATAGCGCGAGCGCAGCGCGTTCACCGCCGCGACGATCTCCCCCTCCTCGTCCGGGACGACGCGGACCTCGCACAGATCGACGCCGATATTGGTCAGGTACTCGGCGATGTAGCCGATGTTCTTGTCCTTGGTTCGTCCGGAGAGGATCTCGTCGCCGATCACGAGGAGGGCGGCGATGACGGTGGTCGCCATCAAGATGTCCTGGCACCCGCAAAGCTTGGCGCCGAGCGGCTTTAGCGCGGCGGGCGAGCCCGCTCAAGCGCGATGCGCCGCAGCCGATGCCGCTCGCCTCCGCAGGCCCGGAACGATTTTTGTGCGAAGCCGGGAACTTCCGTGCTTAACATAAGTTAAGCGTCGGCGGGAGGCGCGCGCATTATGCTCGACGACACATTCAGCCGGCCGGTGGTGTTCTTCGCCGAGGAGGCGAACGGCGCCTTGCGCCATGTCGAGATGACGACGGTCGACCAGGGCTTCAAGGCGCTGCATCGCGGCCTCGAAGGCTTCTGCCTGCAGACGCCCGAGTGGCACTTGGCGTTCAGCAAGCTCGCCCGGGCGAAGCTCGAACCGACGCCGGAGCGGGTCGAGTCGGCGCGCCAGGCGCTCGAGCAGCTCGCCAGCCTGACGCGGGAAACGGGCGTGCACGCCCTCTCGCGCCGGCTGGCCTCGCGCATGACGGTCCACTAGCCGGCGCCCCTGCGCTTCTGAAAATAGTCCTTGACAGCTCGGAACGTGTCCTATGCCTCATTCGTCCCGTCCGCCGGGGGACGCTCTCGCGAGGCGTCGTTAGGGTGGGACGGGAGC
>DAINQO010000378.1:0-2758 GCA_036742625.1 Microvirga sp.
AGGCGTGCAGGTTCTCGTCCGCGACAACAACGTCGATCAGGCGCTCCGCGCCCTCAAGAAGAAGCTGCAGCGCGAGGGCGTCTTCCGCGAGATGAAGCTCCGCGGCCACTATGAGAAGCCCTCCGAGAGGCGGGCCCGCGAGAAGGCCGAGGCGGTCCGCCGCGCCCGGAAGCTGATCCGCAAGAAGCTGCAGCGCGAAGGGCTCCTGCCGGCAAAGCCGCGTCCGGTCGCAGCGGCCGGCGGCCCCGGGCTCCGGCCGGCGGCGATGGCCCGTTGAGCGCGATCGCCGCCTGCGGACCTCGTTTTTAGTGCCTCGTAAACGCCACATCGCCATGGTGAGTGAGGATGATTCGCCGAAAGAAACGGCGACGGCTCAAGGCCGGTGGGGTGATCGGGAGAGTGCGATGATTGGCCGGGTGGCTCGGCGACTGGCCCCTGCCGGGGTCCTCGTGGGCGTGGCGCTGGCGGGCTGCGACACCGTCGGAAGCATCAACCGCACCGGCGGGGTGGCGGTCGTCGAGGAGCAGTCGAAGGAGGCGAGCGGCGCCAACATCTCGTCGCTCTCCGAGGTGATCCAGCGCAACCCGAGCGACCCCGCCGCCTACAACACCCGCGGCGCCGCCTATGCGCGGCTCGCCCGCTACGCGGACGCCATCAACGACTTCAACAAGGCCGTCCAGGTCGATCCGAACTACGCCGCGGCCTACGCCAACCGGGCGCTGGCCTTCCGGCAGACCAACCGCAACGACGCGGCGTTGGCCGATTTCAGCCGCGCCATCGCGGCCGACCCGTCCTACGCGCCGGCCTATCTCGGTCGCGCCAACCTGTTGCGGGTGGAGGGCAACTTCCCGGGCGCCCTCGACGATCTGTCGCAGGCGATCCGCCTCAACCCGGAGGCGGCCGAAGCCTTCCACGCCCGCGGCCTCGTGCACCAGCGTCAGGGCGACCATCGTGCGGCGATTCTCGACTTCGACGCCGCCATCGACCGCAACCCCTTCGTCGCCGCGCCCTATGCGGCACGCGGCCAAAGCCTCGTCGCGACCGGGCAGTACGACAAGGCGATCGAGGATCTCAACGCGGCGATCAACACCGAAAACCGCAACGCCGACGCCTGGGCCTGGCGCGGGGTCGCCCTCGAGAAGCAGGGCAACCGCAAGGACGCCATCGAGAGCTACCAGCGCGCGACGACGCTCGAGAGCGGCAACAGGGTCGCGCGCGAAGGCCTGTCGCGCGTCCAGGGCGGGATGGCATCGATCTTCCGCTGAGCCGCGCATACCGACGGCGCGAGACTCCCCGTCGGCCTGACCGGATTTTCGCTCAGAGCGGCTTCATCATCGCCTTCGCATAGACCGAGAAGCCGAGCTCGCCGTAAAGGCGCTCCGCCGCGGCGTTGCCGGCCATGACGCCGATGACGAGGCGCTTCAGGCCCTTTTCCCGCGTCAGGCGCTCGGCCTCGCCGATCAGCAGGCGTCCGACGCCTTGGCCGCGCCAGGCCCCGTCGACGACGAGGTCGGAGACGTAGCCGTGCCGGCGCAGGTCGGCGCGCACGAAGACCTGGTCCTCCTGGACGATCAGCCCGAGCATGCCGACGACGCCAGCCCCGGCCTCGGCCGCAAGGAGGCGCCCCTCCTGGCGGGCGATCCGGTCGAGCAGCGCCAGATAGTAGGCGTCCGCGGCCGAATGCGTGACGAGCCGGTCGCCGGTGATCGCCGCCTCGTGGATGTTGAGGGCGCGGATCAGCCCGACGATCGCCTCGCGATCCGCGGCGAGAGCCGTCCGGACCCGGACCGTGCCGCTCACGAGGCCGTCCGCTCGACGGCGTCGAGGAACGCCCGCACCGGACCGAGGCCGCCGGCCTCGAGCACGCTGACATGGTCGACGCCCGGCAGCGTCACGAAGCGCTTCGGCTCGGGCGCGGCCGCGAACAGGCGCTCGCCGAGCGCGATCGGGATGACCCCGTCGCGGTCGCCATGGATGATGAGGAGCGGGCTCTTGAGCTCGTGGATGCGGTCGATCGAGCGGTACTGATCGCGCAGCAGCCACACCGGCAGGTACCAGTAGTGGTGCCCTGCCACATCCGCCGCCGAGGTGAACGGCGCGTCGAGGATGAGACCGGCGATCGGCTTCTCGGTCGCGAGCCGCACGGCGACGCCCGAGCCGAGCGACTCGCCGTAGAGCACGAGCCGCTCGGCCGGCGCCCGGGCGGCAAGCCACGCGTAGGCGGTGCGGGCATCGATCCTCAGGCCCGCCTCGCTCGGCGTGCCGGTCGAGCCCGAATAGCCGCGATAGCTGACGATCAGGAGCCCGCGCCCGCCCTCGGTCAGCATGACGGCCCGCTCGCGCCGGTTGAGGAGGCTGCCGCCGTTGCCGTGGAAATAGAGGAGCGTGGCGCGCCCGGGCGCGGCCGGCTTGTACCAGCCGACGATCGTCTCGCCGTCTTCGGTCGTCAGCGTCACATCCTCGAAATCGGGCAGGCCCGCCTCGCGCGCGCCGATCTTCTCGCGCCCGGCCGGATAAAGCAGCGCCGCCTGAGCCAGATAGAAGAAGGCGACGATCGCGGCGTAGCCGCCGAGCGCCACGAGGAGGAAACCGAACAGAAAGCGCATCGGCGCCAACCGACGGGCGATCGGCCGTCCGGCCGAAAGCCGCGACTCTCAGAACGACTTGACGATCTCCTCCGTCATCTTCTTCGCGTCGCCGAAGAGCATCATGGTGTTGTCGCGGAAGAACAGCTCGTTCTCGACCCCGGCGTAGCCCG
>DAINQO010000379.1:0-2755 GCA_036742625.1 Microvirga sp.
CCGCTGATTAAGAGTCAGCAGCTAGCACGAACACTGCTCGTCCATGCTCGTCCGTGAACGTATATTGGGCAGGAGTTGGCATGATGGCCCGTGGCTCGAGGTAGGAGAGAGCTAAGTGATTGATTGCTGGCGCTCCTAGGGGAACTCGAACCCCTGTTTTCGCCGTAGCGCGAGCGCCGTACCTGTATCGCAGCGCGATGCCATGCAGCCCAGCGTCGTTGGACCCTATTTGGACCCACAGGCTCAAACACGAGAACGCCGCCTTGAGACGGCATCTCGTAACGTATTACCATCATTGGGGTTTTTGGTCGGAGCGCCGAGATTTGAACTCGGGACCCCTAGTCCCCCAGACTAGTGCGCTAACCGGGCTGCGCTACGCTCCGACTTGGCGCCGCCATATAGAGGCTTGATGGCGAAGGCGCAATGCAACTCCCGGCTCGTCGGGGCGAGGAACCGCGACGCGTCCCGCCTCAGACGCCGCGATAGAGCCGCGCCGCGAGCGCCGGCGGCAGCCCCGCCTTCACGATCTTCTGCGCTGCGGCGTCGATGTCGTAGCGCACGCGCACATAGGTGAGCGTGCTGCGCTCGTGATCCAGCAGCGCGTAGCAGGCGGCGGGGTTGCCGTCGCGCGGTTGGCCGACGGCGCCGATCACCGCAAGCCAGCGCCGATCGGGCATCAGCGGCACGGCGACGGCGGGCATCGGGTCATGGTGCGAGGCCGGCCGGCCCGGTGTCATCTGGAACAGCGCCGGCACGTGCACGTGGCCGCAGAACGTCACACGGCAATCGGTGCTCGTCATGCTGCGCTCGGCCTGCATAGGACTGGTGACGTAAGCCCATGCCCCGGGAGCATGGGCGCTCGCGTGCACGAACAGGCGCTCGCCTTCCTGGTGGAACAAGGGGCGCGTCCGCAGGAACGCGCCCTGCGCCGCGTCGAGCCGTCCGCGCGTCCAGTCGATCGCCGCGCGGGCGAGCGGGTTCATGGTCTCGGACGGGCTTGCGATCGCCTCGTCATGGTTGCCGAGGAGCGCGACGGCGCCTTCTTCGACCATGCCGGAGACGGTGTCGACGACATAGGCGGGATCGGCACCGTAGCCGACGTAGTCGCCGAGGAACACGAAGCGAGCCGCCCCCATGCGGCGCGCGTCCGCGAGACAGGCGTCGAGCGCCTCCCGGTTGCCGTGGATGTCGGTGAGGAGCGCGACGAGCATCGGCGGACCATAGCCGACCTGGGGTGGCGGTGACGCGCTGCCTGCAGGTCCGGAATCGTTCAATCTTGCCTCGCCCTCGCCGAACTTCCCACCGCCGCCTCGCCGGTGCTAAGGCATCGCCATCCGTGACGGAGCCGAGATGACGGACACCAGCGCGATCGAAGCCTCCGCGGCGCTGTCGCTCGAGGAGATCGCGGCGATCGCCGGCGCGGCGCTGCCGGAGGGCGCCGACGCCGGGTTCATGGTGCGCGGGGCGGGCGCGCTCGAGGGGGCGCGCGAGGACCAGATCGCCTACATGGAAAACCCGAAATATGCCGCTGCCCTCGCGGCGACCCGGGCCGGCGTCTGTCTTGTCTCGGCGAAGTTCGCAGCCGGTGTCCCGGCCGGCACGGTCGCCCTCCTGTGCCGGGCGCCTTACCGCGCCTACGCCGAGGTCGTGACCCGGCTCTATCCGGACGCGACGCGGCCGCAATCGAGCTTCGGCGAGAGCGGCGTGTCGGCGCACGCCCTCGTCCATCCGACGGCGCGGCTCGGAGAGGGGATCGCCATCGATCCGGGCGCGATCGTCGGGCCGGGGGCCGAGATCGCGGCGGGGTCGCGCATCGGCGCCTATAGCATCGTCGGCCCGGGCGTCCGCATCGGCCGCGACTGCGCCATCGCCGCGCAGGTCACCGTCAGCCACGCGGTGCTCGGCGACCGCGTCATCCTCCACCCCGGCGTGCGCATCGGCCAGGATGGCTTCGGCTACGTGATGGGGCCGCAAGGCCACCTCAAGGTGCCGCAGCTCGGGCGCGTGATCGTCGGCGACGATGTCGAGGTCGGCGCGAACTCGACGATCGACCGCGGCAGCGGCCGCGACACGCTGATCGGGGAGGGGACGAAGATCGATAACCTCGTCCAGATCGCCCACAACGTCACCATCGGCAGGCATTGCGTGATCGTGGCGCAAGTCGGCATCGCCGGCTCGACGACGCTCGAGGATTTCGTCGCGGTCGGTGGTCAGACCGCCGTCGCGCCGCATCTTCGCCTCGGCCAGGGGGTGCAGATCGCCGCCGACGCCGGGGTCATGACAGACGTCCCGCCTGGAGGGAAATGGGGCGGCTCGCCCGCGCGGCCGATGCGCCACTTCTTCCGCGAGTACCATGCCGTGAAAAAGCTCGCCGGGACGAGCGGAGGGGCAGGTGGAGGTGAGGGCTAAAGAATGATCCCGAAAAGTGGCTACCGGTTTCCATGCTCAAATAAACAGGTAGAGCGGGATGACGACTCGACGAGAAGTCATCGCGCTCTAGCGCCTCGACATCGCGCTCTTAGCCCGCGCTGTCTTTCCGGGGCTCGCCGAAGGCGAGAGCCCGGAACCCATAAACATCGATCGCCGCCGAAAGCGCACGGCTGCCTCAGCATCATAGGAGAGGTTGCTGTTTATGGGTTCCGGGCTTCTCGCGCCGCGAGGCCCCGGAATGACAAGCAGGCGCAGGTGGAAATCTCACCCGCGGCGTGGCAAGCACGCGGCGCAACGCGCCCCGCAAGAGGTCTTCGATGTTCCC
>DAINQO010000380.1:0-2748 GCA_036742625.1 Microvirga sp.
GCGTCGTCGAAGCGATAGCCCGGGTTGTGCAGGGCCGGCCCCGGCGTGCCGGCGAGCCAGACATAGGCGCCTGGAACCGCCTGCAGCATGTCGGCGAAGTCCTCGCTGCCCATCTTGGGCGCGACCCCGGTCTCGACGTTGTCGCGGCCGAAGAGCTCGACCGCCGTCTCCTCGGCGGCCGCGGTCGGGACGTCGTGGTTGTGGAGAACGCTGAAGATATCGCGGATGTCGACCTCGATCGTCGCGCCGAAGGCCGCCGCGATCCCGGCCGCAAGCTCGCGGATGCGGGTTCGGGCAAGCTCGCGCATCGCCCCGTCGAAGGTGCGTATCGTGCCGGCAAGATGCGCCGCATCCGGGATCACGTTGTAGGCCGAGCCGGTGCGGATCTGCGTGATCGAGACCACCATCGCCTTCAGCGGATCGGCGTTGCGGCTGACGATCGTCTGCATCGCCTGGCCGAGGGTCATGGCGATGACGGCGGGGTCGCGCGACTGGTCCGGGTGCGCCCCGTGCGCGCCCTGGCCCTTGATGCGGATATCGAAGAAATCCGCCGCTGCCATCGCGGCGCCGGTCCGCATCGTGACCTTGCCGCGCGGCCCGTCCGGCCAGTTGTGGAGACCGTAAACCTCGTCGCAGGGGAAGCGCTGGAAGAGCCCGTCGGCGAGCATCGCGCGGGCGCCCCCGAGTCCCTCCTCGGCCGGCTGGAAGATGAACACCGCGGTGCCGTCGAAGGCCCGCGTCTCGGCGAGATAGCGCGCCGCGCCGAGCAGCATCGCGGTGTGCCCGTCATGGCCGCAGGCGTGCATCTTGCCGGGCGCGGTCGAGGCGTAGGGAAGCCCGGTCGCCTCCTCGATCGGCAGTGCGTCCATGTCGGCGCGAAGCCCGATGCGGCGATAGTTGCCGCCCTTCCCTTCGAGCACGCCGACGACTCCGGTCCGGCCGACGCCGCGATGCACCGCGACGCCCCAGGAGGCGAGCTTTTCGGCAACGATCGCGGCGGTGCGCTCCTCCTCGAAGCCGATCTCCGGATGGGCGTGGAAGTCGTGCCGCCAGGCGACGAGGTCGTCGGCGAAGCCGGAGATGCGGTCGAGGACGGTCATGGGGGCTCCTGAGCCGGGGAATTGCCCAGTGATAGGCCGGCTCGCCCCGCCTCGCCAGCCGCGGGCGATGCGCTCGCTCCGAGCCCGAGGGACAAATTCTTTGCCACACGGCAGGGCTTGATCGACCGGGCGCCGGCTTGGGCGCAGCCTCTTGGCGGCTTTCGGCCGCCTCCGGTTTCACGGAGAGCCGATCTTCAATGCCTGAGACGTCCATGCAAGGTGTTGCGCCCCAAGACCTCGACAGCGCCGTCGCCCAGCTCGAGCGGACCCTGCAGGCCTCGATCGCCCTGATGAAACGGCGGCGGCACGAGATGCAGCGGGCGCGCCGCCAATCGCCCCGCGACAGCGGCCCGACGAGGGACGGCGCACGCATCAGTGAGCGGCCGGACCGTCGCAGGCTGATCCCCTGCCCGCCGCCGGCGCCGGCTGCGCGGCGGGAACGAAGACGCGTAGCGCGCCCGGCCGCGTGCTGTAGCGCAGCGGCGACTTGAGGATCTCGACCTCGCCATCGAGGGCGACGAGCAGGCGCTTGCGGCGCGAGACGATCTCCGCCGAACCGACCTTGAACATCCGCAGATCGTCGCCTCGGGGCCGGAAACCGAGCGCCGATTTGAGCGCCAGCCACATCAGCGCGACCCGGCTCTGAGGGCGTGCGACGCAGAGCCAGAGCTCGCCGCGGTCGATGGTCTCGCGCCTGCCGAACGAAGGCGGGGCCAGCGCGTACTCGTTGTTGCCGACGAATACGACCGGCGTCCGGCATGGCTCGGTCCAGCCGGCGGCGCAGATCGCGAGCCGGTGGAGCGGGAAATAAGCGAGGCTCCGCAGCGCCGCGAAAAACGTCGCGACCCATTTCGTGAGCCCCCTGTGCCGGCGCCGCCGCTCGCGGTCGACGACCATGAAGGGATAGAGACCGATCGATGAGTTATTGACGAAAACGCGCCCGTTGACCTCGGCAACGTCGAGCGGCCGGGCGTTCGCCGCCGCGATCACCGCAACCGCGCCGGCGAGCGTCGGCGGAATGCCGAGGTCCTTGGCGAAGTGGTTCAAGGTCCCAAGCGGCAGCACGCCGAGCGGGATGCCGGTCCCGGCGAGGACGCCCGCGACCGTATGCACGCTGCCGTCGCCGCCGCCGACGACGACGGCGTCGACCGTCCCGGCGCGCGCGCTCTCGGCCGCCCGCACCGCGGCGTCGCCGAGCTCATTGCCGGATAGGAAGGCGATCTCCGCCGTCACGCCGCTTGCCGCGAACGCCGCGACGAGCTCGCGCTGCAGCTCTTCCCGATGCTGCCGATCGGCGGTGCCGGAGGCCGGGTTCACGAGCGCCAGGACCCTCAGTCCGGATGGCGAGGGCTGCGCCGGCGTAAGTACGGTTTCGATGCTGGTGCTCACTCGATCCGGGGGGCTCGCCGTCCGCGGGCCTCAACCCTGATGTCGCGACGCTGTCATGTCCAGGAAAAGCTCTGTCGCGCGGCGCCGGCTCAGAAGGGGTTCCAGGTCGGCTCGCCGGTGAATTTGAGGTAGCCCATGTTGATGCCGAGGCGGGCGCCGACGCCGGAGCGGATCGGCACCACCACCATCTCGTCCGCGACCGCCGCCGTCATCCCGAAGCCGCCGACGAAATAGGCCGAGCCGTCGATCGCGAGGAAGC
>DAINQO010000381.1:0-2737 GCA_036742625.1 Microvirga sp.
AGCGCGCCTCCTCGGATGCGAGGAACAGCGCGGCGTGCGCGACGTCCCAGGCGTCGCCCATGCGCCCCATCGGCACCTGCGCGTCGCGCGTCGCCGAGAAGCCCTCGAAATCGCCGCCGGCGTATTTGTCGGCGAGGCGGCGCACCAGCGGCGTGTTCATGAGCCCCGGCACGACGCAGTTCAGCCGGACGCCTTTGGCGGCGTAGATCACCGCCGTCGTGCGCGTGAACTGGATCAGCCCGGCCTTGGCGGCGCTGTAGGCGACCTGCGGCTTGCCGACATAGCGAAGGCCGGCGACCGAGGACACGTTGACGATCGCGCCGCCGCCCTGGCGCTCCATGACGGGCAGGATCGCCTTGCAGGCGAGATAGACGCTCTTGAGGTTGATGGCGATCTGCTCGTCGAAGGTCGCCTCGTCGAGCTCGACCGGACCGCCGGGCTCCGAGCGGCCGACATTGTTGACGAGCACGTCGACCCGGCCGAAGCGCCGGACGCAGTCTTGGACGAACGCCTCGACGCCCTCGGCGGACGTCGCGTCGCAGCGCGCCGTCACGCAGGCGCCGCCCTCGGCCTCGATCAGCCGCCGCGTTTCGGCGGCGGCGGCGTCATCGACGTCGAAGCCGGCGATGCGCGCGCCCTGGCGGGCGAACAGCACGGCGGTCGCCTTGCCGTTGCCCCAGCCGGGCCCGCTCGAGCCGCAGCCGGTGACGATCGCGACCTTGTCCTTCAGGCTGAGCACGCGCCGCTCCCCTCGCTTCGAGGGGGCGAGAGATAGCCCGAGTTCGCGCCGGCGGCTACGCGGCGCGCGCCTCGGTCATTCGCGGATGGGTCAGCGCCGGTTGCGCGAGCCGGTGCGCCGGATCTCGACGGGAGCCTGCTGCGGCTGCTGCTCTTCCTCCGCGGCACGGCCGCCCGCGGTCTCGAGCGCTTCCGACAATCCGGCCAGGACCTCGTCGAAGCGCGAGTCGGGCGTGAGCGGCGCGCCCGCGGCGGGACGGACCGGCGCGGCGGGGCGTTCCGGCGCGGCGGCGCGTTCCGGCAGCGTGAACACCGGACGCACCGTCTCGGGACGCGGTTCGTGATGGGATGCGCCGTTGCCGGGGCGCGGCTCGAAAGCCGGCTCGGCATGGGAGCCGAGCTGCTGGCGCGCGCCGGCGCTCGCCTCGAGCGTCTCGATGAGCGCGATGACCGACGCGTTCGTGACCTCGACCGCGTCGGCGCGCGGCATCCCGGAAAGGGCGATCGCGGCCGTCTGGTAGGACGGGTCCTGCGTCACCTCCGGGCCGAACCAGCCCGGCGGTGCGAACGCCTCGGCCTCGGCCGGGTGCTCGAACTCGACGGCGACGAGATCGAGCGCATCCGGTTCCTCGAAGCGGTCGAGCAGCGCCTCGGCGCCGGGCGCGAGCCGGATATGCGTGCGCCGGTAGGTGACCTTGCCTGGGCAGACCTCGAGCAGCGCCTCGGCCTGCGTGCTCGGGACCTTGGTCCGCTGCTCGGAGGCGCCCTCGGCGCTCCAGCTCTGAAGCACGAGGTTGCAGCCGCTCGGCTCGAGACGGACGAAATGCGTCCGCTCGGACGCCGGCGCGAGGTACCCCTCGACGACCTGCTTGCTGACCAGACGCTCCTTGAGGATCAGCCGAACCAGGGAGGGAGCAATCAGAAACATGCGCTCCGTTTTCATACCGCTACTCCTACTCGGCCGACATCCTTCGAGTCCGGCGTGAAATGTCCTGAGCACGGGAGAGCGCACTCCGCCGCCGCCCGAGCGTTGTCATTATGCATATTTTGGAAACCATGACGAGTCGAAGGGCGAAGGGTAAATATTGCCTTCGCTGGTTTCAGTTAACGGCGCCGCCGGCGGGCGGGCAGACTCAGGGGCCGCAGACTATATGCAACTCATGTTAATGTTGGGACGTCTGCCCGCGCCTCGCGCGGCGACAAGACTCCGGCTCTTCGATCGCCGACCGTCCCTAACCCATCCCGAGCCCGTCCTCGCCCCGGTCGAGGATGAGCGGGATGATCAGATCCTCCTCATCGGCGAGGTGGCGGACGAGGCCGGACAGGAGCTCGTCGGTGACGAGGCTATAGCGGTCGGCGCAAGCGCGCATCGCGTCGGGCTCCGACGCCTCAAGGAACGCGTTCGCCGCGTCGGCGAGGCGCGCGATCCGCTCGTGGAGGATGTCGTGATCGTGCTCCAGCACCTCGAAGCCGCGCACGAGACGCGGCTCGGCGGCGCGAAACAGCGGGAAATAGCTCAGATCCTCGACCTGATGATGCACCTCGAGTTGCGACAGGAAGAATTGCAGGCGCGGCGTGAACCAGCGCCGGAACTCGGCGGGCGGCAGGGCGCCCCTCACGGAACTCTCCCGTCGCGGATTTGAGCGCGGCGCCGAGATCGCGGAACATGTCGTGGCGCTCGAGCCAGAACCGCGCCGTCTGCCCGAGATTGGCGTGGCCGGGCCAGACCGCGCGCGGGTAGCGCTCGACGAAGAGCCGCAGGTCGTCCGGCCAACCGGTGCGGCGGTCGAGATCGAGCTCGCTCATGCCGAAGCCGTAAAGCCGGCGCGCTTAAGGCGCACCACGGCGAGGTCGAGCGCCGACAGGAAGGCCGAGCGGTCGCGGGCCGAGAACGGCTTCGGGCCGCCGGTGACGGCGCCGGCCTCGCGCAGATCCTGCATCAGGTTGCGGGTCGCGAGCGCCATCCCGACCGAGGCCTCGGTGAAGGCCCGCCCGTTCG
>DAINQO010000382.1:0-2719 GCA_036742625.1 Microvirga sp.
GCCCAGCTCATCTGGGTCGGGTTGGCGCCGAGCGCCGTGAAGGTCTCGTTGAACAGGGGCGAGCCGACGACGCGGATCTTGAGGCCTTTGAGGTCGGCGGGCTTCCTCACCTCGTGCTTCGAGTTCGACAGCTCGCGGAACCCGTTCTCGCCCCAGGCGAGCGGGACGACCTCCTTTGCGGCGATGATCTCGAACAGCTTCTTCCCCGGCTCGCCGCCGGTGATGGCGTCGATCGCCTTGTGGTCGGGCATCAGGAAGGGGAGCGAGAAGAGGTTGAGCTCCGCGACCTGCGGCGACCAGTTGATGGTCGAGCCGACCGCCATGTCGATCACGCCCTGGCGCATGGCGGTGAATTCCTTGGTCTGGTCGCCGCCGACAAGCGCTGCGCCGGGATAGACCTTCATGTTGATCTTGCCGCCGGAGCGCTCCTTGACGAGCGCCGCCCATTTCTCGGCGCCAAGCCCCCACGGGAACGGCGCGCCGACGACGGTCGAGATCTTGTATTCGGGCTTGTAGCTCTGGGCGCGCGCGATCCACGGCGCGGAAAGCCCGGCGGCAAGGGCGCCGGCGCCGGCGACGATGCCGCGGCGGGTGGGATTGTGGCTCATGGAACAACCTCCCTTTGAGTTTCGGTTCTCGAACGGACGATGCCGGCTGGCTTACCCAAGAGAAGCCGCGATGCCTAGGGGCCTGTCGCCACGACTGCTTTCAGGCGGCGCTGAAGCCTTCTCGTGATGGGCGTTCACAACTCTCCTCATGCTGAGGTGCGAGGAGCGTAGCGACGAGCCTCGAAGCACGCACCGGCGGTCGGGCGCTGCACCGACACGGTGCGTCCTTCGAGGCCCGCTACGCGGGCACCTCAGGATGAGGGGTCTGGGAGGGTGGCCCCGTCCTCGGATAATCGGTTACGCGACCCGATCCCCCTTCCTGACCTGCACCGTGCGGTTGTCGACGGCGGGCAGCATCTTGGCCGGATCGCGGGTGACGACGACGTCGATGACGACCGGCCCCTGCGTGCGGAAAGCCTGCTCGAGCGCCGGCCCGACCGCGCCCGGCGCCTCGACGCGGATGCCGGTGCAGCCGAGCGCCTTCGCGACCTTGGCGTAGTTGGTCTCGGCGAGGTCGGAGGCGTGATAGGCGCCCTCGCCGTACATGACGTGCTGCAGCGCCTTGACGTAGCCGGAGGCGGCGTTGTTGACGACGATGATCGCGAAATCGAGCGCCATGCGGCGCGCGGTCTCGAGCTCGCCGAGCATCATGTTGAAGCCGCCGTCGCCGGTGAGGCTCACGACTTGGCGCGCCGGCGCGGCGAGCGCCGCTCCGATCGCGCCCGGCAGCCCGTATCCGATCGAGGCGAAGCCGCGGTCCGGCACGAAGCCGCGCCCCGCCTGCTTCGTGTCGTAGAGCAGCCCGCCCCAATGGGCCGCAAAGCCGCCGTCGGCGACGAGGATGCCGTCGGCCGGCATCAGGCGGTTGAGCTCGCCCATGAGGCGCCCCATCGAGACCGGCACCTCCTGCGAGGTGTAGCGCTCGGCGACGCTCTCGCGCCATTCGCCCATGCGGCGCGCGACCTCTTTTGCGTATTCGCCGCGGGCCGGAGACGCGTCACGCAGCGCCTCGTGCAGATCCTCGATGCCGGCGCGGGCGTCGCCCCAGAGCGCGACCTCGGGCTCCGTGGTGCGGCCGAACTCCTCGGCCACGATGTCGAGGTGGATGAGCGTCTTGCCCCGCGGCGGCACGGTGTAGCGCTTCGTCGCGATCTCGCCGAGCTTGCAGCCGACGACGAGGAGGCAGTCGGCTTCCTCGATCAGCGCGTTGGCGATGCGGTCGTAGCGGCCGAACAGCCCGGCGCTGAGCGGATCGGTGCAGGCGATCGCCCCCTTGCCCGTCATGGTGTGCGCGACCGGAATCGCGCGGGCGCGCGCGAAATCCGTGAGCACGTCGGCGGCGCCGCTGATGTGGACGCCGCCGCCGGCGAGCACGAGCGGGCGGCGGGCCTCCGCAAGAAGCGCCGCGGCGCGCGCGGTCGAGGCGCGGTCCGGCCGGCAGCGCAGCGCGGGCGCCGCCTCGTGGGCTGGGTTGGCCGAGAAATCCTCGTCCTCGAACGGCAGCGTCGCGTGGCAGATGTCCTCCGGCACGTCGACGACGACGGGACCGGGCCGCCCCGATGTCGCGACCGCGAAGGCGCGGCGCATCAGCTCGGGGATGCGCTCGACGCGCTCGATGCGGATCAGCTCCTTCGCCGCAGGCCTGAGGATCTCGGTCTGGCGCGATTCCTGGGTCATGTTCTTCCAGGAATGCAGCCGGTGCGAATCGCCGACGAGCACCACCATCGGCGTGCCGGCGTTGAGCGCCTCGACGAGCCCGGTGACGAGGTTCGTGGCGCCGGGGCCGAGCGTCGCGTCGGCAAGGCCGACCCGCCCCGACACCTTGGCGTAGGCGTCGGCCGCAAAGACGCCGGCGCGCTCGTCGTTGATGAGGTGGTGCCTTAAGCCCAGCCGGCGGGCGGCGTCATAGAACGGCAAGAGCTGGAAGCCGCCCATGCCGAACATCGGCCCGCCCTTGTGGGCCGCGATCATCCTGGCCAGCGCCTCACCGCCGGTCATCTCGTTCGTCGACATCGTTGCTCCATTTTCACCTCTCCCCGTGTGCGGGGCGTGTGCGGGGAGAGGTCGAGTCGGCGGAGCCGACCGGGTGAGCGACTGTGTTGTTGGTCAAG
>DAINQO010000383.1:0-2712 GCA_036742625.1 Microvirga sp.
TCGAGCTTCGGCACCGGGAAGGTCTGGCCGTAGAGGATCTCGTTCTCGAGGAAGATCACCGGGTTCGGGTCGCGGATGGCGCTCTTGAGCAGGCCCTTCGCGTCCGCCGCCGTGTAGGGCATCACCACTTTGAGGCCGGGCACGTTCGAGTACCAGGCGGCGTAGTCCTGGGAGTGCTGGGCGCCGACCCGCGCCGCGGCGCCGTTCGGTCCGCGGAAGACGATCGGCGCGCCCATCTGGCCGCCCGACATGTAGAGCGTCTTCGCGGCCGAGTTGATGAGGTGGTCGATCGCCTGCATGGCGAAGTTGAAGGTCATGAACTCGACGACCGGCCGAAGTCCGGTCAGCGCCGCGCCGACGCCGAGGCCGGCAAAGCCATGCTCGGTGATCGGCGTGTCGACGACGCGCTTCGGGCCGAACTCCTGCAGCAGCCCCTGCGTGACCTTGTAGGCACCCTGATACTCCGCGACCTCCTCGCCGATGACGAACACGTCCTTGTCGCGACGCATCTCCTCGGCCATGGCGTCGCGCAACGCCTCGCGGACGGTCATGTTGACCATCTCGGTCCCTTCCGCGATCTCCGCGGAGGCGTCGTAGCCGGCGCCCTTGAGCACCGCCGGCGCCGGCTGCTGGTCGGTGCCCGGCCGCCCGACGGGCGCCGGCTTGTCGGCCAAGCCCTCGGCCTGCATGTCGGGCGTCGGCGCCGGCTGGCCGCCGCCGTTCGGCTGCGGCGCCGGCGCGGCGGGCGCCCTCGCGGCCGCCGCCGCGACGTCCTCGCCCTCCCCGGCCAGGATCGCAATCGGCGTGTTCACGGCGACGTTGTCGGTGTCGTCCGGCACGAGGATCTTCGCCAGGATGCCCTCGTCGATCGCCTCGACCTCCATCGTCGCCTTGTCGGTCTCGATCTCGGCGAGGACATCGCCCGGTTTTACCGGATCGCCCTCCTTCTTGAGCCATTTCGCGAGCTTGCCCTGCTCCATCGTCGGCGAGAGGGCGGGCATCAGGATGTCGGTCGCCATGGGATGCTCTTCGTTTCTCGTCATCCCGGCCGGAGCGAAGCGGAGAGCCGGGATCTTGGAGGACAGCGCACTTACGACGGAAGGTCCCGGCTCTCGTCTGCGGCTCGGCCGGGATGGCGTGGAGCGCGCTAGGCGCGCGCCTCCAAAAGAATGTCGGTCCACAGCTCGGACACGTCCGGCTCCGGGTCGTGGGTCGCGAACTCGGCCGCCTCGTTGACGACCTCGCGGACCTTGCCGTCGATCTTCTTGAGCTCGTCGTCGGCGACCTGCCACTGCTCGACGAGGCGGCGGCGGACCTGCTCGATCGGGTCGTGCTCCTCGCGCATGCGGGTGACCTCGTCCTTGGTGCGGTACTTCGCCGGGTCGGACATGGAGTGGCCGCGGTAGCGGTAGGTCTGCATCTCGAGGATGAACGGGCCCTTGCCCGACCGGCAATGCTCGATGGCGCGGCTGCCGGCGTCGCGCACGGCGCGCACGTCCATGCCGTCGACCTGCTCGCCGGGAATGTTGAACGACACGCCGCGCTTCGAGAAATCGGTCTGGGCCGAGGCGCGGGAGACCGAGGTGCCCATGGCGTAGCGGTTGTTCTCGATCACGTAGACGACCGGCAGCTTCCACAGCTCCGCCATGTTGAAGCTCTCGTAGACTTGGCCCTGGTTCGCGGCGCCGTCGCCGAAATAGGTGAGGGAGACGCGCCCGTCCTCGCGGTACCAGTTGGCGAAGCCGAGCCCGGTGCCGAGCGCGACCTGCGCGCCGACGATGCCGTGGCCCCCGTAGAAGTTCTTCTCCTTGGAGAACATGTGCATCGAGCCGCCCTTGCCCTTGGAGTAGCCTCCGCGGCGTCCGGTGAGCTCGGCCATCACCCCCTTCGGATCCATGCCGCAAACCAGCATGTGCCCGTGATCACGGTATCCCGTGATCACCTGATCGCCCTCCTTCGAGGCCATCTGCATGCCGACGACGACGGCCTCCTGGCCGATGTAGAGATGGCAGAAACCGCCGATCAGGCCCATGCCGTACATCTGGCCGGCCTTCTCCTCGAAGCGGCGGATGAGCAGCATCTCGCGATAGGCGTGGAGCTCCTCGTCCTTGGAGAACTGCGGGCCGGACTTGCGGGCCTGATCCTTGGGAGCGCCTTTCGCGGCGCGGCCGGCACTGCGGGCAGCAAGGGCCATCGTTGCCTCCGGACTGTCTTGCTAAGCCTTCTAACCCAGCGGGGAGTGGAAAGCGAGAGCCCGAAAATCCCGGGTCGGCCCGCGCGCCAGAGCCGTAAACTGCTGATTTTTCTTGAGAATCGCAGATCAACTCAATTCGAGTTGAACGCGGAAAATGCGCGGGTCAGCGGCCGGTGATGATGACGAGGTCGTTGCGGTGCACGCGCCCGAGCATGAGCCGCGCCTGCTCCTCGAGGAGGTCGCGGTCGATCTGATCGGAGCGCAGGAGCGCGATGCGCCGCTCCCATTCCTGACGCTCGAGCTTCACCGCCTCGAGCTCCTGGCCGCGCTCGTAGGTCTGGATCTTGAGCTGCCGCTTCGCCTCCATGCCGCGATGGCCGTGGTTCGCATGATGGACGAAATACGCCACCACCGCGCCTGACGCGCAGTAGAGCGCCAAGGGCAGGAGGAATCGGCGAAGGCGGCGCTTCACGACCATGTCGGCGAGGCTCGCAGGTGATGGTTAAGGACGGGTTAGG
>DAINQO010000384.1:0-2704 GCA_036742625.1 Microvirga sp.
GCGCGGAGCGCAATCTCGGTCATCGGCAAGTCGGTCGCGTCGATGAGACGCTTGGCTCTTTGGATCCGCGCGGTCTTCGCCGCCTGCATTGGGCTTGCCCCGAAATGCCTCTGGAACAGCCGGCTCAAGTGCCGGGGACCGATGCCGAGACGCGCCGCCAAGGCCTCGACGCCGCGGGTGTCGAGCGCGCCGCCGGCGATGAGGCGCATGGCGCGGTTGGCGGTCGTGCGGGAGCCTTTCCACGCCGGGGAGAAGGGCGCCGCCTCGGGACGGCAGCGAAGACAAGGGCGGTAACCGGACATTTCCGCCGCGGCGGCCGAAGGGAAGAACTCGACATTGCATGCGCGCGCCGGCCTCACCGGGCAAACCGGGCGGCAATAGACTCCGGTGGTGCGCACGCCGGTGAAGAACCGGCCGTCATACGCGGCCATTCGCCCGATGCGGGCTCGTTCGCATTCCTCGGCGCTCAGCATCGTCGTCTTACAGGGACGGAGTCCGATTCCGGCGAGTCCGATCGCCTCGCCGAGCCTACTTCGGGACCAGCGAAGACGCCAAGAGCAGGCTCGGGTCGGTGACGATGCGCGAAGCGACAAGAGCCCCGAGCTTCTTCGGCTGGAAGGTCGTACGGGCCGCCTTCCTTGTCGCCGCCTTCTCCTGGGGCGTCGGCTTTTATGGCCCGTCGGTCTTCCTTCAGACGCTTCATGCCGAGCGCGGCTGGGCGATATCGAGCGTCTCGGCCGATCACAGCCCACTTCCTGTTCAGTGCCATGCTGGTCACATACCTGCCCGAGGCGCACCGGCGCTTTGGCATCGCGCGCGTGACGCAGGCGGGCGTTGCCTTCGCGGCGCTCGGCATCCTTGCTTGGTCGAACGCCCGCGAGCCGTGGCAGCTGTTCGCCGCGGCATTGCCGAGCGGGGCCGGATGGGCCGCGACCAGCGGCGCCGCGATAAACGCCATGGTGGCTCCCTGGTTCGAGCGCGACAGGCCGAAGGCGCTGAGCTTCGCCTTCAACGGAGCCAGCATCGGCGGCCTTGTCTTCGTCCCGCTGTGGGTCGTGCTGATCGCTTGCTTCGGATTGCCGTCGGCTGCCGCGCTCATCGGCCTGGCGATGGCGGCTGTCCTATGGCCTTTGGCAGCGAAATACCTGCGTCCAAAGCCGGAGGCGGCCGGCTCGGCGGAGTCGGAACCACAGGCCAAGGCCGCGCCGCCGGCCAGGCGCCGCGTCGACCTGCTGCGCGATCGACGTTTCGCGACCATCTCCGGCGCGTTTGCGCTCGGCCTCTTCGCCCAGATCGGCATCTTCGCGCATCTTCTCGTGCGCCTCGCTCCGGAACTTGGATCGAGCGGCTCGGCTTGGGCGATCAGCCTCACGACGGTCTGCGCCGTCGCCGGCCGCACGATTCTCGGTTGGGCGCTCGGCACCCGCGACCGGCGCCTCGCCGCATCGCTCAATTTCGCGCTTCAGGCGTGCGGCACGGTGCTGCTGACATTCGGCAGCGGTACGGCCGCCCTGCTCTGCGGCTGTATCCTGTTCGGGCTCGGCGTGGGCAACCTGATCTCGCTGCCGCCGCTCATCGTGCAGAAGGAGTTCACCGCCGCAGACACGGCCAAAGTCGTGGCGCTCATCACCGCGATCAATCAGGCTGTCTTCGCTTTCGCGCCGGCCGTGCTCGGCTGGTTGCGAGATGTCGAAGCCGATTACACGCTTCCGTTCGGTATTGCCGCCTGTTTGCAGATTGCAGCGTCGCTCCTGGTGATCGGTCACCGGAGTCGGTGACCGCATGGATCGTGGCGAACCGATGCACCGTCGGGTCGCTCACTGCCCCAGGAACTGCCGCACCGCGTTGACGAACGCGGAGCCGTAGGCCGCGATCTTGCGGTCGCCGACGCCGTGCACCAACCGCAGCGCCGCGAGGTCGAGGGGGCGCAGGCGCGCCATCTCGATGAGGCTGCGGTCGGGGAAGACCATGAAGGCGGCGACGCCCTCGGCTCTCGCGATGGCGCCGCGCACCGAACGCAGGTGCTGGAACAGCGGCTCGTCGGCGGGCGATAAGCCCGCGGCGGCGCCGTCGACGAGCGGGCCGCGCTGGCGCTCGCGCCTTTGGCGGCGCTCGGGCTCGGCGCGGAGCCGCACCCGCTCGCGGCCGAACAGGATCGCCTCGCCCTTTTCCGTCAGGCGAAGGCCCGGATACTCGCCGCCGGTCTCGTCGAGCGCGCCGGCCGCGAAGAGCTGACGAATGACCGAGCGCCAGACGCGCTGCGACTTGTCCTGCCCGACGCCGAAGGTCTTCAACCCCGCATGGCCGTTGCGGCGGATCATTTCGGTCTCGCGGCCGATCAGGATGTCGGTGATGTAGCCGGCGCCGAAGCGCCCGCCGGTGCGCGCCACCGCCGAGAGCGCCTTCTGGGCGTCGACCGTGGCGTCGGCGAGCGGCACGCCGCCGCGGCAGAGGTCGCAATGGCCGCAACCCGCCGGGCTGTCCTCGCCGAAATAGGCGAGCAGCGCCTGGCGCCGGCAGGTCGCGGCCTCGCAGAGCGCGATCATCGCCTCGAGCTTCCTGGTCTCGCTCTGGCGGCGCTCGTCGGCGATGTCCTTCTCGGCGATCTGGCGGCGGCGCAGCGCCATGTCGTCGAAGCCGTAGAGGGTGAGCGTGTCGGCCGGCAGCCCGTCGCGGCCGGCGCGGCCGATCTCCTGGTAGTAGC
>DAINQO010000385.1:0-2704 GCA_036742625.1 Microvirga sp.
AGATGCCGCCGAGATGCTCGCGGTCGACGACCGCGGCCTTGAACCCGAGCTGCGCGGCGCGGATCGCCGTGACGTAGCCGCCGGGCCCGGCGCCGATGACGAGGATGTCGTAGGTGTCAGCCATCGTTGGCTCCTGTCATGGCCGGGCTTGACCCGGCCATCTCGATTGGAAGAGCTGCGCCTCGCGTATCGGGATGCCCGGGACGAGCCCGGGCATGACAGCCATTAAACCAACATCCCCATCGGGTTCTCGACCAGCTCCTTGAACGCCGCGATGAGCTGCGCGCCGAGCGCCCCGTCGACCGCCCTGTGATCACAGGACAGCGTCACGCTCATCACCGTCGCGACGGCGAGCTCGCCCTTGCGGACGACCGCGCGCTGCGAGCCGCCGCCGACGGCGAGGATGGTCGAGTGCGGCGGGTTGATCACCGCCGTGAACTCCTTGATGCCGAACATGCCGAGGTTCGAGACCGCGGTCGTGCCGCCCTGGTATTCCTCGGGCTTGAGCTTGCGGTTCTTGGCGCGCGCGGCGAAATCCTTCATCTGGTTCGCGATGACGGACAGCGTCTTCGTCTCGGCGGCGCGGATGATCGGCGTGATGAGTCCGTTGCCCGGGAGCGCCACCGCGACGCCGACATCGGCGTGCTTGTGGCGCAGCATCGCCCCCTCGGTCCAGGTGACGTTGGCGTCCGGCACCCGCATCAGCGCCATGGCGAGCGCCTTGATCGCCATGTCGTTGACCGAGACCTTCCAGGCCGCCTTGCCGTCCTTGTCCTTCGGCGCGGCGGCGTTGACCTGCTCGCGGAGCTTCAGCAGCGCGTCGATCTCGCAATCCATGGTGAGGTAGAACTGCGGCACCGTCTGGCGCGCCTCGGTGAGGCGGCGCGCAATGGTCTTCCTCATGTTGTCGTGCGGAATCTCCTCGTAGGAGCCGGGCTCGAACAGCGCCTTGACCTGCGCGTCGGACGGCGCCGCCGGCGCCGGGGGCTTTGCCGCCGCGGCAGGAGCGGCGGCTGCGGCTGCGGCTGGCGCGGCCTTCGACGGAGCGCCGGCGGCGGCAGCGCGCACGTCGCGCTCGATCACCCGGCCATGCGGGCCCGAGCCTTGGATCATCGCGATCTCAAGCCCGGCCTCCTTGGCGATGCGGCGCGCGAGCGGCGAAGCGACGACGCGCCCGCCCTGCCCGCCGCCGTTCGGCTTCGCAGCGGCCTGCGGTGCCGCTGCCGGCGTGGGAGCAGCCTGTGCGGCCGCGGGCAGCGCGGCTGGCGGCGCCGCGGGCGGCGCGGGCTTTGGTGCCTCGGCCTTCGCCGGCGCCGAAGCGCCACCCCCGCCGGCCGCGCTGACGCTCTTCGGGTCCTCGCCCTCGCCGGCGATCAGCGCGATGAGCTGGTTCACCGGCACGTCGGCCGTGCCTTCCGGCACCACGATCTTCGCGAGCACGCCCTCGTCGACCGCCTCGACCTCCATGGTCGCCTTGTCGGTCTCGATCTCGGCGATGACGTCGCCGGACTTGACCGTGTCGCCCTCCTTCTTGAGCCACTTCGCAAGGTTGCCCTTCTCCATCGTCGGCGACAGGGCGGGCATCAGGATGTTGATGGGCATGAGGACTGATCCTGAGCTTCTACCTCCCCCTTGCGGGGAGGTCGGACTCGGCCGAAGGCCGAGCCGGGTGGGGGTGGTGGGGTGGAGCGCGGCGCCGAAGGAGCGCTGCATCAGCGGCGAAGCCGAAACACCAGGGGCAAGCCCTGGCCCCGCGACCCCCACCCCGCTCGCCTTCGGCGAGTCGGGCCTCCCTGCAAGGGGGAGGCCAAGGCGCGCGATCCGAAGCATCGCCATCAGTTCACCGCCCGCGTCGAGCCGGGGTCGGTCGGGCGGTCGAGCTCGGCCTGCAGGCCGGCGCGGATCTGCTCCAGCGCCTCGTCCTCGGAGAGGTCGGTCTCCAGGGCGTAGATGCGCGCCGCGTGGCGGGCGAGATCGACGAGGAGGACGCCCCAGGTGAAGGGGTCGTCGAAGGAGCGCCGCAGCGCGACGCTGACGCCGCCATCGACGATTGAGGCCCGCAGCACCTCATGCCCGCCCCTCTCGAGGGCGTCTGGGGGGACCGAGAGAGCTTCGAATCTGGGACCAGCCATACCGGCGCCTCCTGCCTTCGCACAGGGATAGCGTTCGGACAGATGACGGATAATGTCCTTCTCGAAACTGACCCGGCAAACTTCGCGATCTGCTTTGAGGCGGCTCTTCAGCGTGTCGTCGCATCGCTTGAACTCCTCGAACGGCCACGCGACGCCTCGTGCCTTCGGATCGGGCAGGCAAATCACCTCGCGAGCGATTCCGGTTCGCTGCGCAAAGTCTACCCTGTCAACAATGGCAACAAACTCGTCCCGATTTGCGTTCTCTGCCCTCATGATGGCCTCGGCCGTTTTGCGCGTGCTGCCGTCGGGATCCTTCGGATCGTAACTGGTCGTCCCGAGGAAAAAAGCCGTCCACCAGCCAGAGCGGTTCTGCAACTCGCGCGCGCAGATCGAACCTTCTTCATAGCCGCGGCTCCGTTGCTGATAGGAGAACCACGCCCAAGCTCCGCCCGCTAGAACGAGCCCTATCATTCCGATGCCGAGCACCAGCCCTGGACTTGCGCCCGTTGCTCCATTGCTCACCGGTACGTCACCGCCTTCACGGCCTGCACCACCTCGCCGACGTTCGGCAA
>DAINQO010000386.1:0-2656 GCA_036742625.1 Microvirga sp.
GCGATGATCATGCGCTGGATCTGGTTCGTGCCCTCGTAGATCTGCGTGATCTTGGCGTCGCGGTAGAGGCGCTCGACCGGCGTGCCGCGGATGTAACCGATGCCGCCGTGGACCTGAACCGCGTTCGCGGTGTGCTCGACCGCGGCGTCGGAGGCGAAGCATTTCGCCATCGAGCAGTCGATGCTCGCCCGCTCGCCGGCATCGAGGCGGGCCGCCGCGTGGCGGGTCATGAGGCGCGCGGCGTGGGTCGCCTTGGCGATGTCGGCGACGAGCCACTGCACGGCCTGGAACTCGGCGATCGCCTGCCCGAACTGGCGCCGCGTCCTGGCATAGGCGATCGACTCGTCGAGCGCCTCCTGCAGGATGCCGACGGCGAGCGCGGCGATGCCGACCCGGCCCTTGTCGAGCACGCTCATCATCATGTGGAAGCCCCTGCCCTCCTCCCCAAGCAGCGCCTCGGGCCCGAGCGCGACATCGTTGAAGACGAGCGCGCCGACCTGCGAGGCGCGCTGGCCCATCTTGTGCTCCTTGCGCCCGCGCTCGTATCCCGGCGCATCGGCGTCGACGAGGAAGATCGACATGCCGCGCTTGCCGGCCGCGGGATCGGTGCGGGCGAGGACGACGGCGAAGTCGGCGACCGGCGCGTTGTGGATCCAGATCTTCTCGCCGGTCAGCCTGAAGCCGGCGCCGTCGCGCGCCGCCGTCGTGCGCACGCCCGAGACGTCGGAGCCGGCCTCCGGCTCGGTGATGCAATAGGCGCAACGCCGCTCGAAGGCGAGCAGCGGCCCAAGGTAGCGCTCCTGCTGCGCCGGCGTGCCGTGCTCGGACAGCAGCGTCGCGACGAGCTCGACGAGCCCGCATTGGTCGGCGACCGAGGCGTAGCCGCGCGCGAGCTCCTCCATCACGATCGCATAGGAGACGACGTCGGCGCCGAGCCCGCCGAGCGCCTCCGGCGTCGTGATGCCGAACAGCCCGAGCCGCGCCATATCGCGGTAGAGCTCCTCGGGATAGCTCTCGCTCTCGTCGAGCGCTGCGGCGCGGGGCTTGATCTCGGTCGCGGCGAAGTCGCGGACCATCTCGGCGATCGCCCGGTGCCGGTCCTCCGCCTCCGCTTTCGGCGTCCTTGCGTCCACGATCCTCTCCGGCCCGCTTGCGGAATCCCTAAGCGCGATATTGGATCGGCCCTGCTCGCCCTTCAACCGGCCGTCCCGGAGAGCCCCGCCGATGAACGACACCATAGCTGCCGGCGAAGTCCCGGACGAAATCCCGGGGCTGCCGCTGCCGCTCTCCGGCGAGACGCGGCTCTATGCGATCATCGGCGATCCCGTGGCCCAGGTCGGCTCGCCCGGCGCGTTCAACGCCGCCTTCCGGCGGCTCGGGGCGAAGGCTGTCCTGTTCCCGGTGCACGTCGCGGCGGAGGACCTTGCGGATCTGCTCATCGGCTTTCGCGCCATCCGCAACCTCGACGGCATCGTCGTCACGGTGCCGCACAAGATCGCGGTTCTCGATTTCCTCGACGCCGTCGAGCCGAACGGGGAGAAGGTCGGGGCCGTCAACGCGATCCGGACCGAGCCCGACGGGCGCTGGGTCGGCGGCAACTTCGACGGCGTCGGTTGCGTCAACGGCCTCCTCGCGGCCGGCCATGCGCTCGCCGGCAAGAGCGCGCTCGTCGTCGGCGCCGGCGGCGCCGGCCGCGCGGTCGCCCATGCTCTTGCCGATGCCGGCGTCTCGCGCCTGCGGGTCGTGGACGTCGATGCGGCGCGCCGGGATCGCCTGGCGGAGGGGCTTCGCACGCACCATCCGGGCTTGGCGGTCGAGACCGGGGCGGCCGAGCCCGAAGGGTTCGACGTCGTCGTCAACTGCACGCCGCTCGGCATGCGCGCGGACGACGCGCTGCCGGTCGACCCGGAACGCATCCGGCCCGGCAGCCTCGTCGTCGACGTGGTGCTCAAGGCGCCGCGCTCGCGGCTGTTGCAGGAGGCCGAGACGCGGGGCTGTCGGGTCCAGGGCGGACGCGCCATGCTCGAGGGGCAGGTGGAGGCGGTGCTGCGGTTCTTCGGCCTTGGCCCGCCGCCGGTGCGCTGATGGACGCCGCACCCCGCCAAAAGCCCGTCGCAGTCCGCGACGCCGAGGCGACGCGCCGCCGCATTCTCGAGGCGGCCCGGGCCGAGTTCGCCCGCCATGGCCTCGGCGGTGCCCGTATCGAGCGGATCGCCGAAGCCGCCCGCACCAACAAGCGGATGCTGTACTACTATTTCGGCAACAAGGAGGGATTGTTCCTTGCCGCGCTCGAGGCGACCTACGACGACATCCGCGCCGCCGAGCGCGCGCTCAATCTGACGGCCCTCGCGCCGCTCGAGGCGATCGAGCGCCTGGTGCGCTTCACCTGGGACTACTTCGTCGAGCATCCCGAGTTCATGATGATGCTGAACTCGGAGAACCTGCACAAGGCGCGCCATCTCAAGAAATCGAAGCAGATCCCGGCCATGAACTCGCCCCTGATCGCCACCATGGCGACGATCCTCAAGCGCGGGGCGAGCGCGGGCACGATCCGCAGAGGCGTCGATCCGCTGCAGCTCTACATCTCGATCGCCGCGCTCGCCTATTTCTATCTCTCGAACGCCTCGACGCTCTCGGTGACCTTCGGGCGCGACGT
>DAINQO010000387.1:0-2639 GCA_036742625.1 Microvirga sp.
AGGCCCGTCGGCTTCGGCCCGTCCTCGAAGACGTGGCCGAGATGGCCGCCGCAGTTCGCGCAATGCACCTCCGTGCGGCGCATGAAGAAGGTGTTGTCCTCCGAGGTCTCGACCTTGCCCTCGAGCGGCTGGAAGAAGCTCGGCCAGCCGGTGCCGGAATCGAACTTCGTCTCCGAGGAGAAGAGGTCCTGGCCGCAGCCGGCGCAGATGAAGGTGCCGCGGCGCTTCTCGCGGTCGAGCGGGCTCGAGCCGGCGCGCTCGGTGCCGTGCTGGCGCAGCACGTAGTACTGCTCGGGCGAGAGCTTCTTCTTCCACTCCTCGTCGGGAAGCGAGACCGGGAAGGTCTTCGCCGGCGCCGCCTCCGACGCGCCGCCGAACAGCTTCGACAGGCCGGCCGCGGCCGCGGCGCCCGCGACCCCCAGGCCGACAGTGCGTCTCGTCATCATGGTCCCTCCGGAATACTTGTTGTCTCGGCCGTATATGGGCCCGCGCGACGCGTGTGGCGAATCACGCCCGTTCACGAAGGTGTTGGCAGAACCTCATTGTCATACCGGGGCTCCGCGAAGCGGAGAACCCGGAACCCATGGCTCCGCTCCTCACGTCGCCGTGGGTTCCGGGTTCGGGCCTTCGGCCCGCCCCGGAATGACCGCGAGCTAATGCCCGCCCTGCGAGGTGCGGGCGTCCGGCGGCGAGTTCAGGATCTCCATCAGGCTCTGGGCGATGTGGCGGGCCTCGTCGTCCTTCAACCGCAGCATGAACGGCGGCAGCGGCCCGGCCTGGAGCGCGAGCACGGCCTGGCCGGCCTCGTCGAGGCCGATGTCGATCGAGGGCGAGGTCACGTCGACGAGCTCGCCCTCGATCTCGTCGCCCTCGCCGCCCATCGCGCTCAGCATCTGGCCGAGCGCCTGGAACAGCCCCTGCGCGGTGCGCTGGTCCATCAGCACCGCGGTCGTCTGCTCGCCCTTCTGGAACGAAAGCTGGATGTTCGACCCCTCAAGGGTCAGGGAAATGCCGGCCATGGGTGTCCTGTACGCGCCTTTCGGCCCATATAGGCTGCGGCGGCGGGCGAGGCGAGGGCGTCAGACCTCGATGAGCGCGTAGGGACGCCCGGACGGCTTCTCGATCTGGCGGGCGACGTTGTAGACCGGCGCTCCACCCGGGGTCCTGCCCTCGTAGGCGCCGCGGTGGGCGTGGCCGTGCACCACCGCCGAGACCTTGAAGCGGTCGATCGTCTCGGCGAGGCGCGAGGAGCCGAGGAACGGGAAGATCTCGAGCGGCTCGCCGGCGATCGTCTCCGGGATCGGCGCGTAGTGCAGCACGACCACCGAGCGCTCCGAGCGCACGCTGCGCATGGCGTTCTCGAGCCGCATCGCCTCGTTCGTGCTCTCCTGGACCATGAGCTTGATCGCCGGCTCGCCGAAGGCGCCGAGCATGCGCCGGCCGAAGCCGCCGACGAAGCCCTTGACGCCGACGAAGCCGACGCCCTCGACCTCGCAGGAGGAGCCATCGAGGAGCCGCACGCCGGCGCCGCGAAAGATCTCCCGCACCTCGTCGACATGGCCGCATTCGTAGTCGTGGTTGCCGAGGACGGCGATCACCGGCACCGAGCAATGACGCAGATCCTCGGCCAGGATCTCGGCCTCCTTCGGCTTGCCGAGATCGGTGAGGTCGCCGGTGAGCACGAGCACGTCGGCGGCCTTGGCGATCTCGGCGAAGAGCTCGCGATAGGGCGCCGCCTGGTCCTCCTTGACGTGCAGATCGCCGATCGCCGCGACCTTCAGCCTGCCGTTGCCCTCAGCCATTTATGTGCCTCAATCGTTGCGCCACTCGCCCTCGCCGCCGACGTCGGCGAAGCCCCATTCCTTGACGTCGATCTCGTAGTCGATGCGCGAGAACATGCGGCCGCGGCAGACCTTCATCTGCGGCGGCGGCAGCTCGAGCTGGTGGCGCACGCGCTCGAGGAGCTCGTCCATCAGCCAGCGCGGGACCTTGTCGCGCTCGGTCGGGTAGATCCAGCGGAAGTTCAGGAGGTGCATCAGCAGCACCTCCCAATGCACCTCCATGTAGGCGAGGAGGCGCCGCCAATCGATCGCCTCGTGGGCCTTGAGGATGGTGTGGGCGACGTCGGCGCCGTCGTAGCGGTGGCGGAGCTGGATGAAGCATTTCGACCATACGAGCTCCGTCGGCCCGACGATGCGCACCGGCGTGCCGAAGACCTCGATCTGGCGCGCGTTCTCGAACCACTCGTCGCCGACCGGCATGGTGCCGTTCGAGGAGGCGAAGATCACGTCGAAGAAATGCGGGCCCTTGTAGACCTTGCCGATCCAGCGCTCGTCCTCGACCTCGATTGCGTGCCCGCGCTCCTTGAAATGCGACAGGATGCGCGGGTAGTCGCCGGCCTTGCAGAAGACGTCGAGGTCCTTCGTCGCGCGGCTGATGCCGGTATAGGCCGAGACCGCGTAGGTGCCGGCGAGGAGGAACGGCACCCCGAGCTCGACGAGGTGGCGCAGCGCCTCGGTGTAGAACGCCTCCGCCTCCGGGTTCTTGAGGGTCGGCTCGGCCTTGGCGTCGATCGCCAGGACCGGATAGCCGGCCGGGTTCGGCGGCGCTTCGTGGAGGTTCATGACGCCCTTTCGGCT
>DAINQO010000388.1:0-2636 GCA_036742625.1 Microvirga sp.
TTCCGCAAGAACCTGCCCGAAGGCGAGGAGTTCAACTTCCTCGCCAAGCCCTTCAGCCTGAAGCAGCTCGTCGAGGCGGTGAAGCAGGCCGTCGCGGAGTAGCCGACTCCCGGTGGGCGCGTGTGAGCTTTTCGCCCCACTGCCGCGGCGACCAGCATGAGAACGAAAAAAGAACTTGCGCGTGAGAACAAACAGGGTACATAAATCCCCTGCACAGGCTTTGCGAATCCGAATTTCCCTCTGCCATAAGGACCGTTGCCATGTCACAGTCGGCGCTCAGGTTAGTGGAAAGCTCGCCCATGCAGGACAAGGAAAAGTCGAAGGCGATCGACGCGGCGCTGTCGCAGATCGAGCGCGCCTTCGGCAAAGGCTCGATCATGCGGCTCGGCAAGGGCGCGAAGCCGGTCGAGATCGAGACCGTCTCGACCGGCTCGCTCGGGCTTGACATCGCGCTCGGCGTCGGCGGGCTGCCGCGCGGCCGGGTGATCGAGATCTACGGGCCGGAATCCTCGGGCAAGACCACGCTCGCGCTCCACGTCATCGCCGAGGCCCAGAGGACCGGCGGCGTCTGCGCCTTCGTCGATGCCGAGCACGCCCTCGACCCGATCTATGCCCGCAAGCTCGGCGTCAACCTCGACGACCTCCTGATCTCGCAGCCGGACACCGGCGAGCAGGGCCTCGAGATCGCCGACACGCTCGTGCGCTCCGGCGCCATCGACGTGCTCGTCGTCGATTCGGTCGCGGCGCTGACCCCGAAGGCCGAGCTCGACGGCGAGATGGGCGACGTGCAGCCGGGCCTGCAGGCACGGCTCATGAGCCAAGCGTTGCGCAAGCTCACCGGCTCGATTTCGCGCTCGAAGACGATGGTGATCTTCATCAACCAGATCCGGATGAAGATCGGCGTCATGTACGGCTCGCCGGAGACGACGACCGGCGGCAACGCGCTCAAGTTCTACGCCTCGGTGCGGCTCGACATCCGCCGCATCTCGACGCTCAAGGAGCGCGACGAGGCGGTCGGCAACCAGGTCCGGGTCAAGGTGGTGAAGAACAAGGTCGCGCCGCCATTCAAGCAGGTCGAGTTCGACATCATGTTCGGCGAGGGCATCTCCAAGGTCGGCGAGCTCATCGACCTCGGGGTGAAGGCCGGCATGGTCGAGAAGTCGGGCTCCTGGTTCTCCTTCGACAGCCAACGCCTCGGCCAGGGACGCGAGAACGCCAAGAGCTTCCTGCGCGAGAACCCCGACATTGCGAACCGGATCGAGGCGGCGATCCGCCAGAACTCCGGTCTCGTCGCCGAGCGCATCCTCGAGAACGCGAGCCCGAGCGCCGAAGACCTCGACGAGGGCGTGGCTTAAAGCCTCGCGAGGCCCTGACGCTCAAAAGCCGCCGCGAGCGATCGCGGCGGCTTTTTTCGTCTGGGTCATCCCGGACGCGCCATAGGCGCGATCCGGAATCCATGCGCCGGCGGTGCTCGTGGACACCGGCGCTTTGCGGCGCCTGTCGTTCAGCCGGCCCAAGGCCGGACCCGAGGGCTGCGGCCGGGACGACCTGGCGGAGTGCGCCTCGACAGACCCTTGCCCCCCGATTAGAACCGTGGCGAAACAAGCACCTGGCACCCTCGCGCGGCCGTGCCAGCACCCCCCGGGCATCTCTCCCAATGAGCGGCGTCAACGAAATCCGGTCGGCCTTTCTCGATTATTTTTCGAAGCACGGGCACGAGGTCGTGCCGTCGAGCCCGCTCGTGCCGCGCAACGACCCGACGCTGATGTTCACCAACGCCGGCATGGTGCAGTTCAAGAACGTCTTCACCGGGATCGAGAAGCGGCCCTATTCGCGCGCCGTCACGTCGCAGAAATGCGTGCGCGCCGGCGGCAAGCACAACGACCTCGACAATGTCGGCTACACCGCTCGGCACCACACCTTTTTCGAGATGCTCGGCAACTTCTCCTTCGGCGACTATTTCAAGGACGTCGCGATCGAGCTCGCCTGGCGGCTGATCACCCAGGAGTTCGGCCTCGCCGAGGACAAGCTCCTGGTCACCGTCTTTTCCGAGGACGACGAGGCGTTCGATCTCTGGAGGAAGATCGCCGGCTTGCCGGAGTCGAAGATCATCCGCATCCCGACCTCGGACAATTTCTGGCAGATGGGCGACACCGGCCCGTGCGGTCCGTGCTCCGAGATCTTCTACGACCACGGCGAGAGCATCCCCGGCGGCCCGCCGGGCTCGCCCGATCAGGACGGCGATCGGTTCATCGAGATCTGGAACCTCGTCTTTATGCAGTACGAGCAGCTCCGGCCCGGCGAGCGCGTACCCTTGCCGAAGCCCTCGATCGACACTGGCATGGGCCTCGAGCGCATCTCCGCCGTCCTGCAGGGCACGCACGACAACTACGCCACCGACATGATGCGGGCGCTGATCGGCGCCGTCGAGAACCTGACCCATGTCTCCGCCGATGGGCCGCAAAAGGCGTCGCACCGGGTCATCGCCGACCATCTGCGCGCCGTGTCTTTCCTCGTCGCCGACGGCGTGCTGCCTTCGAACGAGGGTCGCGGCTACGTGCTGCGCCGGATCATGCGCCGGGCCATGCGCCACGCCCAGCTTCTCGGCGCCAAGGACCCGCTGATGTGGCGCCTCG
>DAINQO010000389.1:0-2636 GCA_036742625.1 Microvirga sp.
GAGCGCTTGACGCCGCCGAAGGGCAGCTCGATGCCGCCGCCGGCGCCGAAGCCGTTGACGAACACCTGGCCGCAGCGCATGGCGCGCGCGACCCGCATCGAACGGCGTGCGTCGCCGGTCCAGACGCCGGCGACGAGGCCGTAGGGCGTGCCGTTGGCGAGCCGGATCGCGTCGGCCTCGTCCTCGAACGGGATCACCGACAGCACCGGCCCGAACACCTCCTCGACGGCAAGGTCGTTTGAGCGCGGGACGGGGCCGAACAGCGTCGGCTTGACGTAGTAGCCGCCGGCCGGCGCATCGGCGTCGACGCGGCCCTCGGCGATCACCGGAACGCCGGCATCGCGGGCCCGCGCGACGAAGCCCTCGACGCGGCGCTTCTGGCCGGCATTGACCATGGCGCCGAGATCGAGGTCGCGGTCATGCGGCCCGGCGGTGACGCGCGCGAACCGCTCGGCGACGGCGCCGACGACCGCATCATAGGCGCGGCGCTCGACGAGGAGACGGCTTCCGGCCGAGCAGGTCTGGCCGCCGTTCTGGATGATGGCGCGCACCAGCACCGGCGCGGCGCCGGCGAGGTCGGCATCGGCGAAGACGAGTTGCGGCGACTTGCCGCCGAGCTCGAGCGTGCAGCCGATATGGTTCCTGGCCGCCGCCGCCTGGATCAGCGTGCCGACCTCGGGACTGCCGGTGAACGAGACGAAGTCGATGCCGGGGTGGCTCGCGAGCGCGGCGCCCGCCTCCTCGCCGAACCCCGAGACGACGTTCAGCGTGCCCTCCGGAAAGCCGGCCTCGAGCGCGAGCTCGGCGATGCGGATGAGCGAGAGCCCGGCGTCCTCGGCGGGCTTGACGACGCAGGCGTTGCCGCAGGCGAGGGATGCTCCGACCGAGCGGCCAAAGATCTGGCTTGGATAGTTCCACGGCACGATGTGGCCCGTGACGCCATGCGGATCGCGCACCACAGCGACCGTATAGCCGTTGAGGAACGGGATGGTCTCGCCGTGGACCTTGTCGGCGGCCGAGCCGTAGAACTCGAAATAGCGCGCCGTCGCGACGATGTCGGCGCGGCCTTGAGAGATCGGCTTGCCGGTGTCCTGAGACTCAAGC
Organism: Microvirga sp.; assembly: GCA_036742625.1. Classification (GTDB taxonomy): domain Bacteria; phylum Pseudomonadota; class Alphaproteobacteria; order Rhizobiales; family Beijerinckiaceae; genus JAJKJG01. The sequence continues at coordinate 1,105 of DAINQO010000389.1, forward strand.
GCGCCGAGCTCCTCGACGCGCGCCGCGACCGCCTCGCCGAGCCGCAGCAGCAGCCGGCCGCGCTCCGTCGCCGTGAGCCGGCCCCAAGCGCCGTCGAACGCGGCGCGCGCCGCCTTCACGGCGGCATCGATGTCGGCGGCGCCGGAGCGCGCGATCGCCGCGAAAGGCTTGCCGTCGGACGGGCAGACCACGTCGATGGTGCGATCGTCCGCGGCCGGCACGCGCCTGCCGCCGATGATGTTGAGGTGGAGCGGCCTCGCGCCGGCCGGGCGTTCGTCGCGCGCGTTCATGGCGGATCCTCGTGGTGGGTCGGCTTTCTATATACCGGCCGGCCGGCAAGGGCAGCCCGCGATCAGGCGCGCAGCCGCGCCCGCAGCCACGCGGTCGCCGGGCGCTCGAACAGGCGGTAGACGGCGACCGACGCGAGGACGGCTCCCGAAAGCGACAGAAGCACGAAGGTCCACGGCCCGATGAGCCCGGCAAGGCCGGCTCGCCAGACGATCTCGCGCCCGGCGCGAATCACGAACGGGTGGATGAGGTAGAGCGCATAGGAAGCGTCGCCGACCGCGGTGCCCGCCCGGGCCAGGCGACCGCCTGCGCCGTCGCCGCGGCCGAAGGCGAGCGCTGCGACGAGCATCGCCGCCGGGATGCCGTAGGCGAGGGCGCGGAAGGCCGTCGCGAGCTCGCCGTGACGCGTCGCCACCGCGACGAGCATCGCAAGGGCCGCAATGGAAAGGAGCGCACGCGGCACGGGACCGAGGCGGACGCCCTCCGCATGGATGAGCCCGAGCGCCATGCCGTAGATGAACTCGAGGATGATCGGGTCGGTCCAGAACCGCAGCGGCTCCGGCAGCGGCCCGAGCGCATACCCGAGCGCGACGAGCGCGGCGAGGACGGCGCCGAGGCCGAGCACGGCGGCGCGCCGCGAGCGTCCGAGCGCCAGCGCGAACAGCGCGTAGAAGAACATCTCATAGTTCAGCGTCCAGCCGAGGCCATAGAGTGGCTGCACGAGCCCGTCCGGCCGCGTCGCCGGAATGAACAGATAGGAGGCGACGACATAGGGCCCGCCGAGGAATTCGCGGTTGAGGAATTCCGGCACCGCGAGCGCGATCGCGAGATAGAGGGTCGTGACGGCCCAATAGATCGGCACGATGCGGGCGATGCGGCGGGCGAGAAAGGTTCGGCCGCCGCCTGGGGCCGCGAACAGCGGCGCCGAGGCGTGGACCATGATGAAGCCCGAGATGACGAAAAACACGTCGACGCCGGCCTCCCAGGGAAACGCGGCGATCGGCGCGAAGGCGCCGCCGGCGCGCTCGGCAAGCGTTGCGGCGTCGTGCTGCGCGTGCAGCATCGCGACGGACAGCGCCGCGACGGCGCGCAAGACCTGGAGGTGAACGAGCTTTGACAAGCGGCGCGCTTCGCGGGAGGTCGACGCCTCTTAAAGCATGATCCCGAAAAGTGGCTACCGGTTTTCGGGAAAGATCATGCTCAAACAATGAGGTAGAGCGGGATGACGACTCGAAGAGAAGTCA